>JAPLRD010000036.1 GCA_026399375.1 Pseudomonadota bacterium
CCCTCATACGCTTCCTCGAATCTCATCTTCCGTATCTCCTGCAGCACTTGCGTCGGCGTCATTTCCCACCCCCTTCGGGGCACTATGACAACCGGACAGATGTCGTGCTATAGAACCGGACAGATCATGAACTCGCGACACGCGCTTGTCGTTCGCCTTGTTAGCCGATGTCTTGCGGGTTATATTACGACTCGCTTTCGACTTGCCAGCCGGTGCTTCATGTGCCCCACACAACCGGCGCCAGGCGAGCGGTATCGTCCAATCGAGAAAAAATGCTTATCTCCAGGGAGGCCCCATGCATTGTTTGAAATGTTTTCTGTCCAGCGTACTGTTCGCGCTCGCCTGCGCTCCGGCCCTCGCGCAGGACGCGTGCAAGAGCCGCGGCGACCTCGACCTCAACTACTGTGACGAGAACAAGGACCTGGTCGCCGATACGCCCAAGGACGCGAAAAAGCTGAAGACGCCGGGCACGCTGGTGTTCACCTACACCCCGGTGGAAGACCCGGCTGTGTATGAAAAGGCGTTCAAACCTTTCACCGACCACCTGGCACAGTGCACAGGCAAGAAAGTCGTGTTCTACCAGGTGCAATCCAACGCCGCCGAAATCGAGGCCATGCGCTCCGGCCGCCTGCACGTGGGCGGCTTCTCCACCGGACCGACGGCCTTTGCCGTCAACATCGCCGGCGCTGTTCCGTTCGCGGTCAAAGGCTACGAGAAGGAGTTCCAGGGCTACAACCTGATCGTGATCGTGAAAAAAGACAGCCCCTACCAGAAGCTGTCCGATCTCAAGGGCAAGAAACTGGCGCATACCTCCCCCTCGTCCAATTCCGGCCACATGGCGCCGCTGGCGCTGTTCCCGCCGGAAGGCCTCACCCCGGACAAGGACTACAAGATCCTGTTCTCAGGCAAGCACGACCAGTCCGTGCTCGGCGTGAATTCCGGCGACTACGACGCGGCGGCGGTCGCTTCCGACGTGTTCCACCGCATGGGCGTGCGCGGGCAGATCAAGGAGGAAAACTTCCGCGTGATCTACCGCAGCGAAAAATTCCCGACGTCGTCCTTCTCCTACGCGCACGACCTGGAGCCCGCATTCCGCGACAAGATGCTGAAGTGTTTCTACGAGTACCGCTTCACCGAGGAGATGAAGAAGGCCTTCGACGGCGCCGATCGCTTCTTCCCCATCACCTACCTGAAGGATTGGGCGGTGGTGCGCAGGGTGGCGGAAGGCTCGGGCGAAGCGTTCAACCGCACCGCGTACGAAAAGGAAACCAGGCGCGAAGAGGAAGCGCGGAAGAAGGCGGCCGAGGAGAAGGCAAAGAAATAGCAGGGAGCGGCCACAGCATGCGCGTGTTCGTAGGGAATTTGTCGCACCTGAAGCGATCGATATTCCTGCTGGGGCTGTGCGCGGCGGCGCTCGCTGTTCCTGCGGCAGCCGAGGATGCGTGCCGGCAGCGCGGCGATCTCGACACGCCATACTGCGACGAGGACGGCGACTTTCTCGCCGACACGCCGAAAGACGCGGCACGGCTGAAGGACCCGGACACGCTGTTCTTCACCAATTCGCCGCTGGACGACCCCGCGGTGTTCAAGGAACTGATGCGGCCTTTCGTCGAGCACCTGGCGAAATGCAGCGGGCGCAAGGTGCGCTTCTACGACGTGTATTCGAGCGCTGCGGCGATCGAGGCGATGCGCTCGGGTCGCATGCACCTGGGCACCATGTCCTCGGGCGACACCGCGTTCGCAGTCAACGTCGCCGGCGCGGTCCCGATCGGCATCCGCGGCGACGCCAACGGACCGCAGGGATATCAGCTGTGGATGATCGTGAAAAAGGACAGCCCGTACCAGAAACTCTCCGACCTGAAGGGCAAGCGCATCGCACACACCACGCCCTCTTCGAACTCGGGCAATCTCGCGCCGCGCGCTCTGTTTCCGCCGGAGGGCCTGACCCCGGACAAGGATTACAAGGTGATGTTCTCGGGCAAGCACGAGAACTCGATTTCGGGCGTGTGGAGCGGCGATTTCGATGCCGCGCCGATCGCGCACGACATCCTGCTGCGCATGGCGGACCGCGGCCTGGTGAGAATGGATGATTTCCGCATCATCTGGAAGAGCCGAAATTTCCCGCCGGGCGGGCTGTCGATGGCGCACGATCTCGCACCCGCTCTGCAAAAGAAGATCCGCGACTGCACCTACAGCTATCGCTACTCGCCGGAGATGGTGCGCGGTTTCCAGGGCGCCGACCGCTGGCTGCCGATAGACTACAAGCAGGACTGGGAACTGATCCGCCGCGTAGCGCAGGACAGCGGCCAGGCATTTACGCGCACCGCGTTCGAGCGCGAAAAAGCGCGCGCCGAAGCAACGACCAGAAAATGAGCAAGAAATTTCAGCGCGGGCACCGGTCCGCACAGCATAGAGAATTCAATCGATGAACCAAGGCGCCGCCCTCTCCATCCGCAACCTGTCCAAGGAATACGTCCGCGGCAAGCCGGTTCTGCGCGATATCAGCCTGGACGTCTCGGATCAGGGCATCACCGCCATCATCGGCCCCTCGGGCACGGGCAAGTCGACCCTGATCCGCTGCATCAACCGGCTGGTCGAGCCGACTTCGGGCGAGATCATGTTCGAAGGCGCGGACATGGTGAAACTCGACCGCCGCGGGCTGCGCCTGGCGCGGCGCCACATAGGCATGGTGTTCCAGGAGTACAACCTGGTGGAACGGCTGACCGTGATGGAAAACCTGCTGTGCGGGCGCCTGGGCTATGTGGCGCCGCTCAAGGCCTGGCTGCGCAAATATCCGCCGCAGGACATCGCGCGGGCGTTCGAATTGCTGGACGTGGTGGGCCTGGCCGATTTCGTCAACCAGCGCGCCGACAGCCTCTCCGGCGGGCAGCGCCAGCGCGTGGGCATCGCGCGCGCGCTCATGCAGGAACCGAAGCTGCTGCTCGCGGACGAGCCGACGTCTTCGCTCGATCCGAAGACCTCGGTCGAAATCATGAGCCTGATCCGAGACCTGTGCCGGCAACACGCGATTCCGGTCATGATCAACATGCACGACGTGGAACTGGCGCGGCGCTTTGCCGACCGCGTCCTCGGCATGTCGCAGGGAACGGTGGTCTACGACGGCCCCCCGGAGGGCTTGTCGGATGAACAGCTTAAAACGATCTACGGCGGACAGGACTGGCTGCATTGAAGACTAACGAAGGATTTCGATCATGAAATTCCGTACCGCACTCATCGCCCTTGTTTCCTGCCTGTTGTCCGCCTGCGCCGGTCTGCCACCCGGTGCGGGCGGGTTGGAGAGAATCGAGCACATCGTCGTGATCTATGCGGAGAACCGCAGCTTCGACCATCTCTACGGCCTGTTCCCCGGCGCAAACGGCATCGCCGATGCAACCGCGGAGCAGAAGACGCAGCTCGACCACGACGGCAAGCCCCTGCCGCATCTGCCGCCGGTGTACACGGCGCAGGGCAAAGCGGACGCGCGCTTTCCGCAGAAGCTGCCGAACGGGCCGTTTCGCATCGACGCGCCGCCGGTTGGCGCGCGCATCGACCAGGTGCTGCCGAGCCCGATCCACAATTTCTGGCAGAACCGGGAGCAGATCAACGGCGGCGCCAACAATATGTTCGTCGCCATGACCACGGTTGGTGCCTGGGCGATGGCCTACTACGACGGCTCGGCCATGAAAATGTGGCAGTGGGCGCGCGATTACACCCTGGCCGACAACTTCTTCCAGGCCGCGCTGGGCGGTTCCTTTCTCAATCACCAATGGCTGGTGTGCGCGTGCACGCCGACGTTTGCCGACGCGCCCGCTTCGATGCGCGCGCAACTGGACGAACAAGGCAGGCTGAAGAAGCGTCCGGGCTCGCCCGCATCGGTTCTGGACGGGCCGGTGCAGGTGTTCGACGGCCAGGTCACGCCAGACGGATACGCCGTCAACACCTCGCAGCCGCCATACCAGCCCAGCGGCGCACCGCCGGCCGCTGGCGGCAGCGCCGAGCTTGCCGATCCGGCCAAGTATCCGGTGCCGCCGCAGACGCAGAAGACCATCGGCGATACGCTGTCGGCCAAAGGCGTTTCCTGGGCCTGGTACGGCGGCGCGTGGAACCGTGCGCTGGCCGATGGCCGGCGCGACGCGAAGGAAAAGCGCTCCGTCATCTACAACCGCGAGGCTGAAAGCCCGATGTTCCAGCCGCACCACCAGCCGTTGAACTACTACGCACGCTTTGCACCGGGCAGCCCGGATCGCGCGCAGCATCTCAAGGACGGCGACGAGTTTTTCGAGGCGATCGCCGCAGGCGCGCTGCCGCAGGTTGCGTTCTACAAGCCCGCGGGGCGGGTCAACCAGCACCCGAGCTATACCGATCTGAAAAGCGGCGACGCGCACATCGCCGACCTGCTCGAGCGTCTGCAGCGAAGCCCGCTGTGGCCGAAGACGGCGGTGATCGTAACCTACGACGAAAACGGCGGCTTCTGGGACCATGTCGCGCCGCCCGCAGGGCCCGGCTGGAGCGATCGCTGGGGCCCGGGCACGCGCATACCTGCAATCATCGTTTCACCCTACGCGCGCCGCGGCCATGTCGATCACACCGCCTACGACACGACGTCCATACTCAAATTCATCACGCGGCGCTTCGGCCTCGAGCCCCTGCCCGGGGTGCGGGCGAACGTCGGCGACCTGACCAGCGCCTTCGATCTGGCGCGATGAACAGATTCTTGCGCCTGTTCTTTCTCACGGCGATCGCTCTGCTGGTTTCCACGGCAAGCGCCGCGGATGCCGCGCGACCCCGGGACAGGAACGTCCTTTGGAAGATCGTCAGCGCCTGCCTGGGCCCGGAGGATGCGGATTACTGCCAGCGCTGCATTTCGCCGCGGGCGGGCAGCGCGTGCGCCGGGAAGCAGCGCTGCGAGGATACTTCCGAACCGTGGGATACGAACGATGAGTTCGTCGCGATGCGCGATATCAAGATGTGCGCCTGCCCCGCCGGCTTCGTGCACGGCCTGGTCATTCCGCGCGCCGCGGTGAGCGGCGTCGAAGCGCGGCCGCTTCCTCAGGGCATCTGGCCGTTCGCCTGGGCGGCCGCACGCAAGAAGATCGACGATCCCGCGGCGATTGCACTGGTGGTGAATTCCGCGCGCCAGCGTGCGCAGGACCAGCTGCATGTGCATCTGGTGCGCCTGCGTGCCGACGCCCGCCGCAATCTGTCCGGAAGGACGACAAGCGTAGCCGGGCTGGAAGAAGTCTGGAACGCAGTCAGCAGGCTGGCCGCAGACAACCCGCCGCTGGACGACTATAGCGTGCTCGTCGCGAACGACCTCCACGGCGGTTACCTGGTGCTGATCGCCGGCAATGAGCGCAATCTGGAACGCAGCATGACGCACAGGACCTGCGAATGAGCAAGGCAGCGCAAGCGAGCCCGTTCAATCGCAACGTGTGGACACGCGCCGGCTGGATCGCCCTCGCCGCCTACATCGTTTACGCCGCGTCGCGCCTGGAGATCACCTGGGCGCGCTTCCTGGTCGGATTGGACAACGGGGTGAAGTTCATCGGCCGCATGCTGCCGCCGAACATCGCGCAGCCAGACAGCTTGTTGAAGGGACTCACCGAAAGCCTGGAGATCGCCATTCTCGCCTCCTGCCTCGGTATATTGATATCGCTGCCCATAGGCCTGCTGGCGTCGAGAAACCTGATGCCGGTGTGGGCCACCTGGCCGGCGCGCATGTGCATCGCGCTGTGCCGCTCGTTTCACCCGGTGATCGTGGCCATCCTGTTCGTCAAGGCGGTCGGCTTCGGCGCGCTCGCCGGCATCCTCGCACTCGTGGTGGCCTCGGTCGGTTTCATCGGCAAGCTGTTCGCCGAGGCGATCGAAGAAATCTCGCTCAAGCAGGTAGAGGCGGTGCGTGCCACCGGTGCGCCCTTCATGAATGTGATCACTTATGGCGTGCTGCCGCAGGTGTTCTCGCGCTTCATCGGCTTCGCCACCTATCAGCTCGACTCCAATCTGCGCAATTCCACCATGGTCGGCATCGTCGGCGCCGGCGGCATAGGCGGCACGCTGTTCGCCGCGTTCCAGCGTTTCGACTACGACTTCGTCTGCGCCATTCTGCTTTGCATCATCGGCATGATCATGGTCGGGGAGGTGCTCGCCGGCTGGGTGCGCGCGGTGTTCCTCGAACGGGGCAAGGTGGTAGGAGAGTGAATACCGCATTGCAGTCAGTGGAAATAAAAACCTGGCAGCGCTTCACGCCGGCGCAGCGCCTGGCGCGCTTTGCCGTCTACCTCGCACTGGTCGTCGCGGTCGTGGCCTCGGCGCAGACGGTGGAGATCATTCCGGAATTTCTCTACGACGCGCCGGAGCAGATGCAGGACCTGCTCACGCGCATGTGGCCGATCGCCTTCTATCACTATCCGCAGGGCGTGCACGACGCGCTCATGGACACCCTGCACATTGCCTCGCTAGGCACCATCCTCGCGGTGGTCATGGCGCTGCCGATCGGCCTCATGGCGGCGAACAACGTCACCCCGAGCAAGCCGCTCAATTATTTCGCCAAGCTGCTGCTGGTCTCCAGCCGCTCGGTCAATTCCCTGGTGTGGGCGCTCTTGTTCGTCGCCGTGTTCGGTCCCGGCGCGCTCGCCGGGACGCTGGCGATCGCGTTTCGTTCCATCGGCTTCGTCGGCAAGCTGATCGGCGAGGCGCTGGAGGAGGCCAACCGCGGCCCTATCGAAGCGCTGCAGGCCGCGGGCGCGCCCTGGCTCTCCGTGCTGACCAAGGGCTACTGGCCGCAGGTCGAACCCGCGTTCTGGTCGGTGGTGCTGTTCCGCTGGGACATCAACGTGCGCGAGTCGGCGGTACTGGGTCTGGTCGGCGCCGGCGGCATAGGCATGGCGCTGGACACCGCGCTGAACCTGTTTCAGTGGGACCGCGTGGCAACGGTGCTGTTCGCCATTTTCGCGGTGGTGATCGTAGCCGAGGTCATCGTAACTTTCATACGCAAGCGTGTGATTTGACGCGCGGCGGCGCGAAAATCGGCCATGGAATCGGTCCGGTGACCGACGGCGCAGGCGGGAATCCGGTCTTTTCTGCCGGCCGGGCCCGCCGCTGCGGTTTGGCCGGCGGGATTACCTCCGGCCAGGGACTCCCGACCATGATCTATTTAACATTAAATATCTGGTTTAACTTGTTGTGTTTATATTAAAAATATTGTACCGTTGCGGGAGCAACGCCATATTTGGCTCAGGCGCTACGTGTGAACGGGAGGTTTGCGTGCATAAATACTTCATTCAGAATCTTTTCGGCCGGAATATTTCGGGACTCGCAACGTCGTTGTTTCTCGCGACGGCAATGGCCGTCCTCGCAGGTTGCGGCTCCGGACAGGCGATTCCTTCAATCCCACTGCCCGCGACCTCAAGTACCGCCGGGCCGGTGCCTGCGACCATCCAGTTGCTGACCAGCGCGACGCAGATGCCATCGGCCGGCACCGTGACGATTGACTTGACCGTCATCGTGCTGGACGCTAGCAAGCAGACCATCAAAGGCAAGACGGTGACGATTTCTCCGGGGAGCGATCCGACCGCTTTCGTGAACAACTACAGCGAAGCCCCGGCCAGCGGCGGGGGCGGGGTAACCGACAAGAACGGCGTCGTCACCGCCAAACTCAATCTCGGCGGCAACAAGACCAACCGCACCATTACCCTTACCGCGTCTTCCGACTCGGCCAGCGTGACCAACACCATCGACGTCACCGGCACGACCATCGCCATCAGCGGCAATAGTTCCCTTGCGTCGGGTGCCAAGACCACCCTGACTTTCAGCGTCAAGGATTCAGCCGGAACGGCGATACAGGGCGCAGCCGTCACCGCGACATCGACGAATGGGAATACTGTCGCACCGAGCAGCGCCGCCGGGACCACCAACAGTTCGGGCCAGATGTCCGCCGATATTACCGCCACCAAGGCCGGGAACGATGTGATCACCGTCACCGCTGCGGGCGCCACCGCCACCCAGACGCTTACCATCAGCAGCGCCAGTTTTTCCTTTGCCACCCCGGCGGCAAATACCGAAATTCCCCTGACCGGCACCCAGACGGTGACAGTCAACTGGTCGGATGTGCCCGCCCCGACCGGCCCGGTGAAATTTGCGATCAGCCGCGGAACCGCGGCCCCCGCCCAGCCTGCGCTTGTTGCGGGCAGCGCCAGCACAACCATATCTTCAACGGACGCCGGTCCGGCCATCATCACTGCCTCCGGTCTAAGCGGCACGCCAGCCGCCACCCTGGAAGTCATCTTCGTCGCGACCAGCGCAACCAAAGCCGCGTTGCAGGCCGTTCCCGGCACCGTTCAGGTGACCAGCGGATTGGCATCGCAGACCAACAACAGTTCGACGATCACGGTGCAGGTTCGCGATGATTCAAACAATCTGGTGAAGAACGCCGGCGTGAGTTTCAGCTTGACCGACGTCAGCGGAGGCAGGCTCACCTCCGCAACCGGGGTAACCGATATTTCCGGCAGCGCTTCCGTGACCTATATTGCGGGCGGCACCAGCAGCGCGCAAAACGGGGTGACAATCACCGCCACGGTCACCGATATCAAAGGCGCCACGGGCGCCGCCACCTTCCCGTCGGGAGCGGTGACTGCCAGCGCGAATTTGACTGTCAGCGGACAGTCGCTGCAAGTCCGGCTGGGTACCGATAATCTGGTCGGCGCGGATGTGGTATCGAACGCATATATCAAGACCTACCTTGCCGTCGTTACCGACGCCGCCGGAAATCCCAGCGTCGGAACCAAGGTGAATTTTGTGCTGCGACCCGGTACGTACAGGAAAGGCGTATTCAGGTTTGGCACGACCGTCTGGACGCCGGTCCCCAGCACAGTACCGTCCTGTGCCAATGAGGACTTGAATTTCAACGGCTCTCTGGACCCGGGTGAAGGCCTGGTCGTGTGGCCTGCCGGAACGGCTGTTCCGAATCCGCTGCTTCCCGGAACGGTGGCTACGGTGAATGCCACCGCCACGACCGATGCATTCGGCATCGCCATCGCAACCATCGCCTATCCGAAGAACCACGCTTATTGGAATGACGTCACGCTGGAAGCGCGAACGTCGGTCACGAGCAACGACCCGCCGACCTCGACGACATTCAGCCTGCCCTATGCGGCGACTGACTACAACGACGCGTCGAAATTGCCGCCGGGCGCGACCAGTCCGTACGGAACGGGGGTTTCCTGCTTCGATACCCTGTAATCGAGCCTAGTTCAGGCGGAGAAGCCTCGATCAGGGTTGCATAGGCAAAGAGTGAGCTCGGTTCGCCGGGCTCCCTGAGCCGGACCGTAGCAAGGGCTTCTGCTACGCGTTCATTGCAGTTGCGGAATCGAGGTGCGTGCAACCGCAGCTAGCGCGGCAGTTCCGATGTTCCCATCAGGAATTCATCCACGGCGCGGGCGCACTGGCGCCCTTCGCGTATCGCCCACACAATGAGCGACTGACCGCGGCGCATGTCGCCGGCGGCAAATACCTTGGTGTTCGATGTCTGGTAGCAGCCGGCGCCATCGGTGTCCGCCTTGACATTACCGCGCGTGTCCCTGGCCAGACCGAGTTCCTCGATCAGCCCTTGCTGCACCGGACCGAGGAAGCCCATCGCCAACAGCACCAGGTCGGCTTTCAGTTCGAACTCGCTTCCGGCGATCTCAACCATCTTGCCGTGCTTCCATTCGACGCGCACCGCCACCAGCTTGGTCACTTTGCCGTTCGCGCCCTCGAGGCGTTTGGTCGCCACGGACCAATCGCGCGCGCATCCTTCCTCGTGCGAGCTCGAGGTGCGCAGCTTGATCGGCCAGTTCGGCCACACCATGGGCTTGTTCTCGTGTTCCGGCGGCTGCGGCAGCAGTTCGAACTGGGTCACCGACGCCGCGCCCTGGCGGTTCGAAGTGCCGACGCAATCCGAACCGGTGTCGCCGCCGCCTATGACCACCACATGCTTTCCTGTCGCCATGATCTGGCCGTCCACCTTGTCGCCGGCCACGGTCCTGTTTTGCTGCGGCAGAAACTCCATGGCGAAATGAACGCCTTGAAGCTCGCGCCCGGGAACAGGCAGATCGCGCGGATGCTCGGCGCCACCCGACACCACCACCGCATCGAATTCCTGCAGGAGTTTCTTCGCGGGCACCGCGTTCTTCGCCGTGCCGCCCACGCTCTGGCCCGCCCTGAACTCAACGCCCTCCGCGCGCATCTGTTCCACGCGCCGGTCGATCAGGTGCTTTTCCAGCTTGAAGTCGGGAATGCCGTAACGCAAAAGACCGCCGATCCGGTCGTTCTTCTCGTATAGCGCGACGTCGTGCCCGGCGCGAGCAAGCTGCTGTGCGCAGGCCATCCCAGCGGGACCGGAGCCGACGACCGCGACCTTCCTGCCGGTCTTGCGCGCGGGAGGGAGCGGCACCACCCAACCCATCTCCCAACCCTTGTCGATGAGCGCGTGCTCGATCGACTTGATGCCCACGGCGTCGTTGTTGATGTTGAGCGTGCATGCGGCTTCGCACGGCGCCGGGCAGACGCGGCCGGTGAATTCGGGAAAATTGTTGGTCGAATGCAGCGTCTCCAGCGCCTCGCGCCAGTTCTGCTTGTACACCAGGTCGTTCCAGTCCGGAATGATGTTGTTGACCGGGCAGCCGCTCATGCAGAACGGGGTACCGCAATCCATGCAACGCGCGCCCTGCACCGACGCCTGCTGGTCGGTCAGGTGATGGACAAATTCGCGGTAGTGCTTCTTGCGCGCCTCGGGGGCTTCGCTCCCCTCCTGCAGCCGCTGGAATTCCATGAAGCCGGTTATCTTGCCCATTTAAATTGATCCAAAGTCCAGATTGGTTTTGATGGCATCTCAAACAATCCCAATTCTGTCATTCCGAGCAAAGCGAGGAATCTGCTTTTCATAGTAGGCAAGAAGCAGATTCCTCTGCCTACGGCCCCAGAATGACAATTTTTCGAGATTTCCTTAAAGCTTTTTCCGTTCAGGCCGCCAGCTTGCCGCCTTTGACCGCGAGATCGCCGAGCGCGCGCCGGTACTCGTGCGGGAAGACCTTGGCGAACTTGCCGCGGTACTCCGCCCAAGCATCAAGCACTTTCTTCGCCTGTGCGCTGCCGGTGTATTTCGCGTGGTTCGCCACCAATTGCTTGAGCAGCGCCTCGTCCGACTGTCCCATATGCCAGACGCCGCGCGCGAGTTTGGCCTCCTGCTCCGCCTCAGCAAGCACCGGCTCGATCTGCACCATGGTCGTGTTGCAGCGCTGCGCAAACGACCCGTCTTCGTCGAACACATAGGCGATGCCGCCCGACATGCCGGCGGCAAAATTGCGTCCCGTCATCCCAAGCACCACCACCGTGCCGCCGGTCATGTACTCGCAGCCATGATCACCCGTGCCCTCGACCACGGTGCTCGCGCCGGAGTTGCGCACGGCGAAACGCTCGCCGGCTACGCCGCGGAAATAGGCCTCGCCCGCGATCGCGCCGTAAAGTACCGTGTTGCCGATGATGATGTTCTGCGTCGGATCGTTGACGAACTTGCGCGAGGGTTGGACCACGATGCGCCCGCCGGACAACCCTTTGCCGCAGTAGTCGTTGGTGTCGCCTACCAGATCCAATGTCACGCCTTTGGCGAGGAAGGCGCCGAAACTCTGCCCGGCAGTTCCGGCAAACCTGACTTGTATGGTGTCGTCCGGCAGCCCGGCGCGGCCATAGCGCCGCGCCACTTCCCAGGACAGCATGGTGCCGACGGTGCGGTTGATGTTGCGTATCGGCATGTCGATGGCAACCTGCTTCCCCTGCTCCAGCGCGGGTTTGGCCAGTTCGATCAGCCGATGGTCCAGCGCCTGCGCAAGACCATGGTCCTGCTGCTCGCACTGGTGGCGCGCGACCTCCGGCCCCGCCTGGGGATGATGGAATATGCGCGAGAAATCCAAGCCCTTCGCCTTCCAGTGTTCGATGCCTTTCTTCATGTCGAGCAGATCGGAGCGGCCGATCAACTCGTTCATGCTGCGCACGCCGAGCTGCGCCATGATCTCGCGCGCTTCCTCCGCGACGAAGAAGAAGAAGTTGACCACGTGCTCGGGCTTGCCCTGGAATTTGCGGCGCAACACCGGGTCCTGCGTGGCCACGCCGACCGGGCAGGTATTGAGGTGGCACTTGCGCATCATGATGCAGCCTTGGACCACCAGCGGCGCGGTGGCGAAGCCGAATTCATCGGCGCCGAGCATGGCGCCGATGACCACGTCGCGGCCGGTCTTCATCTGACCGTCAACCTGAACCACGATGCGGCCGCGCAGGCGGTTCAACACCAGGGTCTGCTGCGTTTCCGCGAGTCCCAGCTCCCACGGCGTGCCGGCCTGCTTGATCGAGGACCAGGGCGACGCGCCGGTGCCGCCGTCGTATCCGGAAATGGTGACATGGTCGGACTTGGCCTTGGCCACGCCCGCCGCCACCGTGCCCACGCCGGTCTCGGACACGAGCTTGACGCTGATGGATGCCGTCGGATTGGCGTTTTTAAGATCGTGGATCAGCTGCGCCAGATCCTCGATCGAATAGATGTCGTGATGCGGCGGCGGCGAGATCAGGCCCACGCCCGGAACGGAGAAGCGCAGTTGCGCGATGTACTCGGAAACCTTGTGGCCGGGCAACTGGCCGCCTTCGCCGGGCTTCGCACCCTGCGCCATCTTGATCTGGATCTGGTCTGCGCTGGCCAGGTATTCGGCGGTGACACCGAAGCGGCCCGAGGCGACCTGCTTGATTTTGGAGCGCAGCGAATCGCCTTCCTGCAGCGCAATGTCATGCTCGATGTTCTGTTTGCCCAGGCGCGAGGCGAGCGTCTCGCCGACTTTCGCCACGGCGAAGCGGTTCGGGTCCTCGCCGCCTTCCCCCGTATTGGACTTGCCGCCGATGCGGTTCATCGCCAGCGCGAGCGTGGTGTGGGCTTCGGTCGATATCGACCCGAGCGACATGGCACCGGTGACGAAACGCTTGACGATCTCCTTCGCCGGCTCGACTTCGGCGAGCGGAACCGGCGCCATCTGCCCAATCTTGAATTCGAACAGGCCGCGGAATGTCATGTGCCGCCGAGACTGATCGTTGATGAGTTCGGCATACTCCTTGTAGGTGTCTACGCTGCCCTGCCTGGTGGAATGCTGCAGTTTCGCGATCACTTCCGGCGTCCACATGTGCTCTTCGCCGCGCGTGCGAAACGCGTACTCGCCGCCTGCGTCCAGCGCGTGCGCCAGCACCGGATCGTTGCCGAACGCCTGACGGTGCAGCCGTATCGCCTCTTCCGCCACTTCGAACAGCCCTATGCCCTCGACGCTGGAAGCCGTGCCGGTGAAATACTTGGTGACCAGTTCGCGCGACAGACCCACCGCCTCGAATATCTGCGCCCCGGTGTAGGACATGTAGGTGGAAATGCCCATCTTCGACATGACCTTCATCAGGCCCTTGCCTATGGCTTTGACGAAATTCTTGATCGCCTTGCCTCCGTCGATGTCGGCGGGGAGCAGGTCCTGCATATTGAGCAGCGTCTCCAGCGCGACGTAGGGATGGATCGCCTCCGCGCCGTATCCGGCAAGCAGGGCGAAGTGATGCACCTCGCGCGCCGATCCGGTTTCGACCACAAGCCCGGCACTGGTGCGCAAGCCCTTGCCGACCAGGTGCTGGTGAATGGCCGACAGCGCCAACAGCGCCGGGATCGGGACGTTTTCGCGGTCGACACGCCGGTCGGAAATGATGATGATGCTGTAACCGGAGCGGACCGCATCCTCGGCCTGCGCGCACAGGCTCGCCAGACGCGCCTCGATCGCCTCGTGGCCCCAGACGACCGGGTAGGTGATGTCGAGTTCGAAGGACTTGAATTTGCCTTCGGTGTTGCGGTCGATGTGCCGGATCTTGTCCATCTCATAGAAATCGAGCACCGGCTGGCTGACTTCGAGCCGGATCGGCGGATTGATCTCGTCGATACCCAGTAGATTCGGCTTGGGCCCGATGAAGCTGACCAGGCTCATCACCAGGTCCTCGCGGATCGGGTCGATCGGCGGATTGGTCACCTGCGCGAACAGTTGCTTGAAGTAGTGGTACAGGGTCTTGTTCTTGGAGGACAGTACCGCCAGGGGCGAGTCGTTGCCCATCGATCCTATCGGCTCTTCACCGGCATTGGCCATGGGCAGCATCAGGAACTTGACGTCTTCCTGGGTATAGCCGAACGCCTGCTGCCGGTCGAGCAGCGACACGTCGGAGCGTATCGGCTGCTGCTTGTCGCTTTCGACTTCGTCGAGCCGGATGCGGATGCGCTCGATCCACTCGGTGTAGGGCTTGGCCGCCGCAAGCGTTTCCTTCAATTCCCTGTCGTCGATGATGCGCCCGCGCTCGACGTCGATGAGGAACATCTTGCCCGGCTGCAGGCGCCATTTCTTCACGATCTTCTCTTCCGGAATCGGCAGCACGCCGGCTTCCGAGGCCATGATCACCATCTCGTCGTCGGTGACAATGTAGCGCGCCGGGCGCAGTCCGTTGCGGTCCAGCGTGGCACCGATCTGGCGGCCGTCGCTGAAGGCGACCGCCGCGGGGCCGTCCCAGGGTTCCATCATCGCCGCGTGGTATTCGTAGAATGCGCGGCGGCTGGGGTCCATCGTGGTGTGTTTTTCCCAAGCTTCGGGGATCAGCATCATCATCGCGTGTGCGAGCGAATAGCCGCCCATCAGCAGCAGCTCGAGCGCATTGTCGAACGAAGCGGAGTCCGACTGGCCGTCATAGATCAGGGGCCAGATCTTGTTCAGATCGGCGCCGAGGATGGGGCTGGAGATCGCCTGCTGCCGCGCCCGGATCCAGTTGACGTTGCCGCGCAGCGTGTTGATCTCGCCGTTGTGGGCGATCAACCGGAACGGATGCGCCAGGTCCCAGGTAGGGAAAGTGTTGGTGGAGAAGCGCTGGTGCAGGTCCTTGTAGTACCTGCCCACCTGATCGGCCAGCAGCAGGCCTTTGTAGACCAGGGTGCGCGCCGACATCGACGGCACGTAGAATTCCTTGCCGTGCTTGAGCCGCAGCGCCTGAATGGCGTGGCCCGAAGACTTGCGGATGATGTAGAGCTTGCGCTCCAGGGCGTCGGTCACCGTCACGCCGCTGCCGCGGCCGATGAAGACCTGGCGTATCACCGGCTCAATTTCCTTTCCGGCTTCCCCCAGTCCCGAGTTGTCGCGCGGCACATCGCGCCAACCGAGCAGCACCTGCCCCTCGTCCTTGATCGCGCGCTCGATCTCGTATTCGCAGGCAAAGCGCGAGGCCGGCTCCTGCGGCAGGAACACCATGCCCACGCCGTACTGGCCGACGGGCGGCAATTGCACGTCCTGCGCTGCCATTTCCTCGCGCAGGAAACGGTCCGGAATCTGGATCAAAATGCCGGCGCCGTCGCTCGCCAGCGGGTCGGCGCCGACGGCGCCGCGGTGGGCCAGATTCTTGAGGATGAGCAGCCCCTGCTCGATGATGGCGTGGTTGCGGGCACCCTTGATGTTGGCGACAAAGCCGACGCCGCAGGCGTCGTGTTCGTTGGCGGGGTCGTACAGACCTTGCGCCTCCGGGCGGTGGGGTAGGGCAGGATGGTTCACGCACACACCTCTGGCTGCTGATTGACTCCGGACCGTCGCGGACGACGCCGCGACTATTTTCCGGCGGAACCGTTGATTTTACCTGCGGACCACTGTCACTTCAAGCGCTTACGCGCCCTATGCTGGTGCACGGATGCGCTGGCACATCGGGGTCAGGCGGGGTGGGATGCGGAGAGCGTCTGCCACAGCGGGGTATCGGGTACATCGGATCGAACCGAGGCGTTGCCAATGGCGTCCAAGAGGATGAAGCGCAGCTTGCCACCCTCGGCCTTTTTGTCCGTCCCCATCAGTTCCAGAAAGCGGGCGAGTTCGATATCGGGCGGCGCCACAGGCAGGCCTGCGCGCTGCAACAGGAGAACGATGCGATCCACATCCGCCGGCTGGATATAGCCAAGGCGGCGCGACAGGTCGGCCGCCATCACCATGCCTGCGGCCACAGCCTCGCCATGCAGCCAGGTGCCGTAACCCAGGGCGGACTCGATCGCATGGCCAAAGGTGTGGCCGAAATTGAGCAGGGCGCGCACGCCCGTCTCGCGTTCGTCTTCCGCCACCACCTCGGCCTTGATTTCGCAGCAGCGGCGCACCGCGTGCGCCCGGGAATCCTCATCACCTGCAAGCAGCTTTTCCATGTTCTGCTCCAGCCAGCCGAGGAAATCGGCATCGCGGACCAGGCCGTGCTTGATGACTTCCGCCAGGCCGGCCGAGAATTCGCGCGCGGGCAACGATTTCAGCACCCCGGTATCGGCCAGCACCAGGCGCGGCTGGTAGAACGCGCCTATCATGTTCTTGCCCAAGGGGTGATTGATGCCGGTCTTGCCGCCGATGGATGAGTCCACTTGCGCGAGAAGGGTGGTCGGCACCTGGATGAAGGGGATGCCGCGCATATAGGTCGCGGCGGCGAAACCGGCCAGATCGCCGACTACGCCGCCGCCCAGTGCGATCAGCGTGGTCTTGCGGTCGCAGCCCTGCTGCAGCAGCGCATCGTAGATCCGGTTCAGCGTCGCCCAGTCCTTGTAGCGCTCGCCATCTTCGAGCACCACGCTCACGACCGCCACGCCGCGCTCGCGCAGGGAATCGGAAAACGTATCAAGATACAAAGGCGCGACCGTCGTATTGGTCACGACGGCGACCCGGGGCAAATCCAGATGCGGCAGAATCAATTCGGCGCGTGACAGCAAGCCGGCACCGATGTGGATGGCGTAGGCGCGCTCACCCAGTTCCACGTCTACGCGGAGAGTTTGCATTTTTCCTTCACCTGGGGCAGCAATTGAACAAGCAGCGTATGCGCGCGCTGGCGCCCGGTATCGATAACGATGTCGGCTATTTCACGGTATAGAGGATCGCGCTGAAGGTAGAGCGTATTCAGCTTTTCCAGCGGGTCGCCGTTTTGCAGCAAGGGTCTCGATTTGTCGTATCGGGTGCGCTGCCACAGGTCCCTGGGCTGACCATGCAGATAGACGACCACGCCTCGCTGCGCGAGACGTTCGCGGTTGGCGGGGTCCAGAACCGCACCACCACCCGTCGCCACCACCACATCCGATAGCTGCGTCAACTGGTCTACAACCTGCGCCTCGCGCGCCCGAAAGCCGGCTTCACCTTCAATCTCGAATATAAGCGAGACCCTGACCCCCGTCCGGCGCTCGATCTCGTGATCGGTGTCGTGGAAGGTCTTGGCGAGTTCGGCTGCGAGTTGCCGCCCGACCGTCGTCTTGCCCGCCCCCATCAGGCCGACGAGGAATATGTTGTTCGATGAATTCACACAACTATTCTATCAGCAGCCCGAAGCGACGGCCTCGAAACGGTCCGTATCTGGCCGGTTTGGGAATGCGCGACCCGGGCGCATTGTCGGGCGCGGGTGATTCAGAAAGAAAGAGCCGGTCGCCCGGCTCTTTTCAGGCAGCGAAGAAATTGATTACCGGACGATGATGCGGTCGTCCACGATGCGCGGCGTGATGAATACCAGGAGTTCCGTCTTGTTGTCCTGTTTCGAGTTGTTCTTGAACAGATTGCCCAGCAAAGGCAGGTCGCCGAACCAGGGCACCTTGTTGGTCGTGTTGCTCTCATCTTGAGAGTAGATGCCGCCGATGACCACCGTGCCGCCGTTTTCGACCAGAATTTCCGTCTTCACGTGGTTGGTGTTGATGCCGAAACCCGCAGTAGTTTGCCGTCCGACCGAGTCCTTGTTGATGTCCAGGGTCATGATGATGTTGCCGTCAGGCGTGATCTGCGGTTTGACTTTGAGGCTGAGGTTGGCCTTGCGGAACGACACGCTCGTGGCCCCGCTCGAAGTCTGCGACAGATACGGCAGCTCTTCGCCCTTCTCGATGATGGCCTCGACCTTGTCGCCGGTCAGCACTCTCGGGCTGGAGATGATCTTGCCCTTGCCGTCGGCTTCGAGCGCGCTCAGCTCCAGCGCGATGAAGTGGTTAAAGTTCTTGTTGAACAGAATGGTCGAAAGCACGCCCCCTGCGCCGCCGCCAGCAGGCAGGTTCACGTTGAGGCCGCCAGACGTAAGGTCGGCCACCGCCGTGGAGGACTGGGTACCGCCCGCGATAACTGTATTCGACCCGGTAGTGGCCAGTTGCCCGCCGACGGTGTAGCGCGCGCTCGGGCCGATCAAGTGATCGCCGCCCGGATTGGAGTTGCCATAACCGAGTTTCGCGCCCAGGTTCTTGCTGAACGTATCGGTCGCCTCGACGATGCGGGCCTCTATCATCACCTGGCGTACCGCTACATCGATCTGGGCGATCAGTTTGCGCACTTCGTCCAGACGCGTGGGCACGTCCTGCACGAACACCGTGTTGGTGCGCGCATCGACCACCGCACTGCCGCGTTTTGACAGCACTTTCTGGTTCGGGGAATTCAACAGGGCCTGCACGTCTGCGGCCTTCTGGAAATTGAGCAGGAAACTTTCGGTTCGCACCGCCTCCAGCTCGCCGATCTGCTGCTGCGATTCCAGCATCAGTTTTTCCTTGGTGGCCAGTTCGTCCCGGGGCGCGATCCACACCACGTTGCCGTTCTTGCGCATATCGAGTCCGCGCGTGTCGAGGATGATCTGCAGCGCCTGGTCCCAGGGCACGTCCTTCAGGCGCAAGGTCAGGCTGCCGCCGACCGCGTCGCTGGTGATGATATTGAGGTCGGTGAAATCGGCGATCACGTTGAGTACGCTGCGAACCTCGACGTTCTGGAAGTTAAGCGACAGTTTCTCGCCGCTGAAACCGCCCTTGCTCCCCTGGGTCAGTTTGTTCGGATCGACCACGATGTTCTTCACCTCGATCACGAACTGGGTATCGGTCTGGTATGCGCTGTGCTCCCACAGGCCCTTGGGCGAGATCACCATGCGCACGTTTTCGCCCTGGGAAAAGGTGTTGATCGACTGCACCGGCGTGCCGAAATCCACGACGTCCAGTCGCCGGCGCAGCTTGTCCGGCAGCGAGGTCTTGACGAAATCGATCACCAGATTCTGCCCCTGCGCCCGGATATCTATCCCGGTCGAGCTGTCGGAGAGATCGACCACGATACGGGCTTCTCCGGCCTTGCCACGGCGAAAATCGATGTCGCGTACCCGGTGTGTATCCTGTTCCTTGGCTTCCACGAAATGGGTCACCGTGGTGGCGCTGCTGGCGCCGGCGGCCACAGGCGCGGCGGCGAGAATGATCACAAGGTTCTTGCCGTCGATCTGCGTGTCGTAAGCAACCGAGCGGCGCAGGTTCAGCACCATGCGGGTGCGCTCGCCCGCCTGCACCAGATTCATGCTCAGCAGTTCGCCCTCGCCGATGTTCTGGCTGTTGCGACCGAGACCGTTTACCGTATTGGGCAAATCGAAAGCGATGCGCGCCGGGTTGGCGACGGTGAAGCTTCCTGGTTGCGACTTGAGCGCCTCCTTCAGCGTCAGCTTGACGATGACTTTGCCGCTTTGCTGGGAGACGTTGAATGCCTCGACGCTGTTGGCCGGCGTCTGCGCCATGACCAATGCAGTCCAAAGAGTAGCGATCAAGACGCCGATTGCACCGAGAATTTTAGCCATAGAGTTCCTCACCTTCCTTTTCCAGCGTCTGCCTCGAGTATCTGCAACGCGACCTTGCGCTCAGTCCAATCGCCAGATGCATCCTGCACCAACTCTTTCAGGTTGATTTGACTGTCGGTGATTCCGGTAATCACACCGAAATTCTGCCCAAGATAATTGCCGGTCTTGACCCGGTACACGCTTGCGTCCGCGCGCACCAGCGCATAGGTGGCGCCTTTTTGCGCCAGCGTACCGACCATTTTCAGCGATTCCAGCGGATAAGCCTCCAGCGGCTCTTTCGGACGCGTGGTGTCGGGCGCGTTGGCGCCGGCTTTGCTCTTTGCGGCTGCCGCGACGGCAAGCTCGATCTTGGCCACGCCGAAGGGGTCCGGCTGGTCAAACGCCTTGTAAGGCACAGGCTCGTAGGGTTTCACCACGGGCAGCGCCTCGATGCGGCCGCGCATGTCGTTGGTGAGATCCTTGAGTTCTTTCTTCAGGTCCTGGTGCTCGTCGCCGCCGCATGCGGCGAGAAACAGCACGGCTGTGATGATGGCCAGATTTCTCATTTCTTCGCCGCCGCAGCTTTAGGATTCTTGGCGGCGGCCGCGGCCTTCCTCTGTTTCGCGACCTCCTCCTCGTCCAGATAACGGAACGTTTTCGCCGTCGTTTCCATCGCCAGACTGCCGTCCTTGCCTGCCGGAGCGATGATAATGTCGTTGAGCGTGACAATGCGCGACAGCTGTGCGATATCGCTCGCGAACTGGCCCATGTCGTGATAGCCGCCAGTCACCCGGACGCTGACGGGCAACTCGGCGTAAAAGTCCTTCATCGTTTCCTTCGGCGCCGGCTTGAACAGTTCGAACTGCAGTCCCCGACCCAGTCCCGCCTGGTTTATGTCCACCAGCAGCGCGTCCATCTGCGACCTGTTGGGCAATTGCTTCAGCAGCGCGCCGAAGGAACTGTCGATTTCCCGCAACTGCTGCCGGTGCAAGTCGAGGTTGACCGCCTGCTGCTTCTTGCCTTTGTATTCGTCCTTCAGCTTGGCCTCTTCGGCCGCACCTGCAACCAGTTCGTCCATCTGGCCCTGCCAGTCGGCCATGTACCCGACCGCAACCAGGGCCGCCAGCGTCGCGATCAGCGCGAGCAGCTTGGGCAACGCCGGCCATGTGCCCGGGTCCTTGGGGTTGAGATATTTGAATTGTTCGAGCAGCTGGTTCATCGGGCCGTTCCTACTTTTTCACGCCGGCATCGTTGGCGCGCTGCGCAGATTCGGCGCTCGCCTTGGCCACATCCGCCGCCAACGCACCGCCCACCTTGGGCGCGCCCGCCGCGGCGGCCTTGCCCGCCCCGGCCTTGCCCGCGGCCTTGGCGGCGTCAGCCTCGGACTGCTGCCGCTTGATGCTGACGTTCATGTTGAACTCGGACAGGCGCTTGTTGTTGACATTGGCCACCTTGATTTCGACCAGGTCCGGGCTATCGAGGTAGGGCGAGGCTTCCAAATTGCGCATCAGCGTCGAGACTCGCGCGTTCGACTGCGCATAGCCGCTCAGGTTGACCTTGTTTCCGGTCTGTTTGATCGACCTGAGATAGACGCCATCCGGGGTCTGGCGCACAAGTTGTTCCAGGAGATATACCGTCTGGGCACGATCCGCCTGCAACGTTTCAATCACCTGCTTGCGCGACAGGAGCGCCTGGATTTCCTCCTTCAGTTTCTTGATTTCCTCGATTTCCTTGTCCAGCTTTGCGTTTTCTTCCTTCAGAAAGCGGTTGCGTTCCGTCTGCGTCGAGATGCGCGTTGCGTAATAGCCGTGCACCAGCAGAACGATGGAGGCCGCCAATCCGGCCACCATCCCGATCAGGATGTAGAACTGCAGATTGTGGGCCTTGCGGCGCGCCTCGCGCCAGGGCAGCAGGTTGATGCGGATCATGGATCGAACCTCCGCATGGCAAGGCCGCACGCAACCATCATCGAGGGCGCGTCGACGAGCAGTTTCTTCGGCTGGATGCGCGGCGAAACCTGCATGCTCGCGAACGGGTTGGCCACGCGCGTATTGACCTGGGAACGGGAACCGACGATATCTTCCAGGCCGGGAATGACGGCAGAACCACCCGTGAGCAGAATATGTTCGATGCTGCTGTACTGGGTAGAGGTGAAGAAGAACTGCATGGCACGCTGCACTTCCAGAGCCAGATTTTCCAGGAAGGGACGCAGAATTTCCGCTTCATAGGAATCGGGCAAACCACCGCTGCGCTTGGCGTTCTCGGCCTCTTCCTGGCTCATCCCGTACTGGCGCATGATGTCCTGCGTCAGCTGGCTGCCGCCGAACGCCTGTTCCCGGGTGTACACAGTCTGGTCGTTGCGCAGCACGGTGACGTTCATGACGTTGGCGCCGATATCGACCAGCGCGATGTTCTGTTCCTTGCCATCGTCGGGGAACTGTTTTTTGATCTGATCGAACGCGGTCTGGATCGCATAGGACTCGACGTCCATGACCAGAGATTTCAGGCCCGCAGCTTCAGCCACGGCCACGCGATCCTCGACCTTCTCCTTGCGCGACGCCGCGATCAGCACTTCCACTTCTTCCGCGCTCGAGGGCGCAGGCCCGACCAGCTGATAATCGAGGTTGACCTCGTCCAGGGCGAAGGGAATGTACTGATTGGCCTCGGTTTCGACCTGGATACCCAGTTCCTCGTCGCGAAGACCGGCCGGCACGACGATCTTCTTCGTGATCACCGCAGCCGTGGGCAGAGCCATGGCCACATTCTTGGTGCGTGTGGCCAGTTTCTTCCAGCCGCGCTTCACGGTTTCCACCACCGCGTCGAGATTGGTGATATTGCCGTCCACCACCGCGTCTTTGGGCAGTGGCTCGATGGTGTAACGCTCCACGCGATACGCACCCTTGCCAGCGTCGACAATTTCAACCATCTTCACCGCGGACGAACTGATGTCCATGCCGAAAAGCGGCGGTGCTTTAGGCTTGAAGATATCAAGGTCCAAAACAAATTTCCCTTTGAACTATGCCCGGTTAGGAGCGATACAGATAATTTACGTTAAATGCTAGCAACAAGTCTAGACGATGTAAAGCAAATAATGCATGGGGGGTTGGGAGGGCCCCGCCGGACACCGCCGCGCTGAGCGGACATGGATACCCTATAATGCTGTCGCTGCAGGAAGCTGCGCAAGCGCCGAAAGGGCCGCGCTACCTGGACCAAGGGCCGGATTGCCCTCTTTTCAACCCCCGAACGTGAACCCGCTGCTGGAGCGGAAAACACCACTCTTGGCCTCAAAATCATTCATGTGGTTACGCCTGATTGCCTTCCCGCTGCTCCTCCTGGCCGGCCTGGGCGCCATCGCCGCCGCCCTTCTGGGCCTGATGGTCCTGCTGGCCTATCCCAACCTGCCCTCGCTCGAGGTACTGACCGAATACCGGCCCAAGATACCCTTGCGCGTCTACAGTTCCGAGGGCGTACTCATCGGGGAATTCGGCGAGGAGCGGCGCGCCATCGTCGCGATAGGCGAAGTCCCGGAAGTAATGAAGCGCGCCATCCTGGCCGCGGAAGACGAGCGGTTTTACCAGCATACCGGGGTGGACTACCAGGGCGTGATCCGGGCGGCCTATTCCAATATGAGCAGCGGTGGAAAACGCCAGGGCGCCTCCACCATCACCATGCAGGTGGCGAGGAATTTCTTCCTCAGCAGCGAGAAGACGCTTACGCGCAAACTGTACGAGGCCCTGCTTGCCTTCAAAATCGAGGCGAGCCTGTCCAAGGACGAGATTCTGCAGATCTACATCAATCAGATCTACCTTGGCCAGCGCGCCTACGGTTTCGCCGCGGCGGCGCAGATCTATTACGGCAAGGCGCTAAAGGATATCAGCCTGCCCGAAGCGGCGATGCTGGCCGGCCTGCCCAAAGCGCCCTCTAGCTTCAATCCTGTGGTCAATCCGAAGCGGGCCAAGCAACGCCAACTCTATGTGCTGCGCCGGATGCACGAGCTGGGCCATATCACCGACATCCAGTTTGCGGATGCGCAGAAAGCGCAGTTGGTCGTCAAACACCAAACCAACGAATACGCGCTGCGTGCCGAATACGTCGCGGAGATGGTGCGGCAGATGCTGTTCGAACGCTTCGGCGACGAGGTCTATTCCAAGGGTTATCGCATATACACCACCATCACCAGAGCAGACCAGGAGGCGGCTTACGCCGCGGTGCGCCGCGGCGTGCTGGATTACGACAAGCGCCACGGCTATCGCGGGCCCGAGGGCTATGTCGAATTGCCCCCCGACGGCCAGGCAGACGACGACATGGAGGAGGCGCTGGCGGAAGAGTCAGACAGCGACGATCTGCTGGCAGCGGTGGTTGTGGAGGCCAGCCCCAAGCAGGTGCGCGCCTACCGCCGCGGCGGCGAAATCGTGACCATAGCCGGCGAGGGCCTCAAGTTTGCGCAGAAAATGCTGGACGAAAAAGCCGCACCGAACAAGAAAATCCGGCGCGGCGCCGTGATCCGCATCCAGAAGGACGAAAAGCACAACTGGCAGATCGTGCAGGTTCCGGAAGCGGAGGCCGGGCTCGTCGCCGTCAGCCCAGAGGACGGCAGCGTGCGCGCGCTGGTCGGCGGCTTTGATTTCAACCGCAGCAAGTTCAACCACGTCACCCAGGCGTGGCGCCAGCCCGGTTCCAGCTTCAAGCCGTTCATCTACTCGGCTGCGCTGGAGAAAGGCTTCACCCCAGCCACCATCATTAACGATGCGCCGGTGGTGGTCGACGCTGCCCAGACCGGCGGGCAGACGTGGGAGCCGCACAATTACGACGGCAAGTACGAAGGGCCGATGCGCATGCGCATGGGCCTAGCAAAATCGAAGAACATGGTCTCGATCCGCGTGCTCCAGGCGATCGGACCGCAGTACGCACAGGATTACATCACGCGCTTCGGTTTCGACACGGACAAGCATCCGCCTTACCTCACCATGGCGCTGGGCGCGGGTTCGGTTACGCTGTGGCAGATGGCGCGCGCGTATTCCGTGTTCGCCAGCGGCGGCTATCGCATAGAACCTTACGTGGTACAGCGCATCGTGGACGATCGCGGCAATATTCTCGCGCAGGCGCAGCCTCCGCGCGCGGGCGACGAAAGCCTGCGCGTAATCGACGCGCGCAACGCTTTCGTCATGGACAGCATGCTGCACGATGTGGTGCGCTATGGAACGGCCGCGCGCGCCATGTCGCTGGGGCGCAAGGACCTCGCGGGCAAGACCGGCACCACCAATGATCTCGTCGACGCGTGGTTCGCCGGTTACCAGCCGACCCTGACCGCGATCGCCTGGGTCGGCTTCGATCAGCCGCGCAAGCTGGGCAATACCGAAACCGGCGGCGTGGCGGCGCTGCCGATCTGGATGAGTTACATGAGCAAGGCGCTCAAAAGCGTGGACGAGACCTTCCAGTCGGTTCCGGAAGGGGTGGTCAGCGCCGGAATCAATCCCGATACGGGTCAGGCGAGCAGCGACAGCAAAGCGACCGATTACTTCTACCGCGAGAACGTGCCCGCGCCGCAAAAGGGCGATGCGGCCGCAACCGGCAGCCGCAGTTCGGAGGAAGTCAAGAGCCAGTTGTTCTAGGGCAGGCTTTGCTGCAGGTTCACGGATTCGCCGGACTGCTGGCTTACATACAACGACAGAGCGGCAAACAGTTCGGTGTCATCCCGGGTATTCAGCCAGCGCCCGCCGTCACCGCGGAAATGATATCCGCCCGATTTCGCCGCCACCCAGATTTCCCGCGCCGCCGCCTGACTGTTCACGATAATCTTGCTTCCGTCGGCGAACTCGATCTCGAGCACGCCCGTGCCCTTGAACTCGCAATCGGCGTCGACGCCGCTCGCCTCGATGCGCCGGTCCAGTTCCTGCAGAGTGATCTCGGCCGTCCGGATGAATTCGCTCTCGTCCATGTCTCTTGTGGCAGTCTGGCCCATGCTAATATTGGATTATGCGTGAAATCGTCGCCATACTGCTGCTTTGCGTGATACTCCAGGCTTGCGGTTCCAAGGGCGCTCTCGTCATGCCGCCCAAAGCGGATGGCGAGCCGCAGCAGTCCAATACTAGCAAACAAAAGTAAACGCCACGTTCGCGTTTCGCATGGCTCGTCGCATGCCGGGTCGGTTCCGCCCGGGGCTGTAGCGAGCGTGGACGGCGCGCCTGCTACGCCTGCTCCCGCACGACGCAGGTGATCGCAGACGGGGTCGGGATGCTCCTGATCCAGTAGCGCAAGCCCCAAGGCGCTCTTTGCCTTGGGGCGTCTTTTGCGTTAGATTGCGCAATCCAAATTGCCCCGCGGGCGGCGCTGGTCTGGAACCGCGCCGACCAGCGTGTGATTCGCTTGCCCGAAATCGTAGAGTCCTGAACCTGATCGATGACCATAGAGATTCTGGTGACCAAACCAAAGAAACTGATTATTCTTGCTGCCCTCGGCGCTGCGGTACTTGCCGGCAGCCTGCTGACTTTCCGTGGTTCGGAGACTTACGCACAGGAGGCCAAGCCTGCGAAAGCGGCGCCGTCGGTTCCGGTCTCCGTCGCGACAGTCGTGCAACAAAGCGTGCCGGTGCGGATACAGGCGATCGGCAACGTCGAGGCTTATGCGACGGTCGCGCTCAAGGCGCGGGTGGACGGGCAGATCGTCACCGTCAACTTCAAGGAAGGCCAGGAAGTGAAGAAAGGAGCGGCGCTGTTCAAGATCGATTCGCGCCCGTTCGAAGCCACACTGCGCCAGGCCGAAGCAAACCTGATGCGCGACACCGCGCAAAAGGAACAGACCCTCTCGCAGGAAAAGCGCTACAAGGAACTTCTCGAGAAAAACTTCGTTTCCAAGGAAGCGTATGCGCAGATTCGCACCAACGCCGACTCCGCCGGAGCCTCGGCGCTCGCCAGCAAAGCCGCGGTGGAGAACGCAAAACTGCAGCTCGAGTACTGCACCATACACTCGCCCATCGACGGTTTCGTCGGCAAAGTCATGCTGCAGATGGGCAATATGGTCAAGGCCAACGATACCAACCCGCTGGTGATCATCAACCAGGTGCGTCCGATCTACGTGAATTTCGCCGTGCCGGAGCAGCATCTGTCTGCGATACGCGGCTATATGAACAAGGCGCAGCTGGCGGTCGAAGCCCTGCCGCCGAATTCGGACAAGCCGGCCGTGCCCGGCACTCTGAGTTTCATCGACAATGCGGTCGACACCACCACCGGAACGATCAAGCTGAAAGCGGTGTTCCCGAACAAGGACAACGCGCTCTGGCCGGGGCAATTCGTCGGCACCAGCCTCAGGCTTTACGACCAGAAAGAGGCGCTGGTCGTCCCTTCCCAATCGGTGCAGACCGGACCGAAAGGTCAGTACGTCTACTTGGTCAAACCGGACATGACCACCGAACTGCGCATCGTCGAAGTGGACCGCAACGATGGTGAAAACGCCATCATCGCGAAAGGCGTGCAAAAAGGCGAGCAGGTTGTCGTCAAGGGCCAGCTGCGTTTGGCGCCAGGCCTAAAGGTTGTGATCGCCAAGCCGGCCGAAAAGAAATGAACATCGCATCGCTGTTCGTGCGCCGGCCGGTCATGACCATCCTGGTCATGACCGGGATCGTGATTTTCGGTCTGGCCGGCTACCGCCTGCTGCCGGTGAGCCAACTGCCCAATGTCGACTTTCCCACCATACAGGTGACGGCGGAACTTCCGGGTGCCAGCCCCGAGACCATGGCTTCCGCGGTAGCAACGGTCCTGGAGAAACAGTTTTCAACGATCGCCGGCGTAGACACCATGACCTCGGTCAGCGGCCAGGGAACCACGGCGATCACCATCCAATTCGCGCTTGACCGCGACATCGATGCCGCCGCCCAGGACGTCAACTCGGCCGTCGCTTCCGCTGCGCGGCAGCTGCCCGCAGCCATGCCGGCGCCGCCGTCGTTTCGCAAGGTCAATCCAGACGACTTTCCGGTGTATTACCTTGCACTCACCTCGGATGTGCTGCCGCTGTCGACGGTCAACGAATACGCCGAAACCTTCCTCGCACAGCGCATCTCGACCATCAGCGGGGTGGCGCAGGTGCAGGTTTTCGGGCAGCAGAAGTACGCGGTGCGGGTGCAGGTGGATCCGAATCTACTCGCTTCGCGCGGTGTGGGCATCAACGAAGTCGAAACGGCCATCGCCCAGGCCAACGTCAACCTGCCCACCGGCACGCTCTATGGCAAGGACCGCATGTTCGCGGTGCAGGCGACCGGGCAGTTGTTCAACGCGGCCGCCTTCCGGCCTATCATCGTCACCTATCGCAACGGTTCGCCGGTGCGCATGAACGAGGTTGGCCGAGTCATCGACTCGGTGCAAAGCGACAAGGTCGCGGCCTGGTTCAAAGGCAAACGGGGCATCGTTCTGGCGATCCAGCGCCAGCCGGGCACCAACACCATCGCGGTGGTGGAATCGATCAAGAAGCTGCTGCCGACCTTCCGCGCGGAAGTGCCCGCGGGCATCGACATCAACATTCTGTACGACCGCTCGGTCACCATCCGCGGCTCGGTGGAAGAGGTGGAATTCACCCTTATCCTTTCGCTGGCGCTGGTGGTGATGGTGATTTTCATATTCCTGCGCAACATTCCGGCGACCATCATTCCCAGCGTCGCCCTGCCCTTGTCCATCATCGGCACGTTCGCGGCAATGTACCTGTTCGGCTACAGCCTGGACAACATCTCGCTCATGGCGCTGACGCTTTCGGTCGGTTTTGTCGTGGATGACGCGATCGTCATGCTGGAGAACATCACCCGCCATATCGAAATGGGCAAGAGCCGCTGGCAGGCTACGCTTGACGGCTCGGCGGAAATCGGCTTTACCATCGTTTCCATGACGATTTCGCTGATCGCGGTATTCATCCCGGTGCTGTTCATGGGTGGCATCCTCGGGCGGCTGCTGCATGAATTCGCGGTAGTCATCATGGTCGCGGTGCTGATTTCGGGCTTCGTTTCACTCACCCTGACGCCGATGATGTGCAGCCGCATCCTCAAACCCCACACCGGTGAAAAGCATGGATATCTGTTCATGCTGTTCGAGCGCGGCTTCGAGGCGGTCAAGGCCGCTTATGCCTACACATTGAGCTGGACGCTGAAACACGGACGCTTCACCATGGTGCTGTTTGTCGGCATTGTCGTGCTCACCGGTTTTCTGTTCGTCAAAATGCCCAAGGGCTTTCTGCCGAGCGAGGACTCGGGACAGTTGTTCTGCTTCACCGAAGCGCCGCAGGACGTCTCCTTTGATGCGATGGCCAGCCTGCAGACCCAAGTGGCCGAGATCATCCGACAGGACCCCAATGTCGAAGCCGTGATGTCCTTCGTCGGCGCGACCGGCTTCAATCCGGCGCTCAACGTCGGCCGCATCACCATCACGCTCAAACCGCGCGCTCAGCGCAAGTCCGCCGAAGAGGTGATCCGCGGGCTGCGGCCCAAGGTCAATACGGTGCTCGGCATCAAGGCTTTCATGCAGAACGTGCCGGCGATCCGCATCGGCGGCCAGCTCACCAAGAGCCCTTACCAGTACGTGTTACAGGGCGCGAGCACCGAGGAGCTCTACCGCTGGGTTCCGCTGATCGAGGAAAAGCTTAAGACCCTGCCTGCGCTGATCGACGTCGGCAGCGATCTGCAGATCACCCGGCCACAAGTAACCGTAGATATCGACCGGGAGAAGGCGTCCGCGCTCGGGGTGAGCGCGCAGCAGATCGAGATGGCGCTCAACAACGCCTACGGCGCGCACCAGGTATCCACCATTTACACCGCGACCAACCAATACTGGGTGATGCTGGAACTCGATCCGCGCTTCCAGACCGATCCTTCGGTCCTCGGCATGCTTTACGTGCGCTCCTCCACAGGTGCGCTGGTGCCGCTCAATGCCCTGGCCAAAATGACCTACGGCGTCGGCCCGCTCTCGGTCAGCCACCTGGGCCAGTTGCCGTCGGTCACCTTCTCCTTCGATCTGCGTCCCGGCGTCGCGCTGTCGCAGGCGATCGAGGAAATCAACCGCGCCACGCAGGAACTGCAGGTCCCCCCCACACTGAACACCACCTTCCAGGGGACGGCACAGGCTTTCCAGGCCTCGCTGAAGGGCATGGGGTTGCTGCTGCTGCTGGCTATCGTGGTGATCTATCTCGTGCTCGGCATTCTGTACGAGAGTTTTGTCCACCCGCTGACCATACTCTCAGGCCTGCCGACAGCAGCGCTGGGAGCGCTCCTTACTCTGCTCGCTTTCGGTGTCGAGCTCAACATGTACGCCTTCGTCGGCATGATCATGCTGATCGGCATCGTAAAGAAGAACGCGATCATGATGATCGATTTCGCGATCGAAGCGCAGAGGAAGGAGGGCAAAAGGCCCGCCGAAGCGATCTACGAAGCGTGCATCGTCCGCTTTCGTCCGATCATGATGACCACCATGGCGGCGCTGATGGGGAGCCTGCCGATCGCGATGTCCATCGGCGCCGGCGGCGACGCGAGAAAACCCCTGGGCCTTGCGGTCGTCGGCGGACTCGCCGTATCCCAGGTGCTTACCCTGTACATCACGCCGGTGATCTATATGTACTTCGAACGCATGCAGGAATGGCTGGCGAGCCGGCGTGCTCCGCCTCAATTGGCCGAACCCAGCCTCGACATACCTGAATAAGCCGTGGGGTTCTTCGGTTTCCGCCGCGGTTCGCGCGCTATCTGCAACACTAGCGCTGGCTCGTAGCTCGCAATTCGGGTTCCCGGCGGCGCGCCACGGCCGTTGCGGCGCTTTCGCGTGCGTAATAGAGCAGGCGCAATCCCAGGAGCACAACCAGCACGGCGGCATAGACCGCCGGCTGGGTAATGTCCCGCTTCACCAGCCACCAGTAATGAATCACACCCCCGACTCCGACCGCGTAGACCAGACGGTGCAGGGCCAGCCATTTCTTCGCCCCCAGCTTTTTCACCATGGCGCTGGTGGAAGTCGCCGCCAACGGCACCAGCAATAGAAAGCTGGTGAAGCCGGCGGTAATGAAGGGCCGCTTGACCACGTCCTTGACCATGGCGCCCAGATCGAAAAACTGGTCCAGCCAGACGTAGGTAATGAAATGCAGGACCGCGTAGAAGAATGCGTACAGGCCGAGCATGCGGCGCAATCGAAGCAGCCAGTTCCAGCCGGTAAGTTTTCTCAGCGGCGTGACACAGAGCGTGATCAGCAGGAAACTCAGCGTCCAGGTGCCGGTGGACCGGGTGATCGCCTCGATCGGATTCGCGCCCAAAGCGCCGGCGAATGCGCCGACCGCCAGACGCGCCAGCGGGCACAAGGCGAGGACGAAGACTGCAGCCTTGATCCAGGCAATCTGCGCTCCCACCGGATTCAGGCCCCTAGAAATTCTTCTTCAAATCCATGCCGGTATAAAGACTGGCGACCTGATCCGCATAGCCGTTGAACATGAGCGTTTTGCGCTTCAGAAATTCGCCGATTCGACGCTCGTTCGCCTGGCTCCAGCGCGGGTGGTCCACCTCTGGATTCACGTTGGAATAGAAACCGTATTCCTGCGGCGACGCTTTCATCCACGCGGACTGCGGCATGCGCTCAACGAAACGGATGCGCGCGATCGACTTGCCGCTCTTGAACCCGTATTTCCACGGCACCACCAGGCGGATCGGCGCGCCGTTCTGATTGGGCAGGACTTCGCCGTACATTCCCACTGCCAGGATGGTGAGCGGATGCATCGCCTCGTCCAGGCGCAAGCCCTCGACATAGGGCCAGTCCAGCGCCGGAATGCGCAGGCCCGGCATGTTGTCCGGTTGATAGGCAGTGACGAATTCGACGAACTTCGCCTTGCCGGTCGGTTCGGCCTCGCGGATCAAATCGCCCAGCGCAAAGCCCACCCAGGGAATCACCATGGACCAGCCTTCGACGCAGCGCATGCGGTAAATGCGTTCCTGCAGGCTCATCTTCTTCAGCAAATCTTCGACACCCCAGATTCGGGGTTTCTTCACTTCGCCCTCGACCATCAGCGTCCAGGGTCTGGTCTTCAGTTTCCCGGCGTGGGTCGCCGGCGATTCCTTGTCGGTGCCGAATTCGTAGTAATTGTTGTAGGTGGTCGCGTCCTTGTAGCTGGTCGGCTCTTCGGCGGTGCTGAAAGGGCTTTTCATCGCGCCGGCATGGATTTTCTCGCCCGCACGCGCCGTCCGGGGAGCGGTGAGCAACCCGCCTGCAGCGGCGCCTATCGCCGCGAGACCGGCTGCCTGGATGAACTCGCGCCGCCGCAAATAGACCCCTTGGTCGGTGATTTCCGAGGTCGGCACATCGCCGCGTCGTTTGATCAACATGGGCCGCGGGTTCTATGGATTGATCTGGCGATAGACGACGGTGGCCACCGCGAGCAGGCTCGCGCGATCCATTTCTCCGGAAAGGGCGTAGCCGAGCTTGCCGTCGATCCAGTAGAACACCGACACCTTTTCTTCCTGGCTGAAGCGAAAGGCGGTGTCCCTCGGCTCGGCGTCCCTCAGCGAAACGTAGAGGGTAATGCGCTGCCCTCTTGCGTCCTGGTACATGAACTGCGCCACCGGCCCCTTGCCGCCGGGCAGCAACCGCCCGCCCACGAGGTCGAAGCCCTGCTGCGTCAGCACCGGCGCCTTGAGCTCGCTTCCCAGGCGCTTGGACAGCCATTTCACCAGATGCTCCTGCTGATCCGCGCCGACTTCGACCGGATGCCGCACTTCGGGCGCGTACACGGCGTACGCGACGGCGGCCCGCCGCGGCAAGGCCGCGGCCTCTACAATCGGATCGGTCCGGTAGGACTGCGCCATCCATCCAAGCGCGAAGGAAAGACCCATCGCACCCGCCGCAAGCGCATAGGACGGCCAGCGCCTGCGCGAGGCGCGCAGCGCAAGCAGGCGCTGCGGCACGGGTTCGTTCAGCACCGGGTTGTAAAGCGCGCGCAGCGCTTCATTCTGCTCGCGCCAGACGTGCACGCTTTCGGCCGCCGCCGGATCGTGTGCAAGATGCGCTTCCACCTGGAGGCGGCGCGCGTCATCCAGCTGCCCGTCGGCATAAGCGTGGAGATCGGTTTCGATGATATTGCTCATTTCACTACTTTTAGGTTCGTTGCCGAATTCGCCTCGGCCAGACCCGTGCCGGACATCAGAACACGCAGACGCTCCCGGCCGCGCGACAAGCGCGACATGACGGTGCCGATCGGGACATCCAGCGCCTGGCTCGCTTCGGCGTAACTCAGTTGTTCCAGGCCGACCAGCAGAAGCACCTCGCGCTGCTCGGCCGGCAGGCACCTCAGCGCCGCGTCCAGGTCGCGCAATTGCAGCGGGTCGGACTGCGGCGGCGCCTCCAGAGACGCTTCACTCGCTTCGTCCAGCGCGAATTCGCGCCGAGCCTTGATCTGATTGATGAACACGTTGTGCATGATGGAGAACATCCAGGCGCGCAGATCGCTGCCGTGGCGCCAGAGATGAAACTTGGCCAGCGCGCGCTCGAGTGTGTCCTGGACCAGGTCATCGGCCCTGTGACTGTCCCCCGCCAGCGCGCGCGCGTAGCGCCGCAGGCGGGGGATATGCTCGGCGATAGCAGCGCTGTCCATCAACGTATCATATCAACGCCGGGCCTAGCGCGTAACGGTGTGCCAGACGTTGTTGACGCCGTCGCCAGTCTTGTCGCCGGGTTTCTGGTCCTTGATCCAGAGGTACACCGGCCTGCCCTGAAACGCCCACTGCCGCAAGCCGTCGTCCCGAACGACCACCGACCAGTCGCCGGAACCGGTGTCCGCGGATGAGGCGCCGAGCGGCGGCCAGTTCGCCGCGCACGGCCCGTTGCAGGCGCTCTTGCCGCTGCCGGCGACATCCCGGTCAAAGGCGTACAGGGTCATGCCGGCCGAGCTAACCAGCACGCCGGAGGAGGCGATGGTTGTGGATCCCGCGCCGTCGAATCTTGCGCCCATGGGCGCGCTGCCCAGGCTCGCCTGCGTGCAGGCGCCGAGTACCGCCACAAGCAATGCTGCTGCCAATGCCGTTTTCATGCTGCCCCCGTCGGTTGTGAAAAAGGTGTCACGCATGTCCGAACAGCCTGGCGGCCGCATTTATTCCTGTGTCCGGAAAATTCAGCCGACCTTCGGGTTGTTCCAACGCGGCGAACTCTATAAACTCCTTTCAATGTAGCGTTCTCAAGCGATGCGCCGCGGCAAAAGCCGCAACATTTTCCGACTTCGACTTCGATGCCACCCATGCCGTCTGAACCGATCTACGATTACGTCATAGTCGGTGCGGGTTCCGCGGGCTGCGTGCTTGCCAACCGCCTGACGGCGAACGGGCGTTACCGGGTACTCCTGCTGGAAGCCGGTCCGCGCGATCGCGATCCGTGGATCCATGTGCCGCTCGGCTACGGCAAGCTGTTCAACAAATCATCGGTCAACTGGCGCTACAACTCGGAACCGGAGCCGGAACTCAACGGGCGGCAGGTGTATTCGCCGCGGGGCAAGGTGCTGGGCGGATCTTCCTCGATCAACGGCCTCGTTTATATTCGCGGCCAGCGCGAGGACTTCGACGAGTGGGGAATTCCCGGCTGGGGTTTCGGGGACCTGCTGCCCTATTTCAAACGCAGCGAAGACCAGAGCCGGGGGGCGAACGAATGGCACGGCGTCGGCGGTCCGCAGGCAGTCAGCGATCTGCCCGACCGGCATGAACTGTGCGACGCCTTCATCGCCGCCGCGGGCGAGGTCGGCATACCGCGCAACGACGATTTCAACGGTGCCGCACAGGAAGGCGCAGGCTATTATCAGGCCACCACCAGAAACGGCCGGCGCTCCAGCACGGCGACCGGATTCCTGCGGCCCGCCGAACGCAGACCGAACCTGACCGTCCTCACCGGTGCCCTCACCACGCGCGTGCTGTTCGAGGGCAAGCGTGCCGTCGGCGTGGAGTACCGCCGCGGCGGCACGCTGCAGCAGGCGCGCGCGGCGCGCGAAGTGCTGCTTGCGGCGGGCGCGTTCAATTCGCCGCAGTTGCTGCAGCTGTCCGGCCTGGGTTCGCCCGCATTGCTCGCAGCGCACGGCATACCGGTAGTCGCCGACCTGCTCGGCGTCGGGGAAGCGCTGCAGGATCATTTCTACGTGCGCACCATCTGGCGCTGCACGCAGCCGATCACCTTCAACGACGACATGGCGAGCTGGTGGCGCACCGCAGGCATCGGATTGAAGTACCTGATCGCCCGCCGCGGCCCGCTGACGGTCAGTGCGGGCTACGCCGGCGCGTTCGCACGCACGCGGCCCGAGCTCTCGCGGCCCGACGTACAACTCTATTTCATCAATTTCAGCCTGCCGAAAGCGGGCGAGAAGCTGCACCCGTTTTCGGCGTTCACCTGTTCCATGTGCCCGATGCGGCCGCAGGCGCGGGGCTCGGTGCGCATCCGCTCGGCCGACCCGGGCGAGGCGCCTGCAATCCGCTACAACTTCCTCTCCACCGAGGACGATCGGCGCACCGCCGTTGCCGGGTTGAAGCTGCTGCGCCGGCTGGTGCGCGCGCCGGCTCTGCGGCCGTACGTCGCGGCCGAGGAATTGCCCGGAGAGCGCGTGCAGAGCGACGAGGACTGGCTCGCCTTCTGCCGCGAAGCGGGCGGCACCGTCTACCATCCGGTCGCCACCTGCCGCATGGGAACGGATGCGGATGCGGTCACGGACGTGCGCCTGCGCGTGCGCGGCGTCGCCGGCCTGCGGGTGGTGGACGCATCGATCATGCCGTCGGTGATTTCCGGAAACATAAACGCCGCGGTGATCGCGGTGGCGGAGAAAGGCGCCGACCTGGTGCTCGAAGACGCGTCGCTTTAGCACCTCCTTTGATACAAATCGATTCGCCGCTATTTTTCGCGCCGTTGCCGTTGACACGCCCTTGCAGGTTTGACACACTGGGAAAAAAACATACACAAGCAGCATCCACATCCTGAGGAGAATTACATGAACACTTGGCGTTTTTGCGTCCGCGCCGCGTTTGCACTCGCGGCGGCAGCGTCTGCCGTCACGTCTTACGCGCAGCAAAAGGAAATCAAGATCGGTGTGATCTACGACTACACCGGGCCGCTCGCCGCCGGCGGTTCGCTGCCGGGCGCGCAAGGGACCAAAGCCGCCATCGAGATGATCAACGAGCGCGGCGGCATCGAGGGCTACAAGATCAACGCCATCTACGCCGATGCGCAATCCAAGCCGGACGTGGCGATCAACGAGATGACGCGGCTGATCGAGCAGGAAAAAGTGGACCTGATCCTCGGCGTGTTCTCCAGCGCCCACTGCGTGCCGATGGCGCAACTCGCCGACCAGAAGAAGAAGGTGATGTGGGCCACCATCTGCGTCGCATCCAGCGTGGTCAAGGACAAGGGTCTGAGCCATTTCTTCCGCGTGCAGGTGCACTCCGATCAATACGGCGAAACCTCGTGCAAGTTTCTCAATGAAAACGCCAAGGCCAAACTGGGCAAGGATCCGAAAGACCTCAAAGTGGCGATCATTTACGAGGACGGGCCCTACGGCGCGGGAATCGGCGGCAGCAATGAAACCAACTGCAAGGCGCTGGGCATACAGGTGGCGCTGAAGGAAGGTTACTCGGCCACGGCACCGGACCTCTCCAGCCTGATCACCAAGCTGCGCCGGGCGCGCCCGGACGTGATCCTGCACACCGGCTACAACCCGGACATCACGCTGTTCTGGCGCCAGGCGCGCGAGCAGGGGCTGAAGTGGTCGGCGCTGATCGGCCACGGCGCGGGCTATGCGCAGTACGACAAGCTGCACGCGGCATTCGGCAAGGACGCGGAGTTCATCTACAACGTCGACCCTGCCGCCGCGCAGCTGCTCGATCCGAAGACTTTGAAGGCCGGCCTCGGCGACGTGACCAAGGAAATGGTCAAGCGCTACACCGCCCAGATCACGGACCGCAAAGTGGATGAAGTGCCGCCGCACGTTTCAATGGGCTTCAATCACACCTACGTCTTCCTCACCGACGTGTTGCCGCGCGCGATCAAGAAATACGGCGGCATCAGCACAGACGCGCTGCGCAAAGCGGCGCTCGACACGGACATTCCCGTGGGCGGGACAATCCAGGGTTATGGCGTCAAGTTCTTCCCGCCGGGTCACCAGATGTCCGGCCAGAACGAGCGCTCCGCGATGGTGGTAATGCAGTACATCAACAACGACACCAAGATCGTATGGCCGACGGCGATCAAGACTGCGGACCCGGTGCTGCCGCTGCCGAAGAACCATTCTTACGCTCTGCAGTAGCGCGGCCGCTGCTGCCTGGCGCTGCAGGTTTGTTCTCCGGACCGACACGTTCATTGCCGCTTGGGTAATGTCGCCGCCGGTCCGGTTTTGCTTCTAGTTCCACCTTTGCAGGCGCGCTTGGGCGCGCGATTTCGGACGATATGCTGAGCGTCAGGGGAATCACCAAGGTTTTCGGCGGCTTCAAGGCCGTGGATCGCGTTTCCTTCGACGTGGGCGAAGGCGAGATCCTGGGGCTGATCGGTCCCAACGGCTCGGGCAAAAGCACCACCTTCAATCTGATCGCCGGCGCGCTCCCGCCCAGCAGCGGATCGATCAATTTTCTCGGCCGCGAAATCGCCGGTTCTCCGGCCAGCCACGTCGCTCGGTTCGGCATAGGGCGTACCTACCAGATTCCGCGCCCGTTCAAGAAACTTTCGCTGCTGGAAAATGTCGCACTGGCCGCGTACTACGGGCAAACCGAGCGGCCCTCGCGCGAGAAGGCGTACGCACAGGCGCAGGAGGCGCTCGGACTGGTGAGCCTGCCCGCCAGCGAACATGCGCGCATCGACGGCATGGGCGCAGCCGGCCTGAAAAAGCTCGAGCTCGCGCGAGCGCTGGCGACCCAGCCCAAGCTGCTGCTCGCCGACGAGAGCCTGGGCGGGCTGGACGAATCGGAAATGGACCAGGCGGCAGACATGCTGGCGATGATCCGTGACAAGCGCGGCGTCACCATCATCTGGGTGGAACACATCATGGGCGTGCTGATGCGCGTAGTCGACCGCTGTGTCGTGCTCGACCACGGCGAGGTGATCGCCGAAGGCAAACCACAGGCAGTGGTGCACGATCCGCGCGTGATCGAAGTGTATCTGGGTACGGACGCGGGCGAAGTACAAAATAGCATTGCCCTGCGCCAAGGTGCGGCCACATGACCAGTGCGGTCGCAACAGCCGGCGACAAGGTCATGCTCAAGCTTGACAACGTGTCGGCGGGCTATGCCGGCTTCCAGGCTTTGTTCAATGTCAGCCTGGAGGTCAGGTCGGGAGAGTCGGTCGCCGTTATCGGGCCCAACGGCGCCGGCAAGACCACGCTGCTGCGCACGATTTCCAAACTGATAGGCGTCACCTCGGGCGATGTTCTGATGGAAGGTCGCTCGCTCAAGGACGTGCCGGCGCACGAGGTGATCGCCATGGGCATCGCGCAGGTTCCCGAGGGCAGGCGGCTGTTTGCGCGCCTGACGGTGGAAGAGAACCTCAAGATGGGTGCATTCCTGCCGGCGGCGCGCCCGCGACATGCGGAGCGGCTGAAGTTCGTGTATTCGCTCTTTCCGCGCCTGCAGGAGCGCCACACGCAGATCGCCGGCACCCTGTCGGGCGGAGAGCAGCAGATGTGCGCCATCGGCCGTGCGCTGATGTCCGGGCCCAAGCTGCTGCTGCTCGACGAGCCCTCGGCTGGGCTTGCGCCGGTGATCGTGCAGTCCATATTCGAACTGGTGAAGCGCATCTGCGCGGAAGGTTACACGGTATTGATCGTCGAACAGAACATCCGCCAGGTGCTTAAGGTGGTGGACCGCGCCTATCTGCTCGAAACCGGGCGCATCAAGTCGAGCGGCCCGTCGGCCGAACTGCTGGCTTCGGACGAAATCCGCAAGGCCTATCTGGGGATCTGATGCAGATATTCGACTGCTGCCTGCTTGAATCCGTGCTTAACGGGCTGTTGCTCGGCGGTCTGCTGGCGCTGTTGTCCCTGGGACTCAACCTGGTGTTCGGTGTGATTGACGTCATCTGGATCTGCTATGCCGAGCTGATCATGATCGGTATGTATGCGATCTATTACTTCTACGTGGTGTTCGGCTGGCCTCTGCTTTTGGCGATGGCGGCGGGAGTAGCGCTGGTGGCAGCCGCCGGGGTGGTTCTGCACCAGTTCGTCATCCGTCCGGTGCTCTCAGCCGAACCGATCAACCAGCTGCTGGTCACGGGGGGCGTGCTGTTCTTCCTGCAGGCTGCGGCCACGCTTGCGTTCGGCATCGAATTCAAGAATATCGGCGTGACCTTCCCGCCCATCGTCGTCGGCGACATCTCGTTTTCCATGCCGAGGCTGATCGCTTTCGGCGTCGCGCTGGCCGGTATGCTGGCGATGTATCTGTTCCTCACGCGCACCTATATGGGCACCGCGATTCGCGCCATCAGCCAGGACCGGGCGATCATGCCCTTAATGGGCGTGAATCCGGACCGCATCTTCATCATCACCTCGGCCTTGGGCGGAGCGTTGGCGGGCCTCGCTTCCTGTCTGCTTGTGCTGCAGTACGACATCCACCCGGCGATCGGCCTGTCGTTCGGGCCGATCACCTTCCTCATCTGCGTGCTCGGCGGCCTCGGAAACATGGTGGGCGGCTTCATCGCCGCCTTCATTTTCGCGCAATTCATTTCCGTGGGCGGGTTCTTCCTCGCGGTCGAATGGGGCTATGTCATCGCCTTCCTGTTCTTCATCGCGGTGATGTTCTGGCGCCCGCAGGGCATCTGGGGAGGCAAGTAGCATGATGCGCACCCTGCCCTGGATCGGCCTCGCCGCACTGGCGGCGGCGCCGCTTATCGGCATCGGCAACTACCCCCTGCACATGCTGATTCAAGTCCTGCTGTGGGGGTTCGTCTACACCGGCTGGTCGGTCATGGGACGGCTGGGCATGGTGAGTTTCGGTCACGGCGCTTTCCTCGGCATCGGCGCCTACGTTGTCGTCATGGGCTGGAACCACTATGGGCTGACGCCGTGGATCGGGCTGCCGATCGCGCTCGCGCTCACTGCGGTCGTGGCCTTTCTCATCGGCTATCCGTGCTTTCGATTCAAGATCGTCGGCCACTATTTCGCGCTGGTGACACTCGCCCTGTCGGAGGTTGCGCGGCTGCTCATCGTGGCGATGCGAGACCAGACAGGCGGCTCGCTCGGCGTCACGCCCAAGACTGCCCTGACGGACTCGACTTATTCGCTCGTCGCGCTGCAGTTCTCCAATAAACTGGTCTGGTTCTACATCGTACTAGCCATCTGGCTCGCCGGCCTGTGGGTATGGAAGAAAGTCGACCAGAGCATGGGACGGCTTGCGCTGGAGGCGATCAGCCAGGAGGAGGACGCCGCCGCTTCGATCGGCATCAACGTCACCCGGCTGAAGCTTGGGGTGACGCTGATCTCCGCGCTGATGACCTGCGTCGGCGGCGCGCTCTACGCGCAGTACCAGGCTTACGTCAATCCGGACACGGTCTCCGGCATCGGCATCAGCCTGCAGATGGTGTTCGGGGTGATTGCCGGCGGCATGTACGTGCGTCTCGGACCGACCGTTGGAGCCGCGTTCACGCTGCTGCTTGCCGAGGGGCTGCGCCTGATGTTCGGCAACAGCATGCATGCACTGGACAGCACCATCTACGGCCTGATGCTGGTTCTGTTCATCATCTACATGCCGAAGGGAATACTTGGAGGGGCGCTGGATGCAATCCAGCGCAAGAAGCCCGAGGCCGCCGGCGCGCTTCGCGCCTGAGCCTCAATTGAATTCGGGCTTAACGCAAACCGGCGACGTAATCCGCGACGGCCTGGATTTCGCGGTCGGAGAGTTTCGCCGCCTGGGTGCGCATGCTGTTGTTGGGGTCGTTGGCGCGCTCACCTGAACGGAAACCCTTGAGCTGAGTCTCGACATACTCGGCATGCTGGCCGGACAGACGGGGATACTGCGACGGCATGCCCGCGCCGTTCGGACCATGGCACGAAGCGCAGGCCGCGACGCCCTTGCTGGCGATACCGCCGCGGTAGATTTTCTGCCCCAGAGCGACCAGGTCTTTGCTTTTTGCGGTCCCGGGCTTCGCCGTCTGAGCGGAGAAATAAACGGCCAGATTGCGCATGTCATCGGGCGAAAGGTTGGCTACCATCCCTGCCATCACCGGGTTGGCGCGTTCCGCTTTTTTCCCACCGGCGGCTTTGAAATTCACCAGCTGCTTGTGCAGATATTCCGGAATCTGTCCGGCCAGCTTGGGGTTGGCCGCGATCATGCTGTTGCCGTCGGCCGCGTGGCAGGCGGCGCAGACCTGGTTCACTATGGCTTGCGCCTTGGCGCCATCCCCTTTGAATGGCGGCTCTGCGGCAACGGCCGCTACCGCAGCAAACATAGTGGTGATCGCCATGATGCGTTTCATGCTTCCGCTCCTAGAACCTGAGTCTGTTGCAAAAGCTGATATTCTAGCTGACTTTAGAGCATTTGGTCCCCATCGTCATGTCGTTGTTCCGCGGCGCCACGTTCTACATCACAGCGCATCACCTCAGCGATCTGCCGCCTCCGCTGGGCCCCGAAATTGCCTTCGCCGGACGTTCCAACGCGGGCAAGTCGAGTGCGATCAACACGCTTGTCGATCATAACCGCCTCGCATTCGTCAGCAAGACGCCCGGGCGCACGCAGCAGATCAATTTTTTCAGCCTGCCCGGCGGTGCGTTCCTGGTGGACTTGCCGGGCTACGGCTATGCCAAGGTGCAGCGCGAACTGCGCGCGCATTGGGAGCAGCTGCTTTCGACTTATCTGCAGACGCGCGGCTCGCTCTTCGGCATGGTTCTGATCATGGATTCGCGCCATCCGCTGACTCCGCTTGACCGGCAGATGCTCGGCTGGTTTGCTGCCACCGGAAAGCCTGTGCACGTGCTCTTGTCAAAAGCGGACAAGCTGACGCGGCAGGAAGGAATGAAAACATTGCGCGAAGTGCGCAGTGAGCTGCACAAGTATGCTGACAATTACACGACACAGCTCTTTTCCAGCATGAAGAAGCAAGGCATGGAAGAGGCGGAGGGGATCATCGGCGGCTGGCTTGGGATCACGCCCGAAAGCACAAAAAAAGCCCCCGGCTAAAGGGGATTAAGGCCGGGGGCGAGAACGCCTTAAACAGGGTTAAGGCACCCGCTCAGGGAGGAAAAGCGGGAGATGGCCGTAGCCAGCTATAACTAGGATTCAGTATCATTGAAAAAGTTTCCGAATTCCCGCTGTTGGATTTGGCTGGCTTTTTAACATGTTGATTAATAGGACTGGGGACGATCATGAACATCTATGGCAATTTTCCCGCGGTGCGCATGCGCCGCATGCGGCGCGACGAATTCACCCGCCGCCTGATGCGAGAGCATGTGCTCACTGCCAATGACCTGATTTACCCTGTTTTCGTCATGGACGGATCCAGAAAGACTCAGCCCGTGCCGTCCATGCCGGGGGTCGAACGCATGACCCTGGACAAACTGCTGCCGGTGGCCGAACGTTGCCTCAAGCTGAAGGTACCGGCGATGGCGCTGTTCCCGGTAATCGACGCCAAACTGAAGACACTGGACGGGAGGGAGGCAACGAACCCGAAAGGACTGGTCCCACGTGTAGTCGCTCGATTGAAAAAGGAATTCCCCGAATTGGGCGTCATCTGCGATGTCGCGCTCGACCCCTACACCAGCCACGGGCAAGACGGGGTAATCGACGCCAGCGGCTATATCATCAACGATACCACGCTTGCGATTCTGGAAAAGCAAGCGCTCACCCAAGCTGCCTCCGGGGTGGATATCGTTGCACCCTCGGACATGATGGACGGGCGCATCGGGCGCATTCGCGCGGCACTCGACAAAAAGAAGTTCATCCACACCCGCATCATGGCCTACTCGGCCAAGTATGCGTCTGGCTACTACGGCCCGTTTCGCGACGCGGTCGGTTCCGCGGCCAACCTGGGCAAAAGCAACAAGTTCACCTACCAGATGGATCCTGCGAATACGAACGAGGCGTTGTGGGAAGTCGGGCTGGACCTGCAGGAAGGCGCCGACATGGTGATGGTAAAACCGGGAATGCCTTATCTGGACATCGTGCGCCGTGTAAAAGAGGAGTTCAAGGCGCCGACTTTCGTCTATCAGGTCAGCGGCGAATACGCGATGTTGAAGGCCGCCGGAATGAAGGGCTGGATCAACGAGAAGATCTGCGCCATGGAAGCGCTGCTCGCGTTCAAGCGCGCCGGCGCCGACGGCATTCTGACCTATTACGCGTTAGACGCTGCGCAATGGCTCAAAGAGGGTTGATTACCTCGCAGCTTTAGAGGATCAAGGACCACTGTTTCCTCGATCTTGTCGCAATCCCTCAACCAAAAACGACCGCCACGCCGTGCGCCTCCGCGGCACCGAGGGCAACCGATCCGTCGGGCATGCGCAGCGGATGCAAACCGCCGGCGCGCAACGTCTTCTCCGCCGCATCGCGATCGGCGACGTGGATGAACAACGCCGCCATGAAAGGCTGGTGGCGCGCGCTGATCCAGACACCGGGCAGGCGCTTCGCCAGAGCGCGTTCGTCGACGACGGCGATGGGGATATCGCCGCTGTTGACCAGCAATCCCTCGGGTATGGCCTTTGCCTTCACATCGAACAGGCGTTCGTATGCCGCCGCCGTAGCCGCGACTTCGCTGCTGAGGATGACGATCGCGGCCAGGCCGGTCGCCGTGTTGGCGTGCATCTGATATTCAGGCCGCCAGACTACGTCGCGGGTAAAATGTTGGCACAAGAACAACTGACCGCCGGGTGTGTGCTCCAGGCCAAGCTGAGTAATGCGAAAGGACGCGTTCTTCGTGCCCTCGGCAAGCTGCACCGGACGGGAGAAATCGACCGGCTCCGACGGTGCCAGCGCCGCCGCGGTAAGCTCGCCGTAGGCGCCGCGCGCATTTTCGGTCTTGAGCGCGATCGCGGCCAGACCGTCGCCGATCCGGGCAAAGTCATAGTAGTACTCGCGACCGGGCAGGCGCTGCGGCACCATAAGCAATTCGAAATAATCCTGGCCAAACATGACGCAGTGGTTCTGCGAGCCCAGCGTATGGTGCCCGCGGGGCGTCAGGGTGAATCCCATGCGCCGGAAACTGCCCTCGATCGAATCGAGGTCGCGCGCGGTGATGACGACGTGGTCTATGCCTTTGACGTGTTTTCTCACGGTTGTTCTCTTTTTTCTGCGAACGCGCCATTATAATTGCGTTGGCGCCGGATGCAGAGAGCCTGGGGCGCCAAAGACGAAATATCTGTCAAAGTTCGACTATTAAGTAAGCACTTCTTGTCCCGAAAAGGAGCGCCACATGGCGATTTTGGAAAAAATCAGCGCATTGCACGGAGAAATGGCCGAATGGCGGCACGACATCCATGCGCACCCGGAAACGGCGTTCGAAGAGGAGCGCACCTCTGCTCTGGTGGCGAAAAAGCTCGAATCCTTCGGCCTGCGCGTGCATACCGGCCTGGGTCGTACGGGAGTGGTGGGCACGCTGTCGGCCGGCTCGGGTAATCGGGCCATAGGCTTGCGCGCGGACATGGACGCGCTGCACATTCTCGAGCAGAACGGATTCGAACACCGCTCGCGGCATGACGGGAAGATGCACGCCTGCGGGCACGACGGCCATACCTCGATGCTGCTGGGCGCGGCCAAATATCTGGCCGGCACCAAGAACTTCGATGGCACGGTGCACTTCATTTTCCAGCCTGCCGAGGAAAACGAGGGCGGCGGCCGCGAAATGGTGGAGCAGGGCCTGTTCGACAAGTTCCCGTGCGATTCGGTATACGGCATGCACAACTGGCCCGGCATGCCGGTCGGCCAGTTTGGGGTGCGACCCGGGCCGATGATGGCCTCGTACGATATTTTCGAAATCGAATTGACCGGGCGCGGTTGCCATGCCGCCATGCCGCATACGGGTATCGACCCAGTGGTGGCCACAGCGGCGCTGATACAGGCGCTTCAGACCATTCCGAGCCGCAATGTGGACCCGATCGAATCAGCGGTCGTCAGCGTCACGCAAATACACGCCGGCGACACCTGGAACGTCATTCCCAACGCGGCCGTTCTTCGCGGCACCACGCGCGCGTTCAAGCCGGAAGTGCAGGACATGTTGGAGCGCCGCATGCGCGAAATTTGCGCCGGCATCGCCAGCGCCTACGGTACCGAGGTCAAGGTGCGTTATGAACGCCGATATCCGCCCACGGTCAATGCGGTGCGCGAAACCGAAATCTGCGCATCGGTGCTGGAGCGCATGGTCGGGGCCGAGAACGTCGCCAGGGTGCCGCCGGTGATGGGCTCGGAAGACTTCGCCTTCATGCTGCAGGTCAAGGCGGGCTGCTATGTTTTCGTCGGCAACGGCCCGGGCGAGGGCGGCTGCATGCTGCATAATCCGCACTACGATTTCAACGACGCGATACTGCCCATAGGCGCAAGCTACTGGGCGAATCTGGTGGAACACGTCTTGGCAGCGCGCGCGTAATCGGCGCCGGTCCCGCGCACGCCATCATCGAAAGGCAGGCAAACAATGGGCAAAGTGGAATTGCGTTTGAAAGAACTGGGCATCGCGCTGCCACGCCCGCCGAAGGCCGTGGCGAACTATCTCGCCGGCGTCAAGGTGGGCGAGATCCTCTACGTTGCCGGCACCGTCGGCACCGTGGTCAACGAAAAGGACGAGGACGTACTGACCATCAAGGGCAAGCTCGGACGCGAGTTGACGGTCGAGCAGGGCTATCAGTCGGCACGCTACATGGCCATCAATCACCTGGCCATGATGAAAGCCGTGATCGGCGACCTCGACCGGATCGTGCGCATCATCAAGATGGTGGGCTATGTCAACGCCGCGCCCGGATTTCGCGAAGCCCCCTGGGTCCTGAACGGCGCCTCTGATCTGTACGTCCAGATCTGGGGCGAGAACGGCAAGCACGCCCGTGCTGCGCTGTATCAGAACGAACTGACATACGACGCACCGATCGAGGCCGACCTCGAAGTGCAAGTATTACCTTAAATATCAAAAAAAGGATTCACCATGCTCTATATCGACCACGGCAAAGGCGGTCCCGCCGATGTTCTGAAACCGGCTGAAGGACCGGTGCCCCAGCCGCAGGCAGGCGAAGTTGTCATCGAGGTCCATTACGCGGGCGTCAACCGCCCGGACGTATTGCAGCGATCCGGCAGCTATCCGCCGCCGCCGGGCGCCTCGCCCTTTGTCGGCCTGGAAGTCGCGGGCCGCATTTCCGCGATCGCGCCCGACGTGAAACAGTGGAAAATTGGCGACCTCGTGTGTGCGCTCACCCCGGGCGGCGGTTACGCCGAATACTGCGCGGTGCCGGCGCCGCATTGCCTGCCCATCCCCAGGGGCCTGTCGGTGAAGGAAGCCGCCGCCCTGCCGGAGAATTTCTTCACGGTATGGACCAACGTGTTCGATCGCGGCCGGTTGCAGGCAGGGGAAACCATTCTGATTCACGGCGGCTCCAGCGGCATCGGCCTCACCGCGATCCAATTGGCCAAGACCTTCGGCGCCACGGTCTATACCACGGTCGGAAACAAGGAGAAAGTGGAGTTCTGCAGGAAGATCGGGGCGGACGCGGCCATCAATTACCGCGAACAGGATTTTGTGGCGGAAGTCGCGCAGCTCACCGACAAGAAGGGCGTTGAACTCATCCTCGACATGGTGGGCGGCCCCTACATCGAAAGGAATCTCAAGTCACTGGCACTGGAAGGCCGCCTGGTGCAGATCGCTTTCCTCCAGCCAAGCAAAGTCGAACTGGATTGCCTGCCGATCATGATCAAGCGCTTGACGGTCACCGGCTCTACCCTGCGTCCGCGCACCGTGGCGCAGAAGGCGGCGATCGCGCAGGATTTGCTGAAGAAAGTCTGGCCGCTGCTCGAATCAGGCAAGGTCAAACCGGTGATCCACGCCACGTTTGCGCTGAAGGACGCGAAGCTCGCGCATGAACTCATGGAGTCGAGCAAGCACATCGGCAAGATCATGCTGGAGGTCAAGAAATAGACCCTCGAATGCGGTGAGGAAGCTTCGAACTGCAGCGCTCGACCTGCGCGGACGACGACCGCGTCCGCGCGGAGCGCGCGATGGCCGCGCCGGTGCGGCCGGAAATCAGACGCCCGGAATTCGATTCAGCGTGGAAAGAAAGGCGTCCGCCGCCTGGTAACCGATCACCCGCAGTCCGGGAATCTCTTTTCCCTGACGATCGAAGAAGACGATGCCCGGCGGACCGAATAGATTGAAGCGCTTGAGCAGGGCCTTGTCCTCGGACGAATTCGCCGTCACATCCACCTGCAGCAACAGCACCTGTTCCAGTTTCGCTTTCACCTTTGCATCGGTAAAGGTGAAAGCCTCCATTTCCTTGCAGGATACGCACCAGTCGGCGTAGAAATCCAGCATCACCGGTTTGCCGGCCGCCGCTATGGCGGCGTCTAGTTCGGCAAGATTCTTGATGCGCAGGAATTTCGCCGGCTGCGCACTGCGCTCGCCGCCCGCCGTCAACCCGGCCAGCGGCTGCAGCACATCGCGGCTGCCCGAAAGCGCCCCGATCGCGAGCGCCGCACCGGCGAGCAGCGCGAGAAAGCCCACGCCTTTCCAAAGACGGGTGGCGGTTCCCGCCGCAGGCGGCAAAGGATCGATCGCGCGCAACGCCATGGCGGAGCCGATCAGCAAGGCGGCCCATGCCAGCATTTGCGCAGCCGGCGGCAGCACCGGTGACACAATCCAGATCGCCACGGCGAGCAGCAGCACGCCGAAAAAATGTTTGACCGAATTCATCCAGCGGCCCGACTTGGGCAGAAACTCCCCTTCGAATACACCGACCAGAATCAGCGGCACGCCCATGCCGATCGACATGGCAAACAAGGCGATGCCGCCGAGCACCACGTCGCGCGTCTGGCTGATGTAAAGCAGCGCACCGGCCAAAGGCGCAGCCACGCAGGGGCTGACGATGGCGGCGGACAGCACGCCCATCAGCACCACCGCGCCGAAGTGCCCGCCCTTGAGCCGGCTGCTTCTTTCGGCAAGCTTCGTGTGAAAAACCGAGGGCAGCTGCAGTTCGTACAGGCCGAACATCGACAGCGACAGCAATACGAACACTGCCGCAAAAGCCGACAGCACCCAGGGATTCTGCAGCGCCGCCGACAGCAGGCTGCCCGAAAGGGCGGCGCCGATGCCGATCGCAGTATAGGTGACGGACATGCCGAGCACATAGGCGAAGGACAGCGTGAACGCGCGGGTTCGCGTCGCGTTTCGTCCTTCACCAACGATGATGCCCGACAGGATGGGGATCATCGGCAGAACGCAAGGCGTGAACGTCAGCAGGACGCCGGCACCGAAAAATGCCGCGGCAATCAGCCACAGGCTGCCCGAGGCAAGCAAGCGCTCGAAGCGCGCCTCATCGCCGATTTCGCCACCGGCGGCGGATGCCATCAGCGCCGCGGCCGGCGGCAGCGAAGCATCGACCGCGACCAGCGCCGTCTGCACCTGCGGGACATAGCACACGCCGACGTCGGCGCAACCCTGGGACGTGACCGACAACTTGAGCTTGGTCCCGCCGGCATCCTGGGCAAGTGGCAGGCGGATGCGCACCTCCTTGCGGTAGGTTTCGACTTTCCCGAAGAATTCGTCGTTGTGCACATCGCCCTTGGGAAACTGCGCCTCGCCCAATTGCACGCTGGCGGGCTCGATCGCGAACTTGAACTTGTCGCGATACATGTAATAGCCCTTGGCGATCTGATAACGCACTTCCAGCGTTTTAGTATCCAGTGCCTGGGCGGAGAACTTGAATGCCACCGCCGGGTCGAGCAGCTCCTGCGCGCCGGCAGGCCCGGACAGGGCGAACGACAACAGCAGGAAGCAGATTCGGTACAGGTTGTTTCGCATAATGGGGCTCAGGCCCGTTCGACGTTCGTTTCGGATTCGACCCACCGAAGATAGTCGGGCAGGCCGCCAGTCACTGTGACCGCGATGATCTCCGGAAGTTCATAGGGATGGCTGGCACGGATCGATGCTTCGAGGTCGGCGTAGCGCCCTGCGGTCGTTTTGATCAGCAAAGGATGCTCTTCGTCATGCTGCACTTCGTCCTGCCAGCGGTACACCGAAGTGCAGGGTGCGAGAATGTTGACGCAGGCGGCGAGGCGCTGCTCGATCAGCAGCGCAGCGAGTTTTTCCGCGCTTTCGCGATCGGGCAGATTGGTGATGACCAGCAGGGTATCCATAGTTTCGACCCGGCTTCAGGGCGCCACGCCGCGCGGCACGCCCTCGTGCACGCTGGGATAGCGCAGCCGTACACGCAGCTCGGCTTTCATGCGCGTGTTGCTCAAGCGGCGCGATTCGCGCATGAACGACAGCAGCCCTTCGGAAATGGCGCCGGCCTCGGCCTCCGCGCGCGAAATCCGCGGCGGGCGCGGCAGCTGCGCGCGGTCGGCAACGAGATCGAAGTAGTCCCCCATCTTGATTTCGCCGTCGTCGCTCGCGTTGTAAGCACGGCCGGCCGCGCCGCGATCCAGCGCAACTTCGCAGATTGCGGCGAGATCGTCGGCGTGGATGTGATTGGTATAGACGTCGTCTTCGGCGCACATGACGGGTATGCCGCGCTTCAAATGCGCCAGCGGCAGCCGCTCGGCCGCATAGATCCCGGGAACGCGCAAGACCACCACGGCCGTCCCGGACTGCCCGCCCCAGGCAAGTAGCGAACATTCCGCATCGACCCTGCGCACGGCGCGAAGATTCTGCGGCGCAAGCGGCCTCGCTTCGTCCACCCAGGCCCCGCCGCAGTCGCCGTAGACGCCGCTGGTGCTGATATAGACCAGGCGCTCGGGCGGTGCCGCCGAGAGCGCGGCGATCAGATTGGCACTGCGCCGGTCTCCCTCTCCGCTTTCACCCGGCGGCGCCAGATGCAATACCAGATCGGCGCGACCGCGAAGCGCCCGCAGAGTGGAAACGTCATCGAGATCGCCGACGATCGGCGTCGCACCGAGATTCGCGATCCGTTCGCCCTGTTCGACTTTGCGCACGAGCCCGAAAACCCGGTAATTGCGCACGAGGCGGGGCAGTGCACGCAAGGCGATGTTGCCGCAGCCGACGATCAGCAGTTTCTTCATAGTAAAATTGTACCCGCTCTGTTCACGTCGTATCGGACCCCGTTGCAAAATGAATTTTGCGACGGGCCGAAATGGGGGAGTACGGGGCGAGGCGCCCGAAGGTCTCGTTCCCCCTTGAGGGGAAAGTCCCCTTGGGGAATTTCCCCTCATATCGAATCAGGTTATTTGCCCATGTCCCACCAAGTCACCATCCGCCCCAGCGGCCACTGCTTTAACGTAGAGCCGGACGAAACCGTGCTCGTCGCCGCACTGCGCGAGGGGTTCGGCCTCGCCTACGGCTGCCGCAACGGCGCCTGCGGCAGCTGCAAGGGCAAACTGCTTGAAGGTAAAATCGATTACGGCAAACATTCGGATACCGCGCTGTCGGCCGAGGAACAGGCAAACGGCCTGGCGCTGTTTTGCGTCGCCCGCCCGCTGGGCGACATCGTCATCGAGTGCCGCGAGGTCGGCGCGATCAAAGACCAGCAGACCAAGATTCTGCCCTGCCGCGTGCAGGCCATCGACAAACCTGCGCCAGACGTAGCGGTCATCTTCCTCAAGCTTCCGGCAAACGAGCGCCTGCAGTATCTGGCCGGGCAGTATATCGAGTTCTTGCTCAAGGACGGCAAACGGCGCAGTTATTCCATGGCCAATGCGCCGCACGACGACGCGCTGCTGCAAATTCACATACGTCATCTCCCGGGCGGCCTGTTCACCGATCACGTGTTCGAAACGCTGAAAGCGCGCGATATCCTGCGTTTCGAAGGTCCGCACGGCACCTTCTTCCTGCGCGAGGACAGCGAAAAGCCGATGGTGTTGCTGGCGAGCGGCACCGGCTTTGCGCCGATCAAGGCCATGGTCGAACACGCACTGTACAAGGGCATCGCACGACCCATGACCCTGTACTGGGGCGGGCGCCGCCCGCAGGACCTGTACATGGACGAACTCGCCCGGAGCTGGGCAGCCGAACACCCCCACTTCAACTACGTACCCGTGGTGTCAGACGCCCTCCCCGAAGACGCCTGGACCGGACGCAGCGGTTTTGTCCATCGCGCGGTGATGGAGGATTTTCCCGACCTCTCCGGCCATCAGGTTTATGCCTGCGGTGCGCCGTTGGTGATCGAGGCGGCACGCCATGAATTCAGCGCGCACTGCGCACTACCGCCGGAAGAATTTTGTGCCGACTCCTTCACCTCGGAAGCCGATCTGGCCAAAGTGAGGTAAAGGGTACGGTCCTCCGCTCAGTCCGGCCTTAGGCTAGCCGGCTTCGCCGAGATAGGCGGTGCGAATTTTCGGATCGACGAGCAGATCGCGCGCCGCGCCGGTCAATGTAATCAGTCCGGTTTCCATTACATAGCCTCGGTTGCTAACCTCCAGCGCAAGCCTGGCGTTTTGTTCCACCAGCAGGATGGTCACGCCTTCCTTCGCCACCGCCTGTATGGTCTCGAAGATCTTTTGCACCATCAGCGGCGCCAGGCCCATGCTCGGTTCGTCCAGTAGCAGCAGCTTGGGCCGGCTCATCAGCGCGCGGCCGATGGCCAGCATTTGCTGCTCGCCGCCCGACAGGGTGCCAGCGGACTGATAGCGGCGCTCGGCAAGGCGCGGAAACAGGCTGGATACGCGCTCAAGGTCCTGCCTTACCGCCGCGGCGTCGTTGCGCACGTAGGCGCCCATGGCGAGGTTTTCCTCGACCGTGAGCTGGCCGAACACCCCGCGGCCCTCCGGCACCAGCGCCAGCCCGCGGCGCACCAGTTCGAACGCGCGCGCGCCGCCTATGGACTCGCCGTCGTAGCGGATCAGGTCGGCCGAAACCGGCAGCAATCCGGCGATGGCCTTGAGCGTGCTGGTCTTGCCGGCGCCGTTGGCGCCGATCAGGCACACCAGTTCGCCTTTGGCGACGGACAGGTCTATACCCTTGACCGCCGTGATGCCGCCGTAGGAAACTTCGAGATGTCGCAGCTGCAATAGACTCATGCCGCGCCGCCTCCGAGCCTTTGGCTTGGCTCGAGCGCCGGTGTCGTCGGCGTCCGGCGGCAATCGCGGTCGGTCGCATCCCCATCTTTCAGATGGGGCCCCTGCTTCCTGCTCATGCCGCCCCCACTCCGGCACCTCCCAGATAAGCTTCTATCACGCGCGGGTCGCGCTGCACTTCGCGCGGCGGACCTTCGGCGATCTTGCGGCCGTAGTCGAGCACGAGCACGCGGTCGCACAGTCCCATGACCAGTTTCACGTCGTGCTCGATCAGCAGAATAGTGGCGCCGTCGGCGCGTATGCGCTGCAGCAACTGCTTCAGCTCCAGCGTCTCGGTCGCGTTCATTCCCGCGGCGGGTTCGTCCAGTGCGAGCAGCTTCGGTTCGGTTGCCAGCGCGCGCGCAATCTCCAGCCGCCGCTGGTCACCGTACGGAAGCTGCCGCGCGACTTCATTGGCGTGCGCCGCGATGCCGACGTAGGCGAGCAGTTCCAAAGCGCGCTTTTCGATCGCCGCTTCTTCATCCAGCGTGGCCCGATTGCGCAGGATCGCGCCGAACACCCCGGCGCGCGTGCGCACGTGGCGCCCTATCATCACGTTGTCGAGAGCGGAGAGGTTGCCGAACAGACGGATGTTCTGGAACGTGCGGGCGATGCCGCGCGCCGCGATTTGGTCTGGTGCCAGGCCGGCAAGGGCTTCGCCGTCGAAGCGAAAGCCGCCTGCTTCGGAAGGATAAATGCCGGTGAGCGCGTTGAACAGCGTGGTCTTGCCGGCACCGTTGGGGCCGATCAGACCGTAGATCTCGCCGCGATTGATGCTGAACCCGACATCGGCCAGCGCCATCACGCCGCCGAAGCGCTTGTCCAAACCCGCGCATTGGAGCAGAGCCTCACTCATGGATTCTTCGCCAATTCGCGCTTCCTGACGGCCGAGGGCAGCAAGCCGGCCGGCCGGTACAGCATCATCAGCACCAGCGCCGAGCCGAACAGCAGCATGCGTATCACTTCCGGATCGACGATGGATTTCCCGAACAGCGATTTCTGCAGCGGTTCCACCGTATAGCGCAGCAGTTCGGGCACGAACGACAGCAGTACCGCGCCCAGAACCACGCCCCAAACATTGCCCATGCCGCCGAGCACCACCATCGACAGCACCATCACCGATTCGACCAGTACGAAACTTTCCGGGCTGATGAAGCCCTGGATGGCGGCGAACATGCCGCCCGCCACGCCGCCGAAGGAGGCGCCCATGGCGAACGCGAGCAGCTTGATGCGGGTGGTATTGATGCCCATCGCCCGCGCCGCGATCTCATCCTCGCGCACCGCTTCCCACGCGCGTCCGATACGGGAGTGCTGAAGCCTGAGGGTCATCACAATTGCCAGCAGCAGAAGCACGAGCAGCAGGTAGTAATACTTGATCGGCCCTGAAAACACGAGTCCGGATATGGTCTCGGTCTGGTTGAAACTGAAGCTGCCGAGGCGGAACGGATCAATGCGCGAAATGCCCTGGGGGCCGTTGGTGATGTTGACTGGCTGCGACAGGTTGTTGAGAAAAATGCGTACGATCTCGCCGAAACCGAGCGTCACGATGGCCAGGTAGTCGCCGCGCAATTTGAGCGTGGGCGCGCCCAGCAGGACACCGAACAGGCAAGCCACCAGCGCGCCTATGGGCAGGATGACCCAGAAGGGCAGGTGCAGATTGAAGTGCGGCGAAGCGAGGAGCGCATAAGCGTAGGCGCCTACCGCATAGAAAGCGATGTAACCGAGATCGAGCAGCCCGGCGAAGCCGACGACAATGTTCAGCCCCAGCGACAGGAACACGAACAGGATGGCGAAGTTGGTGATCCGCACCCAGGCCGTTCCCACACTGGCGAGCGCGAACGGCAGACCGATCAGCGCGAGCGCGATCAGCGCCACGCCTATCCACTTTGCCTGCGGCTTGGCGAACATGTTCATTGCGCGTTCCGCCCTGCGGACGCGCCCGATTCTGCCGCGCTTCTCAAGCCCGGTCCCCCACGCGCTCGCCCAGCAATCCGGAGGGACGGAACACCAGCACCGCGATCAGGACCAGAAAGGCGAACACGTCCTGGTAATTGCTGCCGAAAACGTTATTGGTCAGATCGCCGATATAGCCCGCGGTGAGCGCTTCCACGACGCCCAGCAGGATTCCGCCCAGCATCGCCCCGGCAAGATTGCCGATTCCTCCCAGCACTGCGGCAGAGAACGCTTTCATGCCCAGGAGCGAACCCATGCTGTAGTGCGCGACGCCGTAATAGGTGCCGACCATGACGCCGGCGACCGCACCCAGCGCCGCGCCGACGATGAACGTGAAGGCGATGACGCGGTCTATGTCTATGCCCATGAGGCCTGCGACCTGTGGATTTTGCGAAGTGGCGCGCATGGCGATACCGAGCTTGGTGCGATACACCATCAGCGTGAGTGCGCCCATCATCAGCAAGGAAGTGATGATGATCGCGATCTGCACGCCGGTGATGATGGCGCCGCCGACTTCGAAGCTGGCGAGCGGAATGATCTGCGGAAAGGCCAGCGGGTTGCGGCTCCACACCAGGAGTGCCACATGCTGCAGGATGATGGAAATGCCGATGGCCGTGATCAGGGGCGCGAGCCGCGGCGCGCCGCGCAGAGGCCGGTAGGCGATGCGCTCCATCGCATAACCGACCAGCATGCACACCGGAATGGCGACCAGTATTCCCGCAAGCACGATCAGCACCGGCGGCAGGGAAGTGCCGACGAGCAGCGTGATCACGGAGAACGCGACCATCGCCCCTATCATCACCACTTCGCCGTGGGCGAAGTTGATCAGCTGGATGATGCCGTAAACCATGGTGTAGCCCAGCGCGACCACGGCGTAGACGCTGCCCAGCGTGAGGCCGTTGATGATCTGCTGCAGGAAGATATCCATGGCTGCGCTGATTAAAGCCTAAAGGCGCATGGAACGCAAAACTGTTCTTTTCCAATCCGCCTGATCTGGCGGCGAGCGCAAGAAAACGGCGCCCTGAGGCGCCGTTCTTGACCAGATGAAACCGAAATCACCCTCTTGGGGCTTACTTTTTTGCGGCGTCCGCCGCCTTTGCCGGTTCAGCCGCCGCTTTGGGTGCATCGCCGGCTTTCGCCGGTTCGCCTGCCTTTGCGGCGGGTGCAGCAGCGGGCGCAGGTGCCGCAGGCGGTTCGGCCGCCTTGAGGAAGTCTTCGAACTTGATCGTCTTGCCGCTCTTGATGATGGCGATCGGCTCGATCTTGCCGCTCTTCATGGTGAAGATCGTCATCTCCGCATCCTTGCGATCGCCTTTCTCGTCGAACTCGATCTTGCCGCTCGCCCCCGCATAGCTGATCTTGGCCAACTCCGGCAGATACTTCGCGGGATCGGGCGAGTTCGCCTTCTTCATCGCTTCTATCATCAGGTTCGCGGCGTCGTAGGTGAACGGGGCGTACAGGATGGGATCGATCTTGAATTTCGCCTTGTAGGCGTCGAGGAACTTCTTGTTCGCGGCCTGGACCGGGAGACCCGCCTGCGAGCAGAGCAGGCCTTCCGCGGCATCACCCGCAAGCTCCTTCATCTTGTCGGTGCAGGCGCCGTCGCCGAACGCGAACACCGCCTTGATGCCGAGTTCCCGGCCCTGCTTCAGCAGCGGACCGCCGGTGGCGTCCATGCCGCCGTAGAACACGGCATCCGGCTTCTTGCCTTTCACTTTGGTGAGGATGGCCTTGAAGTCGGCGGTCTTGTCCGTGCCCTTTTCGCGCGGCAGAACTTTGACTCCCGCTGCTTTCAGCGTTTTCTCTACTTCGTTGGCGAGGCCCTCGCCGTAGGCGGTGGCGTCGTCGATCACTGCAACGGTCTTCGGTTTGATTTCCCCGGCCAGGTAACTCGCGATCGCCGGCCCCTGCTGATCGTCGCGGCCGACGACGCGGAACACGGTCTTGAAACCCTGCTCGGTGAGCTGCGGATTGGTCGACGAACCGCTGATCATCGGCACGCCATCCTGGTTGTAAATCGTCGATGCCGGTATGGACACGCCGGAATTGAGGTGGCCGACCACACCCGCGACTTTCGCGTCGACCAGCTTCTGTGCCACTGTCGTGCCGACCTTCGGGTCGGCCTGATCATCCTCGGCGACCAATTCCAGCCTGACGTTCTTGCCATCGAGCTTGATGCCCTTGGAATTGGCTTCCTCGACTGCCAGACGCGCACCGTTTTCGTTGTCCTTGCCCAGGTGCGCGATGCCGCCCGTGAGCGGGCCCACGTGACCGAGTTTGACCACCATCGGAGGCGGCGGGGGCGGCGGCGCGGCCGGTTCGAGCTTCTTTTCTTCGCCGCAACCGGCGAAAGTGAGCGCCGCGATGGCGGCGAGTACGGCCAGACTGAACTGAGTGCGTTGCATGGAAATCTCCCGTGGAAAAGGCGGGATGATTCTAACACCGGCGGCTACTGGCGGCCTCGTGCCTGGCACAAAAAAGCCGGCGCGAGGCCGGCCTTGTCCGCGGCAGCCGGTGCGTCTATTTCTTGGCTGCCAGCACCCACTTGACCAGGGTCTTGATGTCCGCGTCCGGCACCGCTGCGTTGGGCGGCATCGGAACCTGACCCCATGCGCCGGCGCCGCCGTTCTTGACCTTGGTGATCAGCTTCGCTTCCGCGCCCGCGTCGCCCTTGTACTTGGCGGCGACCTCGACATAGGCCGGTCCGATCACTTTCTTGTCCATGGCGTGACAGGTGAGGCAGTTGTACTTCTTTGCCAGTGCTTCGGAAGCGACTGCATTGCCGGCGCTGGCCAGCAGCCCAGCGGAAACGATTAACGAGGTAACCAGAGTCTTCACTATCTCTCCTTGGGAAAGTATCGGGATGGCAAACCGCCGGATATTACCCGACTTCGGGCGCTTCCAGCACGTGGAGCAATAATTCCAAATTATCCACGGGCGGCAGACAAGTAACGCCCTCACACACCCATGCGTTGACAACGCCGGAGACAGAAGGCTTGGCAAGCAGGGGCGAAAGGCCGGTGGTTTCATCGGGAACCGCGAAAATGAGCACGGCCGGAAGGTACCGCTGGCCCAGCGCCTTCTGCCACCGTCGCAGTTCCACGAGTGGTCCGCGCAGTACGACCACCCGGGGCGGCGCCATCGCCTCCTCCAGCGCCACGAGCAGGCTGGTATGGCCGTTCGGATGCTGCGCCAGGGCCGGATAGAAGAGCTGCAGCGTGCGCTCGGCAGCGTCGAGGTAACGCGATTCGCCGGTAATGTGACCCAGGCGCTGCAGGGCGAGCGCCGCCACGCCGTTGCCCGACGGCGTGGCGCCGTCATAACCCGGTTTGGGCCGGTGGATCAACTGTTCGTGGTCGTGGCTGGTGAAGAAGAACCCGCCCAGAGCGGGATCGCAGAACTGTTCCAACAGCGAATCGGCCAGGTCCTCGGCGAATGCGAGATCGCGAGGCTGAAAGTCGGTCTGCATGACTTCGACCAAGGCAGCGAGCAGGAAGGCGTAATCGTCTAGGTAGGCGTTCAGGTGCGCGCGGCCGTCTTTGCAGGTGGCGAGCAGGCGGGCGCGCGCCGATCCCGCTTCTTCCTGCCACAGTGCGCCGCGGATGAATTCGAGCGCGGCGCGGGCGGAGCCCAGCCACTCGGGGCGCCCGAACACGCGCGCCGCCCGGGCCATGCCGGCAATCGTCAGCGCGTTCCAGCTGGTGAGGATCTTCTCGTCGCGTCCGGGGTGGATGCGCCGCTCGCGCGCTGCATACAACTTGGCGCGAGCGCCGGCGAGCAGCGCGCCGCATTCCTGTTCGGGCTTTTCCAATGCGCCGGCGATGTCCCCCAACCCGCGCGCGACATGCAAATGCCAGTGTGTTCCCTCGAAATTGGGGCTGTCCACCAAGCCGTAATGGGGAGCACACACGGCGTATTCGTCGCCGTCGAGCAGGGCGCGCGCCTCATCCGGGGTCCAGACATAGAACTTGCCTTCCTCGTGCTCCGAATCCGCGTCCAGACTGGAGTAATAGCCGCCTTCGGGCGATTGCATTTCGCGCATGATCCAGGCCGCGGTTTCCCCGGCGACGGCGGCGAACAACGGATCACGCGTCAGCGCCCAGGCGTCGCTGTAGCACGCGAGCAGCGGACCGTTGTCATAGAGCATTTTCTCGAAGTGCGGGATGAGCCAGTGCGCGTCCACGCTGTAGCGACTGAAGCCGCCGCCGAGCTGATCGTATATGCCGCCTAGGGCCATCCGGCGCAGGGTGTGGACCGCCATGTTCAGCGGCTCGATCGCGTCATCCCCGCCACCGACCGCACCAGGGTGCATGCCACCGCCGGCATGGTGCCGCAGGCATAGATCGAGGTCGGTCGGATGCGGAAACTTGGGAGCTGAGCCGAAGCCGCCGTCGCGCGCATCGAAACTCGCCGCCAGATTCTGCAAGGCCAGTCCTATCGGCGCGCGGGTGAACTCGGAATGGTGCGCCGGGCTCGCCGGCTGCACACGCTCGAAACCGCCGAGTATGGCCTCGCCCTGGCGTGTTATCTGCTCGCGCTCGGAGCGGTAGAACTGCACCACGCGCCGCAACAGATCGGGAAATCCCGGCAAGCCGTAACGCGGCGTCTTGGGAAAATACGTTCCTCCGTAGAACGGCCTTTGCTCGGGCGTCAGGAACATGGTGAGCGGCCAGCCGCCGGAACGCTGGCTGATCATCTGGTGCGCCAATTGGTAAATCTGATCCAGATCGGGCCGCTCCTCCCGATCGACCTTGATATTGATGAAGAACCGGTTCATCAGCGCGGCGACATCGGCGTCTTCGAACGATTCGTGCGCCATCACATGACACCAGTGGCAGGCGGAGTAGCCGATCGACAGCAGGATCGGTTTGTCCTCCACGCGAGCCGCCTGCAGCGCCTCTTCGCCCCAGGCGTACCAGTCCACCGGGTTGCCTGAGTGCTGCTGCAGATAGGGGCTGGTTTCCCGGGCTAGGCGGTTTGGCATTGCATCATGGGAATGTGCGATGGGGCACGGTAAGGAATAGGACGCTTCTGCTCCTTACCGGTTCCCCATTACCGGAATTGGGTTCATGGAAGCCGTCGCCTGACGACGGCTGCTTCCAGATACATACGGCGGCTACAGGTCGCCGTCGGTGATCGCGCCCAGACTCGCGGTCGACACCAGTTTCATGTATTTCGCCAGCAGGCCGCGGGTGTAGCGCGGTTTGGGCGCCTTCCATTTCTTGCGCCGCGCCGCCAGTTCCTTCGCCGTGACGTTCACCTGGATCAGGCGCTTCTTCGCGTCGATGGTGATGGAGTCGCCCTCCTTCACCAGCGCGATCGGCCCGCCGACATAGGCTTCCGGCGCGACGTGGCCGACGACCATGCCCCAAGTGCCGCCGGAGAAGCGGCCATCGGTGATCAACCCCACCGACTCACCAAGTCCCTGGCCAATTAGCGCCGAAGTGGGCGCCAACATCTCCTGCATTCCCGGGCCGCCTTTGGGCCCTTCGTAACGGATCACGATCACGTCGCCCGGCTTGATGCGCTTCGCCATGATCGCGTCCATGCATTTCGGCTCGGAATCGAATACGCGCGCCGGGCCGGTGATGGACGGGTTCTTCAGGCCGGTGATCTTGGCCACGCAGCCTTCGGGCGCGAGGTTGCCCTTGAGGATGGCGAGATGACCCTGCGCGTACATCGGCTTTGCCCATTGGCGGATCACGTCCTGGTCGCTGCGCGGCGCATTCGGTATCTTCGCCAGTTCCTGGGCGATGGTGCGCCCGGTGATGGTCATGCAATCGCCGTGGAGCAAACCGTGCACCAGCAGCATTTTCAGCACCTGCGGCACGCCGCCCGCGCGATGGAAATCCACCGCCACGTACTGGCCCGACGGTTTCAGGTCGCACAGTACCGGCACCTTGCGCCGTACGCGCTCGAAATCGTCTATGCTCCACTTCACGCCGGCGGCCGAGGCGATCGCCAGGAAGTGCAGCACCGCGTTGGTCGAACCGCCGGTGGCCATGATCAGGCTGACCGCGTTTTCAATCGACTTGCGCGTGATGATCTGCCGCGGCAGGATCTGCTTGCGTATCGCGTTCACCAAAACGGCGGCCGAGTCCGCGGCGGATATCGCTTTCTCCGCGTCGGGCGACGCCATCTGCGAGGACCCCATCAGGCTCATACCCATAGCCTCGAAGGAGGACGACATGGTGTTGGCGGTGTACATGCCGCCGCAGGCACCAACGGTCGGGCAGGCGTTTTTTTCCACGCCGACAAAATCTTCCTTGCTCATCTTGCCGGCGGTGTAGGCGCCGACCGCCTCGAACGCGCTGACGATGGTGAGGTCCTGGCCCTTCCATCTGCCCGGTTTGATGGTCCCCGCATAGACGTAGATACCGGGAATGTTCATGCGCGCGATGGCCATCATGCCGCCGGGCATGTTCTTGTCGCAGCCGCCGCACACCAGCACGCCGTCCATGGCCTGACCGTTGACCGAGGTCTCGATGCAGTCGGCGATGACCTCGCGCGACACCAGGCTGTATTTCATCGCCTCGGTGACACCTGAGGCTTGGCCCCGGCGGCTTCGAGCGCCGCCATGGCGCGGTCGACCAGCGGCTGGATGCCGGCGTTGCAGGGATTCATGGTCGAATGCCCGTTGGCCACGCCGACGATGGGCTTGTCGAAATCGCCGTCGCGAAAGCCGACGGCGCGCAGCATGGCGCGGTTGGGCGAGCGGGCCACGCCCTGGGTGATGAGTTTGCTTCTGCGGTTATCCGCCATGTTGCTCTCCTTCGTTTATCACTGAGTTAAATTCTTCGTCGATGTGGCCGACGATATCACCGGCTCCGGCCGGATACAACCGAGTATGGCACCGCCGGCGACCATGACGAAGCCCGCGGCGTGGTAAAGAAACAGATGTTCGCCGATGAACAGGGCGGCGAATATACTGGAAAACACGGCCATGAGGTGAATCAGGATGCCGGCGCGCACCGCACCCACGCGTTCCACGCCGTAGCTGAAGAGCACCGTCGACACCAGCGTGGCCAGCGCGCCGATGTAGAACAGCCCCAGCAATTCGCGCGCGCCCAGACGGATCGAAGCGGTATGTACCCATTGATATGCCGCAAGAGGCAGCGTCAGCATTTCACCTATCAGCGACAGCACGAAGACGAAGGCATATACCGACAGGGACTGCGGCCTGTCTTTCAAGCGGATCGTGTACAGCGCCCATGTCACCATGCCGCCCAGCATAAGGAGGTCGCCGTGATTGAATTCCAGATGCAGCAGGGATCGCAAGTCGCCGTGCGCCAGTATCAGCAGTACGCCGCAAAGCGATATCGTGAGTCCGGCGGCTTCGAGCCTGCGCGGGCGGCGCGCATACCAGCCCCAGCTGATGAGAATGATGAGAACCGGTATGGTGGAATTGAGCAATCCGAGGTGGATGGCCGTGCTCGATGCAAGCCCGGTGTACACCAGCGCGGTCTGGGGAGCGCTACCGATCAGCGTAAGCAGCAGCAGCAATTTCCAGTCACGCCTGAGCGTCTGTCCGATCGCGCGCCGTTCCGGCCAGACGAACGGCAGCAGCACGACAAAAACGACGGCCCAGCGCGCCGATGCCATCACCAGCGGCGGAATCGCGTCCATCATCGCACGCGAAACGACGCCATTGCTGCCCCACAGCGCGGTAGTACAGACCAGGGCGGCGTAGGCTAGGGCGCGCGAGGAAGCGGGGATCGAAGGCATGATGGTCTGGCGCCGCTGAATCGCCGCGGCAGTGTTATATCGAGTGATAAACCTTACAATGAGCGTTGCATTGTAAGCCCCGCAGGCGTCGAACACGCACCATGTTGATACATCCTCAAATCGATCCTGTCGTAATCGACCCGTCACGTGCGATCGCGACTTACCCCTCTAGCGAAATTCGCCAATGCTGATTCATCCCCAGATCGACCCTGTCGCAATCGCATTGGGCCCGCTGGCGATACGCTGGTACGGCCTCATGTATCTCGTCGGTTTCGGCGCCGCGTTCCTGCTCGCCCGCGGCCGCATTAATCTGGGCCGGAGCGGAAACATCTCCCACGCCGTATTCGACGACCTGTTTTTTTTCAGCGTACTCGGCGTGGTGCTGGGCGGGCGCCTGGGCTACGTGCTGTTTTACAAGCCGGTCTATTACCTTGCCCACCCGCTGGAGATCCTCTCCGTCTGGCAGGGCGGCATGTCCTTTCATGGCGGGTTCCTGGGCGTGCTCATCGCCATGGTGTACATCGCGCGAAAATATCGGATTCGCTGGCTCGCAATTACCGATTTCATCGCCCCGCTGGTTCCGCCCGCGCTGGCAGCCGGCCGCCTGGGCAACTTTATCAACGGCGAGCTCTGGGGAAGGGTCATAGAAAAAGGCGCCGACATTCCCTGGGGCATGGTGTTTCGCGGTGCGGGACCCCTGCCGCGCCATCCCTCGCAGCTGTATCAGTTCGGCCTTGAGGGACTGCTGCTGTTTGCGATCCTGTGGATTTATTCTTCCAAGCCGCGTCCCACGGGTGCGGTATCGGCGATGTTCCTCATCGGCTACGGGACGCTTCGATTCGTGGCGGAGTTCTTTCGCGAACCCGATGACTTCCTCGGACTGCTGGCCTTCAGCCTGTCCATGGGCCAATGGCTGTCCCTGCCCATGGTGCTGGCCGGGATGGTCATGCTCGCCTGGTCCGGTCGAAAGGTGTAGTCTATTCGGAAGGAGGTCTGTCATGGACGACGATATCGACTACGCGCTGCGCGCCGCGCTGCAGCAGCGCTTCAGCGAACTGCAGATGGAGCACCGCGACCTGGACGACGCGATCGCACGCCTGTCGGAAAATCCTTTGCCCGACCAGCTGCGCATGCAGCGGCTGAAGAAGCGCAAACTGCTGCTAAAGGACCAACTCACCCATCTGGAACGCCAGCTTGATCCGGACGTGCTGGCTTAGACCAAAGCTGATCGGTTTTACTTTCGTTTGCCGGACAGCAAACCGGGCTTGAGTCCGGTCGCCACACTGGCGTTTTCCAGCCGCAGAAACGTGGCATAGCCTTCGGCGACCGCCGCAAAGCCGTAGGACAAACGCCCCTTCAGGCGCACCGCCTGCGGTCTGAACAGGTCGCCGCCGGGGCTGAATCCGGGCAGGTGCACATAGGCCACCGGTTTATCGGCGCAATCGGGACATACTCCAGGTTCACCCGCCAGCGTGATTTGCCTCTCGTCGCTGTGCATGGCGGCGAGGTAGCCGCGCAACTCGACCTCCTCTCCTGACAGCGCTTCAGCGCGCTTGCTGAAGGTCATGCGTTGCGTGCCGATGTGGTCGAACAGGTCGCGAAAGGAAATGGTCTGCATGTCTCGTCCGTAGTCCGAATGCCGAGCTCAGCCTGCTGCGCGCACGATCAGCGAAATGCCGTTGGCAAGCAGCAGCACCGCCACTACGCGCAGCAGAAACTCGCGCGTCACGCGCTTGAATGCCCAGGACGCGAGAGTCAGTCCGATCATCGCGGCCAGCACCGCAAACGCTGCCGCAACCCCGACTTCTACCCTGAATATCAAGCCGGTGACGGCGAAGGCCGTTACACGCATGCCGATGCTGAACACCGTGTTGAGCGTAAGCGTGGCGCGGAACTGCTCCTTCGACAAAGGCCGGTGCGACAGATAGATGGCGTAGGGCGGCCCGCCCGCGCCGAACAAGGTGCTGGTGATACCGCCTGAAAATCCGGCCAAATAAGCCCAATGCCGGCTTACCGTGGTGGCACCCGGCCGCGAAAGCAAGGCGTAGACGGCATAGCAGGCCACAAACAGTCCGAGCGCCAACATTGTCTTGGACCGAGGCAGATTGACCAGCGCCGTAATGCCGATCACCGTGCCGACCAGGATGAACGGCACCATGCGCATGATTTCGGCCTTCACCGCATCCTTGGGGTTCTGAAAGCCGATGCGCAGCGCGCTGGCGAAATCCACCAGCGAGAATACCGCCAGCGCAAACGGCAGGGGTACGAAGTGGGTGGCCAGGGGAATGGTGACCAGCGCCGAACCGAAGCCGGTTATGCCGTACACCAGCGAGCCAATGAAGGCGATCGCTGCGATCAGCACCACGAGCCATATTTCGTCTGGCACTGGAAAACCTGCGCTCAGCGGCCCGCCGGCGCAGCCAATGCCTGCGCCAGCACCTGCGCGACGTGAACGGCTTCGCGCGGCACATTGGACGCGGTCGCACGTGCGCCGGTGCTCAATCCGTCATGTATCTGATGCCTGCAGCTGGTGCCATCGGCGATGAGCAGCGTGTCCGCGCCGGCTTTGCGCATTGCCGGCAGCAGCGCCGCTTCGGCCATTTTCATCGATATATCGTAGTGGCCGGCCTCGTAGCCGAAGGCGCCCGCCATGCCACAGCATCCCGATGTGATGGTTTCAACTTTCAGCTCCGGGATCAACCCCAGCACCTGCTCGACAGCAGGCATCCCGGCGAATGCTTTCTGGTGGCAATGGCCGTGTAACAACGCCTTCTTCTGCGGCAACGGCTTCAGCTTCAACTTCAATCGTCCCGCCTGATGCTCCGCGGCGAGAAACTCCTCGAACAAGACTGCGCGCGCGGCGAGCGCGTCGGCTTCGGCCCCGGGAAGCATCGCCTTGAACTCGTCGCGCAGGGTATAGAGACAGGAAGGCTCGAGCCCGATGACGGGAAGCCCGCGCGCCACATAAGGCTTGAGTGCTTCGATGGTGCGCCGCGCCTCTGCCCTGGCCTGGTCCACCTGGCCGCTGGCGAGGAAGGTGCGGCCGCAGCATAGAGGACGTTCGCCGTCCGCGGCGCGCGCGATATGAACGCAATAGCCCGCCGCCTCCAGCACGGCGAGCGCAGCACGCGCGTTGTCGGGCTCGAAATAATTGTTGAAGGTGTCGACCAGAAGCACGACCTCGCGCGCCGGGGCGCCTTCCGACTTGTCCGAGGTACCTGTTCCGGAAAGGAAGGCGTCGCCGCGCCATTTTGGCAGGGACCGCTTCGCCGAGAGGCCCAGCAGCGATTCGCTCAGCGCGGCCAGGCCGGGAATGGCGTCGCGGAGGTTGGCCAGCCAGGATAGCCGCGAAGCCCAGGGCGCGTAGCGCGGCAACCAGGCGATCAGCCTCGCCTTGAGCGGCAGGCCGTGGCGCTCATGGTAGTGATGCAGGAACTCGATTTTCATCTTCGCCATGTCGATGCCCGTGGGGCATTCGCGCTTGCAGCCCTTGCAACTCACGCACAGATCCATGGCTGCGTACATCGCATCCGAAGTGAAGGCCCCTTCGCCGAGCTGTCCGGACAGCGCGAGCCGCAGGGTATTGGCGCGGCCGCGCGTCAGGTCGCGCTCGTTGCCGGTGGCGCGATAGGAAGGACACATGGTGCCGGCATCGAACTTGCGGCAGTGGCCGTTGTTGTTGCACATCTCGACCGCGGCGACCAGGCTGACGCTGGCTGCGGCGACCGGAGCAGCGCCGGGCGCATTCCACTCGCTCCAGTCCAGCGCCGTATCGAATTGCTGCGCGGCATAGCCGGGCTTGAAGCGGAACAAACTACGATCGTCCTGCTTCGTTCCGCGCACGATCTTGCCCGGGTTCATCAGGCCGCGCGGATCGAACAAATCCTTGATTTCCTCCAGCGCCCGCACGAGGCGCGTGCCGATGATGGGTTCTATCCACTCCGTGCGCACCAGGCCGTCGCCGTGTTCGCCCGAGTAAGCGGCGCCCTTGTAGCTCCTCACGAGTTGGCACGCCTCCTCGGCGATGGCACGCATCTTCCCGGCGCCGTCTTCCTTCATGTTGAGCACCGGGCGCACATGCAGCGTGCCGACCGAGGCGTGCGCATACCAGGTGCCGCGCGTGCCGTACTTCGCGAACACCTGCGTCAGCTTGTCGGTGTATTCAGCGAGGTGTTCCAGCGGCACGGCGCAATCCTCGATGAAGGACACCGGCTTGCCGTCGCCCTTCATCGACATCATGATGTTGAGACCGGCCTTCCTCACTTCCCACACTTCCTTCTGCAGGCCGGCGTCGGTGATCTCGACTACGCCGCCCGGATAACCCAGATCCGCCATCAGTTCCACCAGCTGCCCGAGCTTGGCCAGTTGCTCGTCTTTATCGTCACCGGCGAATTCCACCAGCAGGATCGCGTCCGGGTCGCCCTTGAGGAACCGATCGACGATGGGCTTGAATGCGGCGTTGCCGCGCGCGAGCCCTATCATCGTGCGGTCCACCAGTTCCACCGCCGTGGGTGCGAGCTTGACGATATGCTGCGGCGCCTGCATCGACTGATGGAAGGTCTGAAAATGGCACACGCCCAAAGTCTTGTGCTGCGGCAGCGGCGCGAGCGCGAGGTGCAGGCGGCGCGAATAGGCGAGCGTGCCCTCGGAGCCGACCAGGAGGTGCGCGAGGTTGTGCGCGAGCATCGCGCCCTCCGCCCCCGGCTGTACCATGTCGATGTTGTAGCCCTGCACCCTGCGCAAGACCTTGGGCCAGCGCGCCTCGATCTCCGCCGCCTCGCGCCGCACCACGGCATGCACCCGCGAGACGAGCTCACGGTAGGCCTGCGAGCCGCCGCCGATCGCGTCGCTCCTGCCGAAGAAAAACTCGGAGCCGTCGGCGAGCAGGGCATCGATACCGATCACGTTGTGCACCATGTTGCCATAGCGGATCGAACGCGAGCCGCAGGAGTTGTTTCCGGCCATGCCGCCCAGGGTCGCCTGCGCGCTGGTGGAAACGTCCACCGGGAACCACAGGCCGTGCGGTTTGAGATACGCGTTCAGCTGGTCAAGCACCATGCCCGGCTGCACCACCGCCGTGCGCGCCTCCTTGTCGAAACCGACAACCTGATTCAGGTATTTCGAGTTGTCGATGACCAGGGCCGCACCCACGGTCTGGCCGCATTGCGACGTGCCGGCGCCGCGGGACAGGATGGGGATACCTTCGTCCGCGGCGATCTGGATGGCGATGCGCGCGTCGTCTTCGGTCTTCGGCACCACCACCCCGACCGGCTCGATCTGGTAAATGGAAGCATCGGTGGAATAGCGGCCGCGGCTGGACGCATCGAACAGGACCTCGCCCTGGATCTCGCGCTGCAGGCGAGCGGCGAGCGCGCGGCGAGCGCGCTCTCGCCCGTGCGCGGATGCCGCGTGACGGCGGCTCTCTGTTTGTCTGCGCTATGCATCGGATTACATTCCGGGTTGGTTGGCGTGGATCATGCCGCCTTGGATTCAGCCTGGCGCATCGCCGCCAGCAGTGCGTCCGGTCCCTGAGCACCGGACACAGCCACCTTGCCGTTGAAAATGAAAAACGGCACGCCTTCGACGCCGATGGCGCGCGCGCGCTGGTCCTCCTGTTCCACCGCCAGTCGGGATTGCGGATCGGCCAGGCACTGTTCCACCTTGGCCTGGTCCAGGCCCGCGGCCGTGGCGATCTCGACCAGGCTTTCTGTCCTGGTCAGATCGACACCTTCGAGAAAATAGGCTCGCAGAAAGGCTTCCTTGACTCTGTCCTGCAAACCATCCGACTGCGATGCCTGGGAGCCCGCAAGCCCAATCAGGCTATGCAGGGCAACCGTATTCGGCTGGCGCGCGATCTTGTCGAAGGCGAACGCTATGCCGTATTCGGCGCCGACCGCCGCCACGCGGGCATAGATGTCCTTCGCCCGCGCTGCGCCGAATTTCTGCACTACGTATTCCTGCCGGCTCATGCCCTCGGCCGACAGCTGCGGATTGAGCTGAAACGGCCGCCATGTGATGCTGGGCCTGTCCGCGCCCGGATGTTGCTGCGCGTAGAGCTCAAGCGCCGCCTCGATCTGGCGCTTGCCGACAAAGCACCAAGGGCAGACCACGTCGGAAATAATGTCGATGTTCAAAGGAGCCTCCGTCTACACAACCGGACAAGAAGTAAGTGGATGGAAATTCGCCGGCGCTCTCGCCACCGCAACGAGCCACGCCGCATTATTGCATTGTTCAGCCGGCTTGCTGGGCGAGCGCTTCCATTACCACCGCCATCTTGTTGATGAGGTGGTTACGCAGCAGCGCCGGCAGGAGCGCGCAGTCGCGCCGGGTAATCGCATCCAGTATTTTCTGGTGTTCTTCCACCGCGTGGTCCCAGCGTTCGCGCGAAAGATTGGCCATGTAGCGCGCGCGGCGCACATGGCCGTTCAGGGTGCGGTAAGTATTGGCCAGGGTGGCATTGCCGGCCGATTCGACCAGCCTCATGTGAATCTCCTGGTTGCAGCGGAAATACGGCGCGAGTTCGCCGCGGGCGTGGTGCGCCAGCATCTGGAAGTGCAACGCACGAATTTCGGCAATATCGGCGTCTTTGGCGTGGGTACAGGCTAGTTCACCGGCGAGCGCTTCGAGCGCACCCAGGAGTTCGAACATTTCCCGCACGGTTTCAGCGGTGATCGGCGTGACGATGGCGCCGCGGTTGGGCAGCAATTCGACCAATCCTTCGGACGCAAGATACTTGATTGCTTCGCGCACGGGCGTACGCGAGGTATGCAAGCGCTCGCACAGAACGCGCTCGTTGAGCTTGACCCCGGGCGCGAGTTCGCCCTGGATGATCATGTCGCGCAGACGCTCCAATACCTCCGCCGCAAGCAAACGGGGCTCCGCCACCGCCGCCACTGCAGAACCGACAGATGAGATGTTCAAGGCTTGATTCATAATTAAATGACCGTTTGTATGCATAATATTCCCAAGATCAAAGCAGGGCAATACTTTTGATATATAACAAACAATGTGTTAATAAAAAAATTGACATAGCTTTTGCAGCTATGCTTGAATTGCATACAAAATATACTGCGGCATCGATCTTGCCCAGTTCTTCCTCTTTTCTTGCCCGCAAGGAGCCCCGCCATGGCGTTTAGAAGCGGCCGTCACTTTCTGCAAATTCCCGGCCCCACCAATGTTCCGGATCGCGTCCTGCGCGCCATCGACTACCCCACCATGGATCACCGCGGGCCGGATTTTGGCCACATGGGCCTCGAGATCATAGACGGGCTCAAATACGTTTTTCAGACGAAGCAGCCGGTCGTGATCTACCCCGCCTCGGGCACGGGTGCCTGGGAAGCGGCGCTGGTCAACTGCTTTTCACCCAGCGACAAGGTACTGATGGTCGAGACCGGTCATTTCGCCAGCCTGTGGCAAAAGATGGCGGGCAAGCTCGGCCTGCAGGTGGAACTGATCGCCACCGACTGGCGACGCGGCGCCGATCCGGCGGCAGTGGAAGCAAAACTGAAGGAAGACAAGGCGCACGCCATCAAAGCCGTGTGCGTAGTGCACAACGAAACCTCCACCGGCGCCACCAGCCGCATCCCGCTGGTGCGCAAGGCGATCGACGCCGCGGGGCATCCGGCACTTTTCATGGTGGACACCATTTCGTCGCTCGCATCCATCGATTACCGCCACGACGAATGGGGCGTGGACGTGACCGTGGCCGGCTCGCAAAAAGGATTGATGCTGCCGCCCGGACTGTCGTTCAACGCGGTGAGCGAGAAGGCGCGCAAGACCGCGCAATCGGCCAAGCTGCCCAAAGCCTACTGGGCCTGGGACGAAATGATCGCCGCAAACAAGACCGGCTACTTCCCGTATACGCCCGCAACGAATCTGCTCTATGGACTGCGCGAAGCCATCGCCATGCTGCAGGAAGAAACCCTGGCTGGGGTGTTTGCGCGCCACGCACGTCACGCCGAAGCGACGCGGCGCGCGGTCCGCGCCTGGGGCCTGGAAATCCTCTGCGCCAATGCCGAGGAATACAGCAACACGCTTACCGCGGTGATGATGCCCGCCGGACAGGACGCCGACGCGCTGAGGAAGACCATACTGAACGCTTACGACATGTCGCTGGGGACGGGCCTGGGAAGGCTCGCGGGCAAGATATTCCGCATCGGCCACCTGGGCGATTTCAACGACCTCACCTTGATGGGCACGCTCGCCGGGGTCGAAATGGGGCTGGCCTTAGGCGGTGTCACGCACAAACAGGGCGGCGTGGCGGCAGCGATGGCGTACCTTACTGAAGCTGCGCAGAAGCAGGCGCCCGGCGCAAAGCTGAACGCGGTCTGAATCGATGACGTGCCGGCACGTCCGGCAGGGCAATTCAAATCCAACCGGAGGACACATTCATGATGAAAGCGACGCATAAATTGTCGAGCAGGACCTCGCTGTGGCAGCTGTGCGCTGCGGCGCTGAGCTTTGCCCTGATCGCCCCCGCCCAGTCCGCATGGGAGCCCACCAAACCGGTGGAAGTTGTGGTCCCCGCGGGCGCGGGCGGTGCGTCCGATCAGATGGCGCGCACGATTCAGGGTATCGTCGTCAAACACCAGTTCATGAAAATGCCGATGCTGGTCATGAACAAGTCCGGCGCCAGCGGCGCCGAGGGCATCATGGACGTCAAGAGCGCGAAGGGCGACCCGCACAAGCTGATGGTCGCATTCTCCGCCATCTACACGCTGCCGATCGCCGTCAACCTGCCGTTCAACTGGCGCGACCTCAATCCGATCGCCATGATCGCGCTGGACGAGTTTCTGCTGTGGGTCAACGCGGAGACACCGTACAAGACGCCGAAGCAGTTCCTTGACGCCGCGAAAGCCGCGGGTCCGGGAACGTTCAAGATGGGCGGAACCGGCGCCAAGCGCGAGGACCACATCATCACCGTCGCGCTGGACAAGATCGCGGGGGCGCAATTCACCTACATTCCCTATAAGAGCGGCGGTGAAGCCGCGACCCAGCTCGTGGGCAAGCACACCGATTCCAACGTCAACAATCCGAGCGAAAACATCGCGCAATGGCGGGCGGGACAGGTACGCGCCCTGTGCGTGTTCTCGGACAATCGCATGGCGTACAAGGACAAGGTCACCAAAGACCAGTCATGGTCAGACATCCCCACCTGCAAGGAATCGGGCGTCGATGTCGAATACCAGATGCTGCGCGCGTTCTTTCTGCCCGGAGGCACGAGCAAGGACCAGGTCGCCTACTACGCCGAACTGCTGAAGAAGGTAGTCGCGACGCCGGAATGGAAAGACTACATTGCGAAGCAGGCGCTCAAAGACACCTATCTTACCGGGCCGGATTTCGTGAAATTCCTGGAAAAGGACGAGGCGTTCCATAACAAGCTGATGCAGGAAGCCGGATTCGCCAGCAAGAAATGAGCACGGCGCAGCAACCGGATACCGCACGCCGCGGGGGTTTGTCGCACCGGGCGGTGGATGCGCTCGTCGCTTTCGCCATCTTCCTTATCGGGGTGGTGATGATGGTCGACAACTACAAGATCGGGGCGGGATGGGCCTCCGACGGACCGGAGTCGGGCTATTTTCCGTTCCGCATCGGCGCCATCCTCTGCATTGCGAGCCTGGTGGTATTTCTGCGAACGTTTTTCGGCAAGCAGCGCGAACACAAGGTCTTCGTTTCATGGGCGCGTTTCCGCCTGGTGCTGATGGTGCTGTTGCCGACCGCGGTGTACGTGCTGGCGATCCAGCTGATCGGCATTTATATCGCCTCCGCCATATTTATCGCAGCGTTCATGCGCGTGATGGACAAGTACAGCTGGCTGAAAGCCGTGCTGGTCGGCGTCGGCGTGAGCGTGACCATGTTCTGGATGTTCGAAGTCCAGTTCATGGTGCCGTTGCCCAAGGGGCCGGTCGAAGCCCTTTTCGGCTACTGAAACGTATGGCTGGAGGACGGTCAATTGGATGAACTGGGCGCCCTGTTTCACGGCTTTGCCCTCGCGCTGAGCTGGTACAACATCGGCATGATGACCATAGGCATCGTGCTCGGCATCGTCATCGGCGTCCTGCCCGGCCTGGGCGGCCCCAACGGTGTGGCCATCCTGCTGCCGCTGACGTTCACCATGCCGCCCACCTCGGCCATCATCATGCTGTCCTGCATCTATTGGGGAACGCTGTTCGCCGGCGCCATCACTTCGGTGCTGTTCAATATTCCCGGCGAGACGCATTCGGTGGCCACGACCTTCGACGGTTACCCGATGGCCCAGCAGGGGCGGGCGGGCGAAGCGCTGACGGCATCGTTCACAGGATCCTTCATCGGCGCCTTTGTCGCCGTGCTGCTGATCACCTTCCTGGCTCCCTTGGTGGCGAAATTCGCGCTGAAGTTCGGGCCTCCCGAATTCTTCGCCGTCTATCTGCTCACGTTCTGCAGTTTCGTCGGCACGGGCAAGGATCCGTTCAAGACCATCATCGCCATGATGCTCGGCTTCGGCCTGGCGGCGATCGGCATGGATACCGTCAGCGGCGAACTGCGCATGACTTTCGGATGGTCGGAGCTGTTGCGCGGCGTGGACTTCCTGATCGTGGTCATCGGCCTGTTCGGCGTCGGCGAAATTCTGATCAGCATGGAAGAAGGCCTGGCGTTCGAAGGCAAAGCCGCCAAGATCAACATGAAAGTAGTGCTGGAGACCTGGAAAAAACTGCCCCGGTACTGGTTGACCCTGATCCGCAGCTCGGCCATCGGCTGCTGGATGGGAATCACGCCGGGCGGCGCGACCGCCGCCTCCTTCATGGGCTACGGCATCGCCAAGCGCTTCTCGCCCAACGGCGACAAATTCGGCACAGGCGAACTGGAGGGGGTCATCGCCCCCGAAACCGCGGCGCATGCATCCGGTACCGCGGCACTGCTGCCGATGCTGGCTCTGGGCATTCCGGGCTCGGCCACGGCCGCCGTACTGCTGGGCGGATTGATGATCTGGGGACTGCAGCCGGGACCGCTGCTGTTCGTCGAGCAAAAGGATTTCGTCTGGGGCCTGATCGCCAGCATGTATCTGTCCAATATCGCCGGGCTGATCATCGTGCTGACCACGGTGCCCCTGTTCGCGGCGATACTTCGCATCCCGTTCTCCATCATCGCGCCCATCATCATCGTAGTGTGCGCGGTCGGCGCCTACTCCGTGCACAGCGCCATGCTCGATATCTGGTTCATGCTGCTGTTCGGCATCGTCGGCTACGTCCTGAAGAAGCTGGACTATCCGCTCGCGCCCCTGGTGCTGTCCCTCGTGCTGGGCGACCGCGCCGAAGCTGCGTTCCGCCAGACGATGATGGGCTCCAAGGGTGCGCTGGGAATCTTCTGGTCGAATTCGCTGGTCGGAAGCATCACCACGCTCGCGCTGCTGATGTTGTTCTGGCCGCTGATTTCCGCCGGCTGGAGCAGGATTCGCGGGCGCTAAGGAAGGACAGATGCCACAAAGGGACGCAGAGCCGGTTTCACGCAAGGACAAATTGCCATTGGAACCGATGCGCCTCGAACGCGAAGGCGCCATTGCGACGCTCAGGCTCAACGACCGGGGCGAGTTCGGGACCGACGACACTCTACTCTGCTCTGCTCTGCGCCGCGCCGGCGACGAGGCCTTTCTGGCGAAATAGAAGCCGCAATATAAAGGCAAGTAATAATCTCCGAGCATCGGTAGAATCACCGTCGGTGACGAAGAAATTTCAACCTGCCGCAGCTGGGTCTATGCGCAAGGCTGTGGCAAACTTGTAGCTGAATATGAATGCCCGCAAGGCAAGAACAAGATCGGGCAAATCCTGGAGGAAACATGATAAAACTTGCATCCAAAGTTGCTGCTTTGGTGTCGATGTTCGCGCTTGCCGCCGTGACGACGCTCGCCCAGGCACAGACCTGGCCGACAAAGCCGATCCGCATCATCAACCCCTTCCCGGCGGGCGGCGGCACCGACACCTTCGCCCGGCCGCTTGCTGCCAAGCTTACCCAGGCGCTGGGACAGACTGTGTACATAGAGAATCAGGGCGGCGCAGGCGGCACCGTGGGTGCGACCAACGCCTCGCGCGCGGCGCCGGACGGCTATACCTTCTTCATGGGCGCCATCCACCACACCATCGGCGAAAGCGTTTACGCCAAGCTGCCCTACAACATCGAGCGTGATTTCATGCCGATCACCGTCGCCGCCTACGTGCCGCAGGTAATGGTGGTGCACCCCAAGCACCCGTTCAAGACGATCAAGGAACTGGTCGATTTCCTCAAAGCCAACCCGGGCAAGCTCAACGCCGGCTCCCCCGGCAGCGGCACCGCGCACCATCTCGCGATGGAATTGTTCATGAGCGTCACCGGTACCAAGGTAGAGCACATTCCTTACCGTGGCGCCGGACCGATGATGCAGGATTTCCTCGCCGGGCAGATCGATCTCGTGTTCGACGGCATGGGCACCTCGGCGAGCCAGATAAAAGGCGGCAGGTTGCGCGCTTTGGCGGTGGCGACGTCGAAGCGCCTGCCAGGGTTTCCCGATATTCCCACTATGGACGAAGCCGGCGTTCCGGGCATGGTCGTGAGCACCTGGTACGCGCTGTGGGCGATCAAGGGCACCCCCAAGGAGATCGTGGACCGCATGTACAAGGAGACCGCGAAAGTCCTGGAACAAAAGGATATCCGTGAAATCTGGGCTGCCGCCGCCTCCGAACCGGGCGGACTGCCGCCTGAGCAGTTCGGAACGTTCATCCACAGCGAAATCGAGCGCTGGGCCAAAGTCGTGAAAGATGCTGGCGTAAAGCTCGAACTCTAACTACTGGGACGCGGGGGGCCCTAGTGCGTCCTGCGAAAATCAACTCCTAACGACATCTGAATCCTATGGCCGGCCCTCTTTCACACATCCGCGTACTTGATCTCTCACGCGTCCTCGCCGGTCCCTGGGCCGGCCAGAATCTGGCCGACCTCGGTGCCGAGGTGATCAAGGTCGAGCGTCCAACATTCGGCGATGACTCCCGCACCTACGGCCCGCCCTGGGTCAAAGACAAGGATGGACGAGATACCAAGGACTCGGCGTATTTCACTTCGGCCAACCGCGGCAAGAAATCGATCACGCTCAACATCTCCAAGCCAGAAGGCCAGAAACTCGTGCGCGAACTGGCACGCACCTCGGACGTGCTGATCGAGAATTACAAGTTCGGCGACCTCGCCCGCTACGGCCTCGCCTACGACGACCTGAAGCAAATCAATCCGCGCCTGATTTACTGCTCGGTCACCGGCTTCGGCCAGACCGGACCGTACCGGGAGCACCCGGGCTACGACTTCATGATCCAGGGCATGGGCGGAATGATGAGCGTCACCGGCGAACCCGACGGCGCGCCGGGCGGAGGCCCGCAGAGGACAGGGGTTCCCGTCGCGGACATCATCACCGGCATGTATGCCAGCATTGCCATCTGCGCGGCGATCGCCCACCGCGCCGAGACCGGTATCGGCCAGCATCTCGATCTCGCGCTGCTCGATTCGCAGATCGCGCTGCTCGCCTATCAGAACACGAATTACTTCGCCACCGGCAATCCGCCCAAGCGCATCGGTAATTTGCATCCGAACATCGTCCCCTATCAGCCTTTCAAGACGGCGGACGGCGACGTGATCCTCGCCTGCGGCAACGACAACCTCTACCGCAAGTTTTGCGAAGCGGCCGCCTGCATGGACCTTGCCGAAGACCCGCGCTTTGCCGGCAACGGCAAGCGGGTGGAGAATCGCGCCGAACTCACGCGCCTTCTGCAAGCGGTGTTCGCCAAACGTTCGACGCGCGAGTGGGTGGAAATCCTCGAGGCTGCGGGAATACCGAACGGCCCAATCAATGACGTGGCGCAGGTGTTCGAAGAACCCCAGGTGAAAGCGCGCGGCATCAGGGTCGAACTCGATCATCCTGTCGCGGGCAAGCTGCCGACGGTGGCAAGCCCGATGCGATTCTCCGCCACGCCGGTGGAGCACAAACTGGCACCGCCCGTGCTAGGCCAGCACACGGAAGAAATCCTTCGCGGCCGGCTGAACCTGGACGATGCCGCGATCGCCAAGCTGCGCGCCGAGGGCACTGTCTGAGCACACCGTCCTGCCAAGGGTGTGTTCACATTCAGCGCATGAGCGGCGAATGTGAGCAGACCTGATAACCTACCAAAGACCGACCAGCATTTTCGCCGCCAACCCGTATAGCAGCAGGGAAAAGATCTGCTTCAGGCGCTTGGTCGGAAGCCGGTGCGCGACCGCGGCGCCGACGGGCGCCATCAGGACGCTGGCGAGCGCGATCCCGAGCGCGGCGGGCAGATAGACGTAGCCGAGGCTGTGCGGCGGCAATCCGGCTTGCGCCCAGCCGGTCGCGACAAAACCGATGCTGCCGGCCAAGGCGATTGGAAAGCCGACGATCGCGGCTGTTCCTATCGCCTGCAGCATGGTCACATTGCAATAGAGCGCAAAGGGAATGGTGAGGAATGCACCGCCCAAAGCCGCCAGACTGGAAACAAAGCTGATTACCACCCCCACCAGCATCGAACCGAGCGCGCCCGGCAGTTTGCGCGCGGGCTTGGGTTTGCGATCAATCAGGATGTTGGTCGCGGCGAAGAAAACGACGCCCGTGAACAAGAGGGCGAACACCTTGGTGGAAATCCAGGCGGCGACGGCGGAGCCGAGCAAGCCGCCGAGGAGAATTCCCGGCGTCAGCGCCAAGGCCAGATCCCAGCGCACCACGCCGCGTGCCGCGTGGGCGCGCATGCTCGACAGGGATGTGAACAAAATACTGGCCATGCCCGTGCCCACGGCGAGGTGCAATATGTGGTCCCTGGGCAAGCCCTGCGCCTCGAACAGCATGACCAGGAGCGGCACCATGATGGCGCCGCCGCCTATGCCCAGCAGGCCGGCAAAGAAGCCGACCGTCGCGCCGATGACGGCGTAGCCCAGCCACCATTCCATTTCAGTTCGTCCCGGCCGTATCGTTCAGCAAACAGTCGACCATTTCGACGAAACCCTCGCCGCTGCGCAGACTGGTTACGTACACCGGGGCGGGGCTCAGGCGCGCACCGAAATCGGCCGCATTGGCCACGCCCACGGAGTTGGAAAAGAAACGGAACATCGGCGCGTCGTTGGGTGAGTCGCCGATAAACAGATACCGCTCTTCGTCGCGCGCGAGATCGACGCCGTAGCGCTCCCGCATCAGGATGCGCGTCATGCCCAGCTTGTCGTAATCGCCGAACCAGCCGTTGACGTGAATGGAGCTGATCTTGGCCGTCATCCCGGCCGCGTGCATCAGGGCGACGATCCTGTCCACCTCGACGTCGGGCAGGTGCGGCACGTCTTCGCAGAAATCGATCGCCAGATCGGCTTCGCGATAGAGTTGATCCGACGCAAGCGCGCAGCCCGGTATCTCGCGCAGGATGCGCTCGCGCAAATCGACCATCCGGTCGCGATTTGCGGCGCGCGTTGGCGCGTCGAACAAAAATCGCTGCACCAGCTTCCTGCATCCGGAGTCGTAATAGAAATAGAAGGCGCCGTTCTCGCCGACCACGGCGTCCACCGGCCACATGCGCGCGATGTGATCGCACCATCCGGCGGGGCGCCCGGTGATCGGAATAACGAGCTTGCCGGCCTCGCGCAGACGTTCCAGCGCCGCATAGGCGCGGGCGCCGAGCTTGCCTTCGCTGGTGATCGTGTCGTCAATGTCGCAGAAGACGCCGCGGATGTTCCGGCGTACCGCGGCGGGAATGGCCAAGAGCGGCTTCATTTCCCACCCGCCATGCGCTCAGCGACACGCCGGCGCTGCGCCTCGTTCATGTGCAGGCCGCATTTCGTGCGCCGCCAGAGCACATCATCACCCGTGCGCGCCCATTCGCGCTCGACGAGGTACGCAAGCTCGCGCTCGTACAGTCCTCCGCCAAAATGTTCACCCAGATCGGCCTCGGCGTTCGCATTGTCCAGAATCCGTCCGGCAAGCGTGCCGTGGCGGCGCAGCAGGCGCGCCAGCCAGTGCGGATCGAGGCCTGAATATCGCGCGCGGTACTCGGCCAGCACGGCAGCAAAATCGCGCCCGCCGAAATCGCCGCCGGGCAGCGTTTCCGCATGGGTCCATGGCCGGTGCGGCGGGATCCAGCGCGCCAGCTTTTGCATCACGTGTTCAGCCAGCTTGCGATAGGTCGTAATCTTGCCGCCGAACACGGACAGCAGCGGCGGGCCCTGCTCGTCGAGCAGCAGCACATAGTCGCGCGTGATGGCCGACGGATCTTCCGCGCCATCGTCGTACAGCGGGCGCACACCGCTGTAGGCCCATACCACCTGATCGGGAGTGACAGCGCGCGCACTGTAACGGCTCGCCGCATCGCACAGGTAAGAGATTTCTTCGGGGGAGATTACCGCCGGCAGATCTTTGCCCGCGACTTGCACGTCGGTGGTGCCGATGAGCGTAAATTCGCGCTCGTACGGAATCATGAACACCACGCGCTTGTCCGGATTCTGCAGGATGAAGGCGTAGCGCTTGTCGTGGATGCGCGGCACCACGATATGGCTGCCCTTCACCAGGCGTACCCGTCCCGGCGAAGACAGCTTCAACTCCTGATCGAGCACGCTTTTTACCCAGGGCCCGGCGGCGTTCACAAGAATGCGCGAACGCACCTCGGTCTCGCTGCCGCTTGCTTCGTCGCGCAGCGTCACACGCCAACTGTCGCCGTCGCGCCGCGCACCGGTGCAGCGCGTGCGTGCGAGCAGGGTCGCCCCGTGTTCGCGCGCGGACGACAGCGTCAGCACCACCAGGCGCGCGTCGTCCACCCAGGCGTCGTAATAGGCGAATCCCCTTCGGAAATCGGGTTTCAATCCTGCGCCGTGGCCTTCCGGCGTAAGCCGGACGCCGCGCGATTTCGGCAGGCTGGTCCGGCCGCCGATGTGGTCATACAGGAACAAGCCCGCTCGCACCATCCACGCCGGGCGCAGGTGTTTTTCGTGCGGCAAGACAAATTCCAGCGGCCAGATGATGTGCGGCGCGATGCGCAGCATCACTTCGCGTTCGCCCAGGGATTCGGACACCAGGCGAAATTCGTAGTATTCGAGGTAGCGCAGGCCGCCGTGGATCAGCTTGGTGCTGGCCGAGGAGGTCGCCCAAGCGAAGTCGTTTTGCTCGGCGAGCAGCACCTTCAATCCGCGGCCGGCGGCGTCGCGCGCGATGCCCGCGCCGTTGATGCCGCCGCCGATGACGGCGATGTCGTAGATTTCCATTGAGCGAGGTGTCCACAGGCCGCGCAAGCCTGGAAAGCGGCGGTGGCGGCAGAGCGGCGAATTATAGCAGCGCGATACGCGGGGTCTCACGCCGGCACCGTGGACAACCGGGACAGCCAAGGTTTATTGGCACTACAATGGCGGTCCATTTTTCAACTCGAGGCTGCCATGCCGATTACCCCCAGCGGTTTGAACATCGAAGATCTTGCCACCGGCGAAGGCGAAGCCGCGACCGCCGGCCATAGCGTCACCGTGCACTACACCGGCTGGCTCGTAAGCGGCAGCAAATTCGACTCGAGCAAGGATCGCAACGACCCCTTTGTCTTCAACCTCGGCGCCGGCCAGGTCATCCGTGGCTGGGACGAGGGTGTGCAGGGAATGCAGGTCGGGGGCCGGCGCAAACTGACGATACCGCCTGATCTCGGATACGGCGCACGCGGCGCGGGTGGCGCAATACCTCCCAACGCGACGCTGGTGTTCGAAGTGGAACTGCTTGCCATCGGCTGATAGCACAGGACGCCCGAGATTCAGCCATCCCTCGGGGATTCCCTCCGGTCGTCGCTAGGACTCCCTCCGGTCGTAATGCACCGCCAGCCACACCGTTGGCGTGGCGGTCGATTCGACCCGGTGCCGGCGATGCGGGGCGATGTCGATGAAGTCACCCGCACGCAACAAACGCGGCGATGATTCGCCCTCAAAGGAAAGAGTCGCCTCTCCCTGCAACACCAGCACCCATTCGCCCTGGGGCTGGTCGTACCAGAATCCGGGAGGACTCGCCTGTCCGGACGAGACGATGCGCTCTATGCGCAAGCCGGGTCGCGACAGCAGCTCCAGGAACTGCTCAGCACCCGCGCTATCGGGCAGGCCGGCAAACAGATTAGCCATCACCGAAGCGTAACAGCCACGCCCTGGACATTGGATCGTTCGCCCAGCCTACTTGTCACCCCAGATTTCCTTCACCCGCGCATCCCTGCCGCAACCGTTGCGATAGTAGGCATACCGGATAGGGTTCTTCTTGTAGTAGTCCTGGTGATACTCCTCGGCCGGGTAGAACACGGTGGCGGCGGCAAGTTCGGTGTGGATCTGCTTCAGCTTGCCGCTTTTCAGCAGCGCCTCCCGGCTCGCTTCGACGATTTTGCGTTCGGCTTCGTTCTGCCAATAGATGCCACTGCGATATTGCGATCCGATATCGCAGAATTGCCGGTCCTTCACCGTCGGGTCGATATGGCGCCAGAAATAGTCCACCAGCTGCTGGTAGCTCACCCTGGCCGGGTCGTAGCTCACGCGTATCGCCTCGGTATGCCCGGTGCCGCCGGCGCTGACCTGCTCGTAGGTCGGATTGACGGTCTTTCCTGCGGTATATCCGGATTCCGCCCCGATCACGCCCGGCAGCTTTTCGAAATCCGCTTCTATGCACCAGAAACATCCGCCTGCGAAAATCGCCGTGGCGGTCCCCGCCGGTTTTGCCGGCGTCAAGGCGGGACGATCCTGAGCCACGACGAGGCCCGCGTTGGTCGACAGAAACAGGGACAAGCAGAACAGCCATTTAAGTGGCAGGCTACGATCCATGACAGGCTCCCAGGAAGCGGTTTGAAAGCAAGGGCGGTGCGCTTGCTAGTTCGTGAAAAGGGCGCCAATGGTTACACAGACGGACACGATCCGCAAACCGACGGTACGAAAATCTGTTACGGGTTACACTTGCGCCGTCGAATTTTCGGAACCCGCGATGGCCTGGCGCGTCACATCACTGCTTTTGAACATCGCGCATGCGCTGGATCACTTGATGCTGCTCGTGTTCGCCACGGCGGTAGCCACCATCGCGCGTGAATTCGGCGTCGGGCGCTGGGAAGACCTCATGCCCTATACGACCGGAGCTTTCGTCATGTTCGGGATCGGATCGCTACCCTCCGGCCGGCTGGGGGACCTCTGGGGCCGACGCGCGATGATGCTGGTGTTTTTTTTCGGCATCGGCGGCTCGGCCATGTTGATCGCGCTCACCCAGAACGTGTGGCAACTGGCGCTGGCGCTAGGACTGATGGGGGGCTTCGCCTCAATCTACCATCCGGTGGGCATTCCGATGCTGCTGCGCCACGCGGCCAAACCTGGTATCACCATAGGAATCAACGGCATGGCGGGCAACCTGGGCATCGCCGCCGCCGCTATATCGACCGGCTTTTTCATTCAGTACGCTGACTGGAGAACGGCCTTCGTGATGCCCGGTCTGCTGTCGATTGCCTGCGGACTGCTGTTCATGAAATTTGCGCCGGTCGAGGGCGGGGCGCCGGCAAAACGAACGGTCAAGCAGATCGAACTGCCGCCGGGCACGCGAAACCGGGTGTTCCTGGTCATGACCATGCTGGCCATCACCGGCAGCATCCTGTTCAACTTCACCACTAACGGCAACGGCGAGTTGTTGAAGGCGCGCCTGCCCATCCTGGTCGAACAACCCGCGTTGCTCGGGATGCTGCTCGCCGTCGTCTATACGCTGTCGTCGCTGTCGCAATTGGCGGTGGGGCGCATGCTCGATCGCTTTCCGATCCGAAACGTGATGCTGGGCATCATCGCCTTCCAGGGACCCGTGTTCCTGCTGGCCGCCTACAGCCGGGGATGGATGCTGTTTGCGGCCATGATCCTGTTCATGGTGCTGGTATTCGGCGCGATCCCGTTCACCGATGCGATCATCGCGCGTTACGTCGACGACAGCATACGCTCCCGCGTCAGCGGCATGCGCCTGGCGGTTTCCTTCGGTGTGAGCTCGATGGCAGTCTGGGCGCTGGGACCTACGGTCAAGGCGGCGGGATTCGGTTTCGCCCTGCTCGTACTCGGAGCGGTGGCCGTCTGCTCGCTGCTGATCACCTGGCAGTTGCCCGACGAGAGCACCATCCGCAAGGCTACGGCGGCCCATGCCGGCCAAACAGCGTGAATCGGGAATTCGGCGGCCGGTCGAAATTCTTCAGGAGTAGGTGATCGCGTCCCGCCTGTCGCCGCGATCGAGGTGCGGCACGCAATTCATGCTCACCAGGCGCATCGAGCGCTGGCTGAAGTAGATCTCGCAAAACCCGGAGTTGCGAAACTGCAGGTTGAGTTCTATCGCCGCACGGGCCGGCGCCTGCAGCATGTCGGCCACCCCGCGCCCGATCGCGCCGCCGGAGCTCGCCGCGAGCACCACGGCATCGTCGGGCAGCCCGGCACAGGCACTATGCATGGCTGAGGCAATGCGCGCGCCGAATCCGTGCCAGGTTTCCGGCAGCGATCCCGGCAGCCTGTCTTCCGACCAGGCTTCGAGCGCGGCCTTGATGGTGCGATACACCGCGCGCACATCGCCTTTGGCGCGGGCCCGCGCCCACTCGTCTCCAAGGTATGCCTTGTACAGTGCCTCGCCGGAGTACTCGTTCCAGCCGGGATGTTCTTCGGCCGCCAGATTCGAACCCATGGTTTCCAGGATGGCGCGCGCCGTTTCGCGCTGGCGATCGAGCGTGCCGCAAACTGCGCGCGCAAACACGATGCCGCGCTCGGCGAAGTATTCGCCCAGCCACACCGACTGCTGCCGGCCGAGTGCGCTCAAACGATCGTAATTCTCCGCGGCAAAAGATGCCTGTCCGTGGCGGACGAGATAGAGCGTAGCCATGCCGGTCAGGCGGCGCCCGTCATATGCCGTGCGATGATCATTTTCATGATCTGCGCCGTGCCGTCCCCGATCTGCAGGCCGAGCACATCGCGCAGCCGCTGCTCAAAGGGCAGGCTGCTCGAATAGCCGCCGTGGCCGTGTGTGAGCAGGCATTGCTGCACGATTTCGGCGGCGAGTTTGGGCGCCCACCATTTGCACATCGCGGCCTCGGCCGAGTGCGGCAAACCCTGGTCGCGCAGCCAGAGCGTGCGCAGGCACAGCCAGCGGGCAGCCTGATACTGGGTTTCGCATTCGGCCAGCGGGAAGGTGACACCCTGAAACGCGGTCAGCGCCTTGCCGAACGCGTGGCGCTCGGCGCAGTATCGCCAGGTCTCGTCCAGGGACGTCCGCGCGAGGGCCAGGCACTGCAGCCCGATCAGCGCGCGGCTGTAATCGAAACCGTGCATGACCTGGACGAAGCCGCGGTTGGCTTCCCCAAGCAGATGGCGGCGCGGCACGCGCACGCCGTCGAAAAAAATGGAGCCTCGGCCCACGGCGCGCGAACCAAGGTCGTCGAAGGCACTGCGCGAAATGCCCGGGGAATTCAGGTCTACCAGAAAGGCGCTGATGCCCTTCGCGCCATCGGCCTCGGCGCCGGTGCGGACGAACACGACGGCGATGTCGGCCTGGGTCGCAAGCGAAATGGAAGTCTTCTCGCCGTCGAGCAGGTAGTCGTCACCGTCGGCGCGCGCCTTGAGTTTAAGGCGCGCCGCATCCGAACCTGCGTGCGGCTCGGTCAATGCCAAAGCCGGCAACGCGGTCCCGGCGATTACTTGCGGCAGCCATTCGATCGAGGTGTCCGGCGTGGCGTGCGTGGCGATGATCTGGCCGCAGAGCGACACCAGCAGGTTGAGGTAACCGACGTTGAAATCGCCGGCGGAGATTTCCTCCAGCAACAGCCCGCTGGTGACGCAATCCGCGCCCAGCCCGCCCTGCGCCTGCGGGAGTTCAGCGCCGAGAAATCCCAGCGCACCCATTTCCTGAATCAATGTCCGTTCAATGCACCCCGCCGCTTCGCGCGACCGGTATCCCGGCTTTAGTTTTTGCTGTGCGAAGCGGCGGGCGGTATCGGCCATCGCCTGCTGCTCCTGAGTGAGCGAGAAATCCATCATTTTTCCCATGTCGATTGACCCGGTACAGTGTAAGAATGCCCCTGTACCCGGTCAATCCATTTCTTGCGGCGACATCGCGCCGAAGTTGCGAGAAGTGCGATTACCCAGGGCTCCGTCATTCATTGTTCCAAGCCCTTGATGTGACGTAGAGGAGAGACAGTACTGGCTTTTTCGTTTGGATGCTGCTATAAGGGCAGGCATGAACGAAGCCGTGCAGGAGCCGCAGGTTGAATTGTCGCGGGTG
>JAPLRD010000385.1 GCA_026399375.1 Pseudomonadota bacterium
CGGCCGAAAAGGCCGGCGATCAGCGCCCCGGCGAGGGGCGCCAGCGGCACCAGCAGGTAGAGTTTTTGCATCGATGTCATGCTAGCCCTTCAATGCATTCAGGTCGTCGACGTTGATGGTGTTCAGGTTGCGGAACAGCACCACCAGGATCGCCAGGCCGATGGCCGACTCGGCCGCCGCCACGGTCAGGATGAAAAACACGAAGACCTGTCCGGATATGTCATGCAGGTAGTGCGAGAACGCGATGAAGTTCATGTTGACCGCGAGCAGCATCAATTCGATCGACATCATCAGGATGATCACGTTCTTGCGATTCAGGAAAATGCCGACAATGGCGATCGCAAACAGCAGCGCGCCGAGTATCAGGAAGTGCGACAGCGAGAGCGTGGGCATCGGTATCGAGTTCACGATCAGCCTTCCTTTTTCTCTGATGGCATGGCAACCACGCGCACGCGATCCGCGCGCTTGATCGCGACCTGCTTCGCCGGATCCTGGCGCTTGGAGCCTTCGCGCCGGCGCAATGTCAGGGCAATCGCCGCGACGATCGCAAGCAGCAGGATCACCGCCGCGAGTTCGAAGGGATAGAGGTAGGTGGTGTAAAGAATCCGGCCCAGTTCCTTGGTGTTGCTGTAGGCCGGCCCCGGATCGGCAGGATTGGGCAGGTGCTCCGTGCCGAAGTACTTGCCGCCGAGCACCATCACCATCTCGATCACCATCAGCACGCCCACCGTGGCACCCAGAGGCAAATAGCTCCAGAAGCCCTCGCGCAGCCGGTCGATGTTGATGTCGAGCATCATCACCACGAACAGGAACAGCACCATCACCGCGCCCACATAAACCAGGACCAGGACGATCGCCAGGAACTCGGCCCGCAGCAGCATCCAAATGGCGGAGGCGGTGAAGAACGAGAGCACCAGAAACAGCGCCGCATGCACCGGATTGCGCGCAGTGATCACGCGCAGCGCCGAGATCAGCAGGACCGCGGAGAAAAAGTAGAAAACGATCGGTTCAATATTCATAGGTTCATCACCGATAGGCGGCGTCGCTGGCGCGGTCGCGGGCGATTTCGGCTTCGTAGCGGTCACCCACAGCCAGGAGCATTTCCTTGGTGTAGTGCAGGTCGCTGCGCTTCTCGCCGTGATATTCGAGGATGCGTGTCTCGACGATGGAGTCGACCGGGCAGGACTCTTCGCAGAAGCCGCAGAAAATGCACTTGTTCAGGTCGATGTCGTAGCGCGTGGTGCGGCGCGTTCCGTCCGCGCGCTGTTCCGATTCGATGGTGATCGCCATCGTCGGGCACACCGCTTCGCACAGCTTGCAGGCGATGCAGCGTTCCTCGCCGTTCGGGTAGCGGCGCAGTGCATGCAATCCGCGGAAACGGGGCGACTGCGGCGTGTGCTCCTCCGGATACTGTATCGTGACCTTGCGCGCGAACAATTTGCGCCCGGTGACACCCAGCCCTTTCAGCAGCTCCAGCAGCAGAAAGGTCTTGAAGAATTCGCGGATCTTCTCAGCCATGGCCGGTCATCTCCAGATCGAGAAAGGCGTCTGCATCCACGCGGCAATCACCACCAGCCACACGATCGTGACCGGGATGAACACTTTCCAGCCCAGCCGCATGATCTGGTCGTAGCGATAGCGTGGAAATGTGGCGCGGAACCAAAGGAACAGAATCAGGATGCAAAACACCTTGCCCAGCAACCACACGGCGCCGGGAATGAGGTTGACGATAGGCGCGTCGATAGGCGCGGCCCAGCCGCCGAAGAACATGATCA
>JAPLRD010000180.1 GCA_026399375.1 Pseudomonadota bacterium
TACGACGCCACCTCGCGCGGACCGGGGCTGTGCTATCTCGACGGGACGCCGAGCCAGGGCAAGAGCGCGGCCGAGTTGGAGACGGGTCTGCGCGCCGAACTCGCGCGCTTGGTGCAGGATGGCGTGACCGAGGAGGAACTCGCCCGGGTCAAGGCGCAGGTGGTCGCGGGGCAGGTATTCAAGCGCGATTCGATCTTCGGCCAGGCGATGGAGATCGGCCAGTTCGAAACGGCCGGCCTGTCGCACAAAGACATAGACCGTGTGCTCGCGCGCATCAAAGCGGTGAGCGCGGACGAAGTGCGTGCGGTGGCGAAGGCGTTCTTCGTCGACGACGCGCTCACCGTGGTCGTGCTCGAGCCGCAGCCGCTGGACCAGACAAAGCCGCGGCCGGCGCCGGCGGGAGCGAGGCACTAGATGCGCAAGAATAATGTGGCGACGAACGTCGCTGAAAGAACATCGCTCCTGGCGCTGGCGGCCACGCTGTGGATGGCGGCGGCCGTCGCCGAGGCCGCGCTGCCGATCCAGCACTGGACCACGTCCTCCGGCGCTCGCGTCTATTTCGTGGAAAGCCGCAGCATACCCATGCTCGACATCAACGTCGACTTCGATGCCGGCGGACGCAGGGTTTCGGCGGACAAGGCGGGCCTGGGCGGTCTGACCCATTCGCTGATCAAAGCCGGCTCGGCCGGGCGCTCGGAAGAGGAAATCAGCCGGCGCATCGCCGACGTCGGCGCCCAGCTCGGGGGCAACGCCGACCGTGATCGCGCCGGCATCGCATTGCGCACGCTTTCGAGCGAGCGCGAACGCAAACAGGCGGTCTCGACACTGGCCGAGATTCTGCAGTCGCCTGCTTTTCCGGATGCTGCGTTCACGCGCGAGAAGGCGCGCCTGACCGACTCGGTCAAGGAAGAGGAGACCAAACCGGACGCGATCGCAAGCAAAACGTTTTACCGCATGCTCTACGGCAGCCATCCGTACGGCCTCGCGCCCACGCCGGAAACGGTGGCGCGCATACAGCGCGCCGATGTCGAGGGCTACTATCGCGCCAACTATGTCGCGGAGCGCGCCGTGGTCGCCATCATCGGCGACGCCGACCGCGCGCTCGCCGAACGCATCGCAGAGCATCTTACCGCGGGATTGCCGCGCGCATCGGGTGCGCCGGCTGCGTTGCCGGCGGTGGCCCAACCGCGCGGCGAAACCGCGCAAATCGCGCATCCGGCCACGCAAAGCCACATCCTGCTCGGCTTGCCGGCAATGGCGCGCAGCGACTCGGATTACTTTCCGATGCTGGTGGGCAATTACGTTCTCGGGGGCGGCGGTTTCGTTTCACGCCTCTACATGGAAGTGCGGGAAAAGCGCGGTTACGCCTACAGCGTCTACAGCTACTTCCTGCCGCTGGCGCAGGAGGGGCCGTTCCAGATCGGCCTGCAGACCAAGAACGAACAGGCGGAAGAAGCGCTCGCGCGCGTGCGCGTGGTGCTGGGCGGATTCCTCGCACAGGGGCCGACTGCGGCCGAGTTGAAGGCGGCCAAGCAGAATCTGGTCGGCGGATTCGCGCTGCGCATCGACAGCAACAAGAAGCTCTTGGACCAGGTCGCGTTGATCGGCTACTACCGGCTTCCCCTCACCTGGCTCGACGATTTCACCGCCAGGGTCGAGAAGGTGAGCATGGCCGAGGTTCGAGACGCGTTCGCGCGGCGCGTGCGCCCCGACAATCTGGTGACGGTCGTCGTCGGTGGCGGCAAAAAGTAACCAGGTCCGCATCATCGGCGGCGAATGGCGCAGCCGCCGCATCACGTTTCCCGACCACGAGGGGCTGCGCCCCAGCGCCGACCGCGTGCGCGAAACCCTGTTCAACTGGCTCGGCCAAGACCTATCGGGGCTGCGCTGCCTCGATTTGTTTGCGGGCAGCGGCGCGCTCGGATTCGAGGCTTTGTCGCGCGGCGCCGACTCGGTGGTGATGGTCGAGAAGAGTCCCCGCGTGTGCGAAGCGCTGCGCCGCAATGCGGGACTCCTGGCGGCGAAAAACCTGTCTGTGCATTGCGCCGATGCGCTAGAATTCGCAACTGCTTCGGCGGCTTCAGCCGCGGATGCGACAGCGCGGTTCGACGTGGTGTTTCTCGATCCGCCGTTTCGCTCGGACCTGCTGCTGCAGGCGCTGCCGAAGGTGGGGAAACTGTTGCGGCCGGGTGCGCAGGTGTACGTGGAAAGCGCCGCCGCGTTCGTGTCCGGGAACGGTTGGCGCATCAAGCGCCAGGGCCGCGCCGGACAGGTGTACTACTCATTGGTGACATATGGCGACTAAGGCAGTCTATCCGGGAACGTTCGATCCGTTCACGCGCGGGCACGAGGACCTGGTGCGGCGTGCTGCGATGGTGTTCGAAGAACTGGTCGTCGGTGTCGCCGACAGCCGCGGCAAGCAGCCGTTTTTCACGCTGGACGAGCGTGTGGCCATGACGCGCGAGGTCGTGTCGCAATATTCCAACGTGCGCGTGGAGAGCTTTCGCGGCCTGTTGATGAACTTCATCAAAGCGCAGAACGCGCGCGTCGTGCTGCGCGGATTGCGCGCGGTTTCGACCGCAACCTGTATCCCGACGTCGAGACGCTTTTTCTCACGCCCGGCGAGCAGCACATGTTCGTCTCCGCCACCATGGTGCGTGAAATCGCGACCCTGGGAGGAGACGTGAGCAAGTTCGTGCAGCCGCTGGTGGAGCGCTGCATCCGGGAGAAAGTCCGGCAGATGGGCGGCGCGTAGTCCGCGGCTGCCACATCAATCGTAGGCGGGTCTCATGGCGTTAATGATTACCGACGAGTGCATCAACTGCGATGTATGCCAGTCGGAGTGTCCGAACGAGGCCATTTCCCAGGGGGAAGAGATTTACGTCATCGATCCGGCCAAGTGCACCGAATGCGTCGGGCATTTCGACGAACCGCAGTGCATGGTCGTTTGCCCGGTGGATTGCATCCCCCTCAATCCGGAATATCCCGAGACCAGGGAAGCGCTGCAGCTCAAGTACGAGCGCCTGATGGCGCAGAAGAAAAGCGCCTGACCGGTCGGCTCGGGCCGCTTATTTCTGGCAAACGGGGCAGTAGAAGGTGGAGCGCTGGCCCTGGCGCAGCTGGCGTATGGTCGTGCCGCAGTTGCGGCAGGGCAACCCGGCGCGCCCGTAGACGAAGTATTCCTGCTGAAAATACCCGGAAGTCCCGTCGCTGTGGACGAAGTCCCGCAGGCTGCTGCCGCCGGCTGCCAGCGCCTGCTTCAACGTCGACTTGATGGCCGCCGTCAGGGCGTCATAGCGGGCGAGTGAGAGCCGCCCCGCCGCGGTACGGGGGTTGATGCCGGCGCGAAACAGGCTTTCGTTGGCGTAAATGTTGCCTACGCCGACGACTATGCTCGCGTTCATCAAGACGAGCTTGACCGCCGCCTTGCGCGTGCGCGTGGCCGCGTGCAGCACGGCGCCGGTGAAGCTGTCTTCCAGCGGCTCCGCGCCCAGCCCGGCGAGCAGGGGATGGCGCGTGACATCGCCGCCCTCCCACAGCACCGAACCGAAGCGCCGCGGGTCGCGCAGGCGCATCAGCTTTGCGCCCAGCAGCAGGTCGAAATGATCGTGCCGCTGCGGCTGCGTCTCGCTGTCCATGATGCGCAGGCTGCCCGACATGCCCAGATGCAGAATCAGGCAGCCGGATCGTCCCCGGCCACCGCAGTCGATGAGTATGTATTTGCCGCGACGCGCGACGCGCGCAATGCGCTGGCCGGTAATGCGCTTTGCCAGGTCGCGCGGGAACGGCCAGCGCAACTTGCGTGCGCTCAAGCGCACGCCGGTGATGGTGCTGCCGACGAGGTAGGGCTCGATGCCGCTGCGGGTGATCTCTACTTCGGGTAGTTCAGGCATGGGCTGCGGACCGGTATATTGTCTTGTACTGGCGCGCAAATATACCTAATATGTACCCCCCACGCTAAGCTATTCTCGCTGCAATGTCCTTTCCGCAACTTTCAGCCTTCAAGAGCATGCGTCTGGCCCTGCTTGCAGGCATCGGTTTGATGCTTGCCGCGTGCGCGCAGGGACCTGCTCGCCCGGAAGCGGCGACCGCCGCCCCCGCCGCCAGCGAGAGCGAGCCCGATCAGCCTCATTCCGCAGCCGCCGGCGCAAGCAGGTCGCCCTCCGCGCGCGTATTGCCCAATCAGGACCTGACCGAGGCGGTGCTGTATGAGTATCTGCTCGCGGAAATAGCGGGGCAGCGCGGTTCCATCGGACTGTCCGCGCAGGCCTACGCGGATCTGGCCAAGCGCACGCGCGATCCGCGCATCGCCAGGCGCGCGACCGAGATCGCCTTGTACGCGCGCATGCCCAACGCGGCGATCGAGTCGGCGCAGATCTGGTACGAAACCGAGCCGACCTCGATGCAGGCCCTGCAGACGCTGACCAGCCTGCTGATCAACGCGAAACGCCACACCGATGCGATGCCGTATCTGCAAAAGCTGCTCGCCGCCGAAGGCAACAGCGCGGCGGACGGATTCCTTCAACTGAGCAGGCTGCTCGCCAACAGCCAGGACAAGACCCTGACCCTGGCGCTGGTGCAGCAGCTGGCGCAGCCTTATCCGAAGCTGGCGCAGGCGCATTTCGCCGTGGCGCAGGCCGCCGTCGCGGCGGACAAGAGGGAACTCGCGCTGACCGAAGTGCGAACGGCGTCCGAGCTCAAGCCGGATTGGGAGCCCGCTGCGCTGCTCGAGGCGCAGTTGCTGCAACGCCAGTCGAACGCGCTGGCGCTGCAGCGCCTTGCGTCGTTCCTCGAGCGCTATCCGAAGGCGAAAGACGTGCGCATGAGCTATGCGCGCGTGCTCGTCGCCGAGCGCAAATACCCCGAGGCGCGCGTCGAGTTTCAGCGGCTGTCCAGGGATTTCCCCGACAACGTCGATGTGGTCTTCGCCATAGGCGTTTTGTCGCTGCAGCTGCAGGACTATGCGCAGGCCGAAGCGTTCTTCAAGCGCCTGCTGGTGCTTCCATACCGGGAAAAGAATTCGGTGCGCATGTACCTGGGGCAGATTGCGGAAGACCAGAAGAATTACCCGGACGCGCTGCGCTGGTACGAGGAAATCACGGTGCTGTACAAGCAGGACAAACTCGATGCGGCGCGCGCGTACCTGCGGCAGATCGAGACCGACTCCGGCCAGGCGCGGGCCCAGGTGCTGTTGACCGAAGCGCAGATGCTGCGCGACGCCAACCGGACGCGCGAGGCCTTCGACCTCATCGAAAGCGCCCTCGAAAACATGCCCGACCAGCCCGAACTGCTCTACGACTACGCCATGCTGGCGGAGAAGCTCGAACGCATGGACCTGCTCGAGAGCAACCTGAAGAAACTGATCAAGCTGCAGCCCGACCACGCGCACGCCTATAACGCGCTCGGCTATTCGCTCGCCGACCGCAACCTGCGCCTGCCCGAGGCGCAGGAATTGATAGAAAAGGCGCTGCAGCTTGCACCCGACGACCCTTTCATCATCGACAGCATGGGCTGGCTGCTGTATCGCACCGGCAACAACAAGCAGGCGCTGGAATATCTGCGCCGTGCCTACACCGCGCGCGCCGACCCCGAAATCGCGGCCCATCTGGGCGAGGTGTTGTGGGCCGCCGGAGAGCAGGGCGAGGCCGAAAAAATCTGGCTCGAGGCGGTGAAAAAGACGCCCGGCAACGACGCGTTGAACAGCACCATCAAGCGTTTCAAGCCGTAGTATAGATAAGCGGATAGCTGACTAGGTGCCTCCGCTGAACGGAAAACCCTCATTTGACGAACAAGGGGGGGATGCATCCCCCCCTTGTATATCCCCCCCGCTGATACAGCGTCATTTCTTTCAATACTGGTCGCGATCAAGACAATAATCCAGGGTTTAAAGTATTGCTCATGCGCTCCGCACTCCTATGGGCCTGCTTGTTTTTAGGGGCTTCTGCAGGAGCAGCCGGCGCCTTCGGAGCCCATAGGCGACACATTCCATCTTTCGGGCCGCGTGTCGGTGAAATTCGGCGCCGAGGCGGCGAGCGGAAAAATCACCTGGCAGCACGAGCCGGCGGGCGACGACCTCCTGTTCTCGTCGCCGCTGGGGCAGGGCGTGGCGCGCATCGTCTGGCGCGACGGCGTGGCGAGCCTGACCACTTCGGACCAGAAACTGTATCAGGCGGGCGACGTGGAGTCGCTGACGGAGAAAGTGCTGGGCTGGCGCCTGCCGCTCGCAGGAATGCCCGACTGGGTTCGCGGGCGCACTACAGCCGGCGCCCCTGCGCAAACACGGCTGGATGCCTCGCAACGCCTGGCCGAACTGACGCAGTCGGGATGGCTGGTCGAGTTCCTCGAGTACGGGAGCGGGAACGGGATGCCCTCGCGCCTGCGGATGTCGCGCCAGGACGTGGAGCTTCGCCTCGTCATCGATCAATGGCGGAGCGCGCCATGAATGCCTGGCAGGACAGTTGGCCTGCGCCGGCCAAGCTCAATCTTTTTCTTCATGTCACCGGCCGCCGGACCGACGGCTATCACGAGTTGCAGACCGCGTTCAGCCTGATCGACCTGAACGACACCCTGCGCTTCGCTGCACGCGCCGATGGCAGGGTGGTCATGCTGCGAACGCTCCCGGGCGTGCCGTCGGAGCGGGACCTGTGCGTGCGTGCGGCGAATCTGCTCAAGACTGCGACCGGCCATCAGGGCGGCGTGGATATCGAACTCGACAAGCGCATCCCCATGGGCGGGGGCCTGGGCGGCGGCAGTTCCGACGCGGCCACCACGCTGATTGCGCTCAACCATCTGTGGCAACTGGGCCTGAAGCGCGCCGAGTTGCAGCATCTGGCGCTCAAACTGGGAGCGGACGTGCCGGTATTCGTATTCGGCGAAAACGCGTTTGCCGAAGGCGTGGGCGAACAACTGACGGCGCTCGAGCTTCCGCCGGCCTGGTATTTGGTGCTGATACCCCCGGTCGAGGTGCCCACGGCGGCCGTTTTCGCCGCTCCAGAATTGACACGGGAGGCAAAACCAATCAGAATTACGGCCTTTTTCGACGGGCTGAAACAACGCACCTTGCGTAACGACCTGGAGCCCGTTGTGAGCAAACGCTATCCTGAAGTGGCGCGCCATCTGGCCTGGCTGAATAAGCACGGCGAAGCGCGCATGAGCGGTTCCGGCGGCTGTGTATTTGCCGGGTTTTCCTCGCAATCCGAGGCGCTTGCGGTGCAGGCGCAGCTGCCGTCGACGATGCGGGGCTTGGTGGCGCGGGGCTTGGATCATCATCCGCTGCGGGGGTTGGACAACTAGAATTTGGGGAGTCGCCAAGTGGTAAGGCACCGGATTTTGATTCCGGCATTCGTAGGTTCGATCCCTACCTCCCCAGCCAGATGAAAACCGGTTTTCAGAATTTGGAAGCCGGGGCAGGTTGAGCCGCATTTGCGGCTGGTTTTCACTAATGACGGTTTTCACCAACCACAAGGGGGCGCGGGATTCTAGATCCGGCATCTAGCATTCGGCACCCGGTATCCCGATGGCATATGACCACCTGATGGTATTTGCCGGCAGCGCCAACCCCCAGTTGGCGGCGGCGGTGGCGAAACGCCTCAATATTCCCCTGGGCAGCGCCAACGTCGGCCGCTTCTCCGACGGCGAAGTCATGATCGAGTTGCTGGAGCACGTGCGCGGCAGGGACTGCTTCGTGCTGCAATCGACCTGCACGCCGACGAACGACAACCTGATGGAAATCGTGATCATGATCGATGCGCTGAAGCGCGCGTCGGCTGCGCGCGTCACCGCGGCGATCCCCTACTTCGGCTATGCGCGCCAGGACCGGCGGCCGCGCTCCGCGCGGGTCGCGATCAGCGCCAAGGTGGTGGCCAACATGCTCGAGGCCGTGGGCGTGGACCGTGTGCTCACCATGGACCTGCACGCGGACCAGATCCAGGGGTTTTTCAACGTGCCGGTGGACAATATTTACGCCGCGCCCATCCTGCTGGGCGATCTGTGGAAGCACGGCTACGAAAACCTGCTGGTGGTCTCGCCCGACGTAGGCGGCGTGGTGCGCGCGCGCGCGCTGGCGAAGCGCCTGGAATCGGATCTGGCGATCATCGACAAGCGCCGTCCCAAGGCGAACGTATCCGAGGTGATGAACATCATCGGCGACGTGAATGGCCGTACCTGCGTCATCATGGACGACATGGTGGACACCGCCGGCACCCTGGCGAAGGCGGCGCAGGCCCTGAAGGACGAGGGCGCGGTCAAGGTTCTCGCCTACTGCACGCACCCGATACTCTCCGGCGGCGCGGTGGAGCGCATCGAGAAATCCGCGCTGGACGAAGTGGTGGTGACCGACTCCATTCCGCTGCGCGAAGATGCAAGAAATTGCCGCAAGATACGCGTGCTTTCCGTGGTCGACCTTCTGGCGGAGACCATATTGCGCATCAGCAACGAGGAATCGGTGAGCTCGCTGTTCAGCGAGTGAAGTTCATGCAGTAGATACGGATTACAGCTTTTTCAAACGGCGGTACCTGGTCGCGGGACCGCCACAACCTGGAGTGCAACATGCAAATCGAAGTCAACGCGCAAAAGCGCACCAAGCAGGGCACCGGAGCGAGCCGCCGCCTGCGCCGTGAAGGCAAGACCCCCGGAGTCGTATACGGGGGCAATCAGCCCGCGGTCGTCATCGAGCTCGATCACAACGCGCTGTACCACCAGCTGCGCCAGGAGGCCTTCCACGCCTCCGTCCTCACGCTCAACCTCGAGGGCGCGAAGGAGCAGGTGCTGCTGCGCGCGGTGAACATGCATCCGTTCCGGGTCGAGGTCCAGCACATCGACTTTCAGCGCGTCCTCGCCGACGTGAAGATCCAGATGAAGGTGCCGCTGCACTTCATCAACGCCGAACAGTCGCCGGGCGTCAAGCTCTCGGGCGGCATCGTCAGCCACGTCATCAGCGACCTCGAGATCCGCTGTCTGCCCGCGGACCTGCCCGGGTTCATCGAAGTGGATCTGAAGGACCTGGCGCTGGGCAACATCGTGCATGTCAAGGACCTGCAGTTCCCCAAAGGGGTCGAGCCGATCCTGCACGGCAACGAGAACCCGCCGGTGGCGGTGGTGCAGATTCCGCGCGCGCAGATTGCGGACGAAGCGGCGGATGCCGCTGCGGCCGAAGCCGCAGTGTCCGCTGCCGAAGTTCCCACCAGCAAGCAGTCGGCCGAGTCCGCGGCAGGGGACAAGGGCGGCGACAAGGGCGACAAGGGCGACAAGAAATCCGAGAAATCGGACAAGAAGTAATCCGCTTGACCGCTTCGAAGACAGGCAGAGGCTCAAGCCTCTGCCTGTTTTTTTGAAGAGCGGGAAAGCAGCGCCTTCTTCACCTTATCCGTCAAACCGGCTTCAGGCTGCATCCGAAAATGCCGATCAAACTCATCGTCGGCCTGGGCAATCCGGGCAAGAAGTACGAGAACACGCGCCACAACGCCGGTTTCTGGCTGGTCGAGCGGCTGGCCGCGCAGCACCGGCTCACGCTGAGAAAAGAACCGAAGTTTCACGCGCTGCTGGGCAAGCTCGATACCGCCTCGGGGCAGGCGTGGCTGCTGCTGCCCCAGACCTGGATGAACGAATCGGGATCGGCAGTGGGCGCGATCACGCAGTTCCACAAGATCGCGGCCGACGAAATCCTGGTTGCGCACGACGAACTCGACCTGCCCCCGGGGGGCGTGAAAATCAAGCAGGGCGGGGGCCATGCGGGCCACAACGGCCTGAGGGACATCATCGAGAAACTGGGAGCGCCGGACTTCTGGCGCCTGCGCATCGGCATCGGCCATCCGCGCGACATCGCCGCGAGCGAGCAGGAAGTGGCCGACTTCGTGCTGCACCCGCCGCGCAAGGAAGAACACGAATTGATCGACGCGGTGATAGACCGGAGCGTCGGCGTGTTCGATCTCATACTCGCGGACAAGATGGCGGCGGCCATGCACAAGCTGCATACCAAACCCAAACCTCCACCGGACCCCGACGCGCCCAGAAAAAAAGCGCCACCGGGACAAGACGCTTAGACGTCACTTGCATATCCTTCACCTGTTCTAAGGCGACACATGTCTCTCAAATGCGGAATCGTCGGCCTGCCGAATGTGGGCAAATCGACTCTGTTCAACGCCCTCACCAAGGCCGGCATCGCGGCGGAAAACTATCCCTAATCCTGGAAGTTTTAAGGACGCCTTTTGGGACAGTTACTTCCGAGAAATTCCGCAATTTCCGAGACAAATTCACTACAAAACCGGAGCAGTGATACTCCGAAAATCATAGCGGAGACGGCTTCGCTTGTCGGCACGTTTCGCCGAAGCGCCTATAGCCGTTTGGGCGCGTCCAACGTTTGATTTGATGCTTGGTTACGTCGGGACGATCTGGACGGCCCTGGCGTCGTCCTGGCGCGTTTGGCGGGTCGAATAATTCACGCAGAGCAATCCCGCTTCCCTCCCGATTCGCGGCCCAAGCCGCTAGACCTGTTTCGGCCCACGTTCGTCAATTTGGTATCAATTCGCCAAGAAAGGGCGCATGGTGGTTCCCTCGGTCACTTCTTTCCGGGCTACCGCAAGCCTGAACCATGCC
>JAPLRD010000035.1 GCA_026399375.1 Pseudomonadota bacterium
CGCGCTTTGGCGGCGCAGGCGGACAAGGTGCTGGAGATGCTGCGCCTGTAGGTTCCGCAGAACCCGAAGAAAATGAGCATGCAGCGTCACGCTGCTCTTGGCGTTCGCCTGCTCTACACCTTGAGCGCGTGAAACCCGGAAAAACGTGCCATCAACCCACAAACACCGCCTACTCGCTCTGCTCAGACATTCAACAATTCGGGCATCGACCTCAACGGGGGACGACTTTGACGGAACCGTGGCGATTACCGGCTTCGGTTGTTTTTGCCTGGTGGCGGCCGTACAATCATTCGCTGCAGCCAGCGTCCAGTATCGTATGAGACGAATATGCGCAGCCGCCGACTTCCCTCATGGATTTCGCGGCAACCGAAAAAAGGAGGATTCAATCATCATGTTCCAAATATCAATCAGGAATACCGCGATCGCCGCTCTCATGGGGCTCGCCTGCGCCGCCAGCCTGCCCGCATCTGCGCAGGACAATACCCAGTTCGTTCCCATCGTAGGCTACCGCGTTGGCCAGTTCGCCTCGGTCGGCTCGGGCTTCTACAGCGGCATGGTCGACTATTTCAGCATGATCAACGAGCGCGACGGCGGCGTGAACGGCGTCAAGATCACCTGGGAAGAGTGCGAAACCGAGTACAACAATGCGCGCGGCGTCGAATGCTACGAGCGGTTGAAGAAGAAGGGGCCGACCGGCGGCACAGTGGTGCAGCCTATGTCTACTGGGATCACCTATTCGATTCTCGATCGCTCTGTAGCCGACAAGATACCGCTGGTCACCATAGGCTACGGCCGCACCGACACCAGCGACGGCCGCGTGTTTCCCTACGCCTTTCCGATGATCACCAATTATTGGAGCGAGACGACGGGCATCATCAAGTTCATGGGCCAGAAGCTGGGCGGCATGGACAAGCTGAAGGGCAGGAAGATCGCGCTCGTGTATCACGATTCCGCCTTCGGCAAAGAGCCGATCCCGCTATTGGAGGATTTGGCGAAGAAATACGGTTTCGACCTGCTTCTGGTACCGGTTCCACCTCCGGGCGTGGACCAGCAGGCGCAGTGGCTGCGCGTGCGCCAAGACAAGCCCGACTTCGCCCTGCTCTGGGCGGCTGGCGTGATGGTGCCCACCGCAATCAAGACCGCCGCCAAGGTAGGCTATCCGCGTGACAAAGTGATCGGCATCCACTGGTCGGGGTCGGAGGAGGACGTGATTCCCGCCGGCGACGCCGCCAAGAACTACATCTCCGCCACCTTCTCGGTCACCGGCAGCAACTATCCGATGGTGCAGGACGTGATCAAGCATGTCTACAAGAAGAACAAGGGCAGCCTGGACGACAAATCCCGCATCGGAACCATTTATTGGAACCGCGGTTTGGTCGGCGGGATGGTCACTATCGAGGCAATCCGCATCGCGCAGGAAAAGTACGGCAAGGGCAAACCGGTCACCGGCGAACAGGTCCGCTGGGCGCTGGAGCACCTCAAACTTGACAACGCGCGCCTGAAACAACTGGGCGCGGAGGGCTTCATCCCGCCGACCATCATCACCTGCGCCGACCACGAAGGCTCGGGCATGATGAAATTCCAGCAGTGGGACGGCAAGCAGTGGAAGCCGATCTCGGACTGGATCGAGCCCGAAAAGGAATTGGTGCGCGCTAAGATCGAAGCCTCGTCCACGGCGTATGCCAAGGAAAAAGGCATCGCGCTGAGGGATTGCTCCAAGGAGGGTTAGGATTGGTCTGGACAAGCAGGGCCGGAAGGAAACCCCTCCCTCCGGCCCTGCTGGGTTGCAGAGCCCCAAGTCAGGAGAAGTTTTCATTGCGCCATGAAAACCAACCAGATCCGGCAGCGGTTGTGCAAGCGCGGCGAACTCCGCCGCCAGCGTAGCCCTGCGCCATCCGCAGAAACCAGTTTCGCTGCTGGAATTTCGAATCCCTGCCATGGCCGAGACCGCTACACGAGTGAGCCACGAGCGCCTGTGCGCCTTCATCTCAGCCACCTTTGAGCGGCTGGGTCTTCCTGCCGCCGACGCGGGCATGGTGGCGAAGCTGATGGCCGACGCTGACCTGCAAGGCTCGGACGGGCATGGCGTGATGCGTCTGCCGCAATACGCCAAGCGCATCAAGGCCGGGGGCATCAACCCTCGCCCGGATATCCGCGTGGTGCAGGAACGCGTCGGCATGGCGCTGATCCACGGCGACAACGGCATGGGACATCTGGTGATGCAGCGCGCGGCGGGCCTGGCGATCGAGAAGGCACGCACTGCCGGGATCGCATGGGTCGGTTCGCAGTGGAGCAACCATGCCGGGCCGGCGTCGCTGTATGCGCGCATGCCGCTCGAGCACGACATGATCGGCCTCTACTTCGCGGTCGGGAACGCCAACCACCTTCCGCCGTGGGGCGGACTGGACATGCTGCTGTCGACCAATCCCATTGCGGCCGCGGTCCCGGCCGGATCAGAAGCGCCGGTGGTGCTCGACATGGCGACCACGGTGGCTGCGTATGGCAAGGTGAAGGCCAAGGCGCAACGCGGCGAGGCGATGCCTGAAGGCTGGATGATAGACCGCGCAGGACGCGCGCTCACCGATCCTGTTCGCGCCGAGGAGGGCTTTCTTCTGCCGATCGGCGGCTACAAGGGGTACGGCCTCGCGCTCGTGGTGGGACTGCTCGCCGGAACGCTGAACGGCGCCGCCATGGGAAAGAACGTGGTGGATTTCAACCACGACCATACGAGCGTGACCAATACCGGGCAAGCCATCGTCGCCATCGACATATCGGCCTTCGGCGATGTCCAGGCGTTCAAAGCACGGGTCGACATCTTGGTGCGCGACCTGCGCGCAAGCGAGCGGCTGCCCGGGGTCGAACGAATCTGGTTGCCGGGAGAGCAAAGCCAGGCGAAGCGCATTGCCCATGCGCGCGACGGCATACCGATCGCGGCGGGTCTGATGCGCAACCTGAACCTGCTCGCAGCGGAGCTTGGAATCGCAGCACTTGATTGATCCGGTTCGCCACGGACCGGCCCTGCGTGCAGTAAAATGAAGCCGACCGCTAACTCAGGAGTACACCACATGCGAGGTACCGTCGTCGTATCGTTTGGCCGGGATCGCGATTACGAGCTGAGGATTACCGCAGGGGATCCGCCCCTGCCCACGGCGCAGGAAGGCGAACTGTGGCTGGCAAAGCAGTTTGATGAACTCGGCTGCACCCCTCGAAGCCTGGTCGGAAAGATACTGATCCTCGACAAGGTACTGGAGGTCGCGCGCGACGCGGGTGAAAAGCGCTTCGCCGGCGACCTTCCCTGGGCTGAGGGCTACGCGCGCGCCGTGCTCGCTACGCTCAACCGCACGAGCGTTCGCGTCGATGTCGCCGGGGACACGGTGGGCTGAGAAACTGGATTGATGCTCGGGGACGGATTTCCTCGTTTCCCCTGCATCGCCGCGTGTGCCGACCGGATTCGTGCGGCATGACACCGTTGCCTGCGCGTGCGGCCGCGAGGCGGGACGCAGCTGGAATCGCCTGTTCACCCGGAGAAGATCGCATGTCGTTCGCCCACCGCATCGCTTTGATCGTTGTCCTCGCCGCGCTGCCGTTCGGGGCCACCGCGCAGCCGGGCTATCCGCTGAAACCAATCCGGATGATCATTCCGCTAGCAGCCGCGAGCGCGGTCGACAATGCGGCGCGCATCGTAGCGCAACAAATGTCGGCCAATATGGGTGAACAGATCGTCGTCGATAACCAGCCCGGTGCCGCAGGCTTGATCGGCGCCGAACACGTGGCGAGAGCCGCACCGGACGGCTATACCATAGGCGGCTTCAACGACAGCATCATGACCATGCTGCCGAACCTGCATGCGAAAATGCCATGGGACATACTCCGGGATTTCGAACCGGTCTCGCTCGTCGCCACGGTGGAGTGGGGGCTGGTCGCCAGCAACCAGTCCATTTACCGGACCGCGGCGGAACTGATTGCAGCGGCCGGCGCGGCACCCGGAAGAATCGATTACGCAACGGGAGGAAACGGCAGTCCGCAGCATGTCGCGATGGCGTTATTTGCGTCGACGGCAGGAGTGTCGCTTACGCATGTTCCTTACAAGGGCGCGACCCAGGCCGCGTTGGATGTCGCGGCGGGACAGGTACCCGTGTCCTTTCAGGGGCTGGCAACCGTCGCCTCGCTGATTCGCGGCGGCAAGCTCAGGCTGCTCGGCGTTAGCACCCGCAGCCGGCTGCCGCAATTCGCCGACGTGCCGACCATCTCCGAATCCGGTCTGCCCGGCGTCGAGCTCGACCGGGTTCGAGTTCAACTCCTGGTTCACCATCATGGTGCCGGCCGGGACACCAAGACCGATCATCGCACGCTTGAACGCGGAAGTTCGGAAGGCGCTTGCAGACCCTGGAGTGCGCGAAAAGCTGAATGCGCAGGGCTTGACTGTGCGTGGTTCGTCGCCCGAGGAACTCGGCGCCGCGACGCGCGAGCAACTGGCCAAGTACGCGCGGTTGATGAAGCAGGCCGGCGTCGTTATCGATTGAGCGGTGCGCGGGCCGCTCAGGCCTGCATCTGCGCAACCTGCTGGGCGACCTGCTGCATGCGCGCAGCGATCGATTTCAGCAGCGACGCACCGAATTCCGGCTTGGTCTTGACGAGGTTGAGGAAGCTGTTGCCGTTGATGGCAAGCAGTTTGCAATCGGCCTCCGCGGTGGCAGTGGCTGCGCGCGCGGCGCGGTCTACGAGCGCCAGTTCGCCCAATATCCCGCCCGGTCCGACATGCTCCACTACGCTGTTGCCCACCGAGACGGCGGCGCGGCCTTCCAGTACGACATACATGAACGCGCCGACGGCGCCCGCGCTCATGATGACCTTGCCCGCCTGAAACACCGCCGGCTCAGGCATGCCGAGTTGCTTCTGCAGATCGGCGAGAGCCTTTTTGTCGAGGATGTCGCTGCGTTCGGGGGCGGCCGTCACCGGTACAGCGGCGCCCAGTTTCGCGATGCTCTGGCGCAGCCGCTGGACCATGATGCTCATCAGCATCAATGCGAATTCCGGTTTCTTGGCCAGCGCAGCGTGAAACTGTTTTTCGTCCATCGACAACACGCGGCAATTAATCTTGGCCATGGCCGTCGCGCTCCTCGGTAGCCCGGCGATCACCGCCAGTTCACCGAACACATTGCCCGGTTTCACCACGCCGAAGAATTTGCCGCGAATCATCAGGCCGATTTCCCCCTCTAACAGCAGGTACATGCGCGCGTTCTTGGAAAAGAGACCGCCCGCTTTTTCATTTTCGGAGAAAAAAGACTTCCCGGCGGATTGTTCTTCAACCGTACCGGCGGAGCGGAAGAACTCCAACGCAACGGCGGGCTGGTACAGAGGGCTCTGCGCAGCGACCTGGACCGCCGCGCGCGCAACCGCCTCGGAACGGGGCGTGGGCTTGGCCGAGAAATCGAGGTCTTCTTCCATGGTCTACTTTATTCTAATCCCGAATGAGGACGATCCGGAACATCCGCCTGCATTCATTTGCGAGAATCCGAGGCCTCAGGACTTGGCGGTGAAATCCATCTCGTCTCCGCCAGGCGCAGGCGCCGGAGCCGCGGGCAGCGGTGCCGACGCGGCTGCTACAGGTGCTGCACCCGGCACCCTGGCTGCGGCCCGAATGGCTGCCGGCGACAGATTCGCCCCGGGCTCCGCGGACGCTCCGGGCGAGACGCCGTCCGAAGCGAATGCTGCCTCCAGATCCTGCTGGATCTGCGCCACGTCAAATGCGGCGCGACCCTGCATGCGCAGCAGTATGCGCGCCGGCATGTCCTGGATTCGGGGCACAGCGGCGCGCACGTTGGCGGCTGTGGTGAGGATGGGCACCGCATGATTGTTCTTGAATCCGGGGTTGGCGCGCTCAACAGCGTCGATGACGGCAGCCTGGGCCTTGGCGATGCCCATCAGCAGTTCGGCGAGCTGGGTGTTGTTCATGATGGTGTCCTCTTTCGGGTTCGTGCGCGACAGCACGGGACTGCCGGCTTGCGTATTTTCGTAAGCATACAGCAGGAGGTGCGGCGAATGCAGTAGGTCGAACGGCCAGTTCGCGTGCCCGAGGGAATGGCGGCGCCGAGAAGCCCGCTAATGCTGGCTCTCCGGCTCGACTGGCAAAGAATAAAGGCGGCATTAGCCGCCTCCAATTCTTGCGCAGCGCGCACTACCTGCGCTGTCTCAGTCTGCGGATGGCGGCAATCTGGGCCGCCGCTTCGGCCAGTTCCGAGACTGCCTTGGCATATTCGAGTTTGCCCGTCCGGTCCTGCAGGTTTTCTTTCGCGCGCTTCTGCGCTTCCAGCGCCTTGGCTTCGTCAAGGTCGTGGCCGCGGATGGCGGTGTCGGCAAGTACCGTGACCAGGTTCGGCTGCACTTCCAGGATGCCGCCGGCGACGAAAAACAATTCCTCCTCGCCGCCGTTCGCGGGCTTGACCCGTACCGTGCCCGGCTTGATGCGGGTGATCAGCGGCGTGTGCTTGGGATAGATGCCCAGTTCTCCCTCTTCGCCGGGAAGCACCACGAACTCGGCTTCGCCGGAGTAGATGGCTTCTTCGGCGCTCACCACATCAACGTGAATCGTATGTGCCATATGACTTAGAACCTTTATTCCCCGACCGCCCGGCAAGCCGGGGGTCGAACTTGGGATTTACTGCAGCGTCTTCGCCTTCTCGACCGCTTCCTCGATACCGCCCACCATGTAGAAGGCCTGCTCCGGAAGGCTGTCGTAATCGCCGTTGACGATGCCCTTGAAGCCTTTGATGGTTTCCTTCAGCGGGACGTATTTTCCATCCTGGCCGGTGAAGTTCTTCGCCACGTCGAAAGGTTGCGACAGGAAACGCTGGATCTTGCGCGCACGCGCCACGGCCAGCTTGTCTTCCGGCGAGAGTTCGTCCATGCCCAGAATCGCGATGATGTCGCGCAGCTCCTTGTAGCGCTGCAGCGTCTGCTGTACCGCGCGCGCCGTGGTGTAGTGCTCTTCACCCACCACGTGCGGGTCCATCTGGCGCGAGGTCGAGTCGAGCGGATCCACCGCGGGGTAGATGCCGAGCGATGCGATATCGCGCGACAGCACCACGGTCGAATCGAGGTGGCCGAAAGTGGTCGCCGGTGACGGGTCGGTCAGGTCGTCCGCAGGCACGTACACCGCCTGGATCGAGGTAATCGAGCCGGTCTTGGTGGATGTGATGCGCTCCTGCAGGCGGCCCATTTCCTCGGCCAGTGTCGGCTGGTAGCCCACCGCCGAAGGCATGCGCCCGAGCAGCGCGGACACTTCGGTGCCAGCCAGCGTAAAGCGGTAGATATTGTCGACGAAAAACAGCACGTCGCGGCCTTCGTCGCGGAAGTATTCGGCCATGGTAAGACCGGTCAGCGCCACGCGCAACCGGTTGCCCGGGGGCTCGTTCATCTGGCCGTAGACCAGCGCCACCTTGTCGAGCACGCCGCCGTCTTTCATCTCGTGGTAGAAGTCGTTGCCCTCGCGTGTGCGCTCGCCCACGCCGGCGAACACCGACAGGCCACTATGTTTCTTTGCGATGTTGTTGATCAGTTCCATCATGTTCACGGTCTTGCCCACGCCGGCGCCGCCGAACAGGCCCACCTTGCCGCCTTTGGCGAACGGGCAGACAAGGTCGATAACCTTGATGCCGGTCTCGAGCAGTTCCTGGCTGGGTGAGAGCTCGTCGTATTTGGGCGCCATGCGGTGGATCGACGCGACTTTTTCGGCACCGATCGGGCCTGCTTCGTCGATCGGCCGGCCGAGCACGTCCACGATGCGGCCCAGGGTCTTCGGACCCACCGGCACCGAAATGGGGGCGTTGGTGTTGACCACCTTCATGCCTCGGCGCAATCCGTCGGAGGATCCGAGCGCGATGGTGCGCACGACGCCGTCGCCGAGCTGCTGCTCGACTTCGAGGGTCAGCCCGATTTCGTCCATCTTCAGCGCGTCATAAATATGCGGCATCTGGTCGCGCGGGAATTCCACGTCCACCACGGCGCCGATACACTGTACGATAGTTCCTTCTTGGCTCATCGTCTTTTCCTAAGTGTTCTATTTCAAAATTCAGTTCGTCGTTCGCTAGACCGTCGCCGCTTGTGCGATCTGGTCTCGCCGCAACGGGCGCTGCGCGCCCATTAGTCTCGCCCGATCGTTCAAGTTCCTCGTCATACTGCCGCGGCACCGGCCACGATCTCCGACAGTTCCTTGGTGATCGCCGCTTGGCGGGACTTGTTGTAGATCAGCGTCAATTCGTCGATGACGCTGCCCGCGTTGTCGCTTGCCGCCTTCATCGCCACCATGCGCGCGCTTTGTTCGGACGCCATGTTCTCGGTCACCGACTGGTAGATCAGCGCTTCGATATAGCGCGTGAGCGTCTGGTCGAGTACGGACTTGGCGTCCGGCTCGTAGATGTAGTCCCAGGAGCCTTCGGGTGCGCCCAGCTTCTCGCCCGACAAGGGCAGAAGCTGCTCCATCACCGGCTCCTGCTTCATGGTGTTGACAAATTTCGTGTAGAAAATCTCCAGCCGGTCGAACCGGTCCGCGATATAGCCGTCGAGCATCAGCTTCAGCGCGCCGATCAGGCGTTCCATGTGCGGCTTGTCGCCCAGCCCGACCACGTGCGAGACGACGTTGGCACCCAGGCGCTGCATGAAACCCAGCCCCTTGTTGCCGATGCAGCACACTTCGAAGCTCTCGCCCTGCGACTCCCACTCGCGCATCCTGCCGAGCGCCATGCGCAGCACGTTCGTGTTCAAGCCGCCGCACAATCCTTTGTCGGCCGTGACCACGATGATGCCGACTTTCTTCGACGTGTCGCGCGTCACCAGATAGGGATGGCGGTATTCTGGATTGGCATGAGAGAGGTGGGCGGCGACGTTGCGGATCTTCTCGGCGTAGGGTCGGGCCGCGCGCGTGCGTTCCTGCGCCTTGCGCATCTTGGACGCGGCGACCATCTCCATGGCCTTGGTGATCTTGCGCGTGTTTTGCACGCTCTTGATCTTGGTCTTGATTTCCTTTGAACCTGCCATTGCCGTTCTCTTGGTTCGTCAGCCCCGCCTGAAGCGGCGGGGCTATTGGATCAGTACGTTCCGTTCTTCTTGAAGTCCTTGACCGCCTCGTGCAGCATGGCCTCGTCTTCCTTGGTCAGGTCCTTGGTGCTTTCGATCCGCTCCACCAGCGCCGCGTATTTGTCCTTGCAGAAGGCGCGCAACGCGCGCTCGGCCGCCAACGCCTTGGCGGTATCGATGTCGTCGAAATAGCTGTTGTTCACTGCAAAAAGCGTCAGCGCCATTTCCCAGACTTGCAGCGGCTCGTACTGCGGCTGCTTCATCAGCTCCGTCACCAAGCGTCCGCGCTCCAACTGCTTCCTGGTGGCTTCGTCGAGGTCGGAGGCGAACTGGGCAAAGGCCGCCAGTTCGCGATACTGCGCCAATGACAGGCGCACGCCGCCGCCGAGCTTCTTGATCACCTTGGTCTGCGCCGCGCCGCCGACGCGCGACACCGAAATGCCGGCGTTGATGGCGGGGCGGATACCGGCGTTGAACAGATCGGTCCGCTTGGGTTTCGATCACCGGCAGCGCGGTGAGCGAACCGGTCTTGCCCTTGACAGCGCCCTTGGTGAATTTTTCGACGTATTCCGGGTTCACACGTGCGGCGCGCTCGAGCAGGCGCGAATGCAGGTAGAACACGTCGCCGGGATAGGCTTCGCGGCCCGGCGGGCGGCGCAGCAGCAGCGATACCTGGCGATAGGCCCAGGCCTGTTTGGTCAGATCGTCGTAAATGATCAGCGCGTCCTGCCCGCGGTCGCGGAAATATTCACCCATGGTGCAGCCGGAGTAGGGTGCGATGTACTGCATCGCCGCCGACTCGGAGGCCGTTGCAGCAACCACGATGGTGTAAGCCATGGCGCCGTGCTCTTCCAGCCTGCGAACCACGTTGACCACCGAGGAGGCTTTCTGCCCGATCGCGACATAGACGCAGATCAGGTCCTTGCCCTTCTGGTTGATGATGGTGTCTATTGCCACCGCGGTCTTGCCGGTCTGGCGGTCGCCGATGATCAGTTCGCGCTGGCCGCGCCCGATGGGCACCATGGAGTCGATCGCCTTCAACCCGGTCTGCACCGGCTGCGATACCGATTGGCGCTCGATCACGCCCGGGGCGACTTTTTCGATCACGTCCGTAAGCTTGGCATTGACCGGGCCCTTGCCGTCGATCGGCTGGCCAAGCGAATTGACCACGCGGCCTATGAGTTCAGGTCCTATCGGCACGTCGAGAATGCGGCCGGTGCACTTTACCGTGTCGCCTTCGGAGATGTGCTCGTAAGGTCCGAGCACCACCGCGCCGACCGAGTCGCGCTCAAGATTAAGGGCAAGCCCGAAGGTGTTCTTGGGAAATTCCAGCATCTCGCCCGCCATCACGTCCGAGAGGCCGTGGATGCGGCAGATGCCGTCGGTCACCGATACGACCGTACCCTGGGTGCGAACGTCCGTGGACAGCGCAAGATTCTGGATCTTGCTCTTGATCAGTTCGCTGATCTCGGAAGGATTCAACTGTTGCATGCTATCTCCTGAACCTTAAATATTTTTCACGCTGCGCTCAACTCGCGAGAAGTCCCGCGGCCATCGCGTTCAGCTTGCCGCGCACCGAGCCGTCGATGACTTCGTCACCGACCACTACTCGCGCGCCGCCGATGAGATCGCGATCGATGCTCACCTGCGGATTGATCTTGCGTTTGAATCGTTTTTCCAGAACCGCAACCAGTCCCGCCAACTGCTCGCCCTCGAGGGCGAACGCAGTGGTGACCTGAGCGTCGACCACGCCTTCGCGTTCATTCTTCAGCGCCTCGAACTGCGCAAAAATCTCGGGCAGCAGCGTGAGCCGGTCGTATTCGATCAGCAGCTGGATGAAGGTTTTCGCTTCGGCCGAAAGGTCTCCCGGGCACAGCGACAGGAACAATTCCTGCAACTGGCTCGAAGTCAGATCGATTTTGTACAGGCATTCCTGCATATCCGGATGCGCGGCCACGCGGGCCAGAATACCCAGCGTCTCCGACCAGGTAGCAAGCGTTTCCCCCGCATCGGCAAGGCGGAATACCGCCTCGGCGTAGGGCCGCGCCAGAGTTGCGGTCTCGGCCATGAGGGTCTAGAGCTCCCGCTTCAGCTGAGTGAGCAGATCGGCGTGCGCCTGCGCGTTGACTTCACGCTGCAGGATCTTTTCAGCCCCGCTGACCACCAAAACCGCCACCTGTTCGCGCAGCGCTTCCTTGGCGCTGGATACTTCCTGCTGGATCTCTGACTTGGCACCCGCGATCATGCGCTCACCCTCGGCCTTGGCCGAGTTTTTGGCTTCTTCGATCATCTGCAAGCCGCGTTTCTCAGCCTGGGCGATGATCTCGGCGGCACGCACCCGTGCCTTGGCGACTTCTTCGCTGGCGAGCTTTCCCGAGGCTTCCAGCTGCTGCTTACCCTGCTCACCCGCGGCCAGGCCGTCGGCGATTTGCTTTTGCCGCTCTTCGATCGCTTTCATCAGCGGCGGCCAGACGAACTTGACCGTGAACAGAATGAAGACCGCGAACGAAATCGCCTGTGCTATCAGTGTTAAATTGATGTTCATGTTCGGTTCCCTAATCCGGACTATCCGGAAGCAGACAAAATGTCTCCACCAGCTATGCCGGCTCGGAGATCAATTATTTGGGAATGACAGCCAGCAGCGGGTTGCCGAACGCGAACAGCATCGCGATACCGACGCCGATGATGAACGAGGCGTCGATCAAGCCGAGCAGCAGGAACACTTTGGCCTGCAACTGGGGAATCAGTTCGGGCTGGCGCGCCGCGCCTTCAAGGAAGCGGCTGCACATCAGCGCCACACCAATACAGGCACCCATGGCGCCCAAGCCGACGATCAGGCCGATGCCGATGCCGGTGTAGGCCTGAATCATTGCCAAGGCTTGAATTTTATCCATCGTAATGTCCTTTCTTGAACGAAGTGAAGTGTTAGCGGGGGGGGGTTAAGGGAATGCGGAACTAATGGCTCTCATGCGCCATCGAGATGTACACGATCGTCAGCATCATGAAAATGTACGCCTGCAGCACCACGATCAGGATGTGGAATATGGACCAGCCGACGCCGAGCAGGGCGCCGAAAAACGCGCCGCTGATGCTGGTCGCAGCCCACAGCCACAACAGCAGGAAGATGATCTCGCCAGCATACATGTTGCCGTACAGCCGCAACGAATGCGACAGCGGCTTGGACACGTATTCGACCAGGTTGAACAGGAAATTGAACGGCCACAGCAGCGGATGCGAGCCGAAGGGCGCGCAGAACAACTCGTGAATCCAGCCGCCCAGGCCCTTGATCGCGATGGAAAAATAGACCATCAACAGGAACACCGAAAGCGACAGGGCGAAGGTCGTGTTGACGTCGGCCGTTGGAACGATGCGGAATTCGTGCTGGTGAAATACGTTCGTCAGTATCCAGGACATGATGTCGACCGGCAGGAAGTCCATGGAGTTCATCAGCAGCACCCACACGAACACGGTGAGCGCGGTGGGCGCAACGAAATCGCGCTTGCCGTGGAATATCCCCTTCACCTGGTCGTCGACGAAGCCGAACAGCAGTTCTACGAATGCCTGGCGCTTGTTCGGTACGCCCGAGGTCGCGCCACGCACCACCCACCACATCAAAGCGGTGGCGACGACGCCGAGGATCACCCCGGTTACCAGTGAATCGACGTGCAGCGTCCAGAACGGCCCGTTGCCGACCGACTGGGCGTTGAAGCTCAGGTGGTGTTGGATGTAAGCTGTTGCAGTGAGTTCTTGCCCGGCAGCCATTCTGTCTAGCCCGATTTGTCCATGTTCGAAGAACGCGCGTTATGCGCTACGTCTTTTCGCCAGCAAACAATGCCATGCTGAAGATCAAGATTGAAACGACAAACGATCCGATCAGCCCGACTATGACGACTTCTTGATAGATCGTCAGAACGAGCCAAAGCAACAAAATTGCCAGGAAAAGCTTCGCGCCTTCGGCCTTCAAAGCGACGAGCAGGACCTCCCCCGCGGATCTAATCTTGTTTCCAGCGGTCAGCAGCGCAAACACCAGCCCGGCGGTTATGCTTATCAGACCGCCCAGGATCGCCGAAATCGCGCCGTGAACGCCCGCAAACCAGGCCGCAATGGATGCGATGGTTATGGTGGCCAGTACTTGCAGCCCGATCACCGGGCGGAACTTTTGCCACACTCGCCACTATCCTCGCTGCAAAACAGTGAAATTATAAGGGCTTTGACCAATCACGGTCAATTCAGAAATCCACGAACGAGCCTGCAATGCTTTGATCCACATCAATATGAACGACTCGAGTTAAAGGTATTTAGCTAGGTCTGGAAACGCGGGCGATCGGCCTGGATTAGCTTGATGGCGCGGACGAAAACCGCGATACTGTGCGGTTGCTTCATCAGTCGAATTTCTTTCCTTTTATCGCTTGAGGTAGTGTAATGAATGCGTGGGTGATGACTGGGGCGTTCGCCCTGTTCTTTCTGCTGGCCTCCACCGGCCTGTTCTTCTTCGTCGTGACCCGGGGGGCGCTGGTTCTACGCGGGCTTTCCCCAGGCTCACAAAGCGACAAGTCGCACGTGTACCCAATTTACTCGAACATGCGCCTGATCAAAATGGTGGATTTTCAGCCCATCATCTCGGCCATTCTGCTGTTTCAGTATCACCGCCTGGTCTCCAAGATCGTCGCCGGACTGGAGCAGACGGATCTTCGCAACAAGAAAGTGCTGATTACGTCCTGCGCTTTCGGCAACGTGATCCCGCGCGTGGTAAAAGCCGCGGTCGGGGCCGGCGCCGAGCGCGTCCTGATCGCCGACATCATTCACAACGAGCTCATTCACGCGAAAAGCAAACTCGGCGAGTTTTCCGGGAAGGTGGACTACATTGAAGACAATGCGACCTCGATGACGCAAAAGGAAGGCAGTGTCGCCGCCAACGTCATCTTCTTTCTGCTGCACGAACTACCGCATCACCTGAAGGGCCAGGCGCTCGCTGAGGCCGGACGCATGCTCGCCCCGGGGGGCAAGCTTTACCTGGCCGAGTTTCACCGGCCGGAACTCTGGGTGCTGCGCGCTCTGAGTTGGACCTATTTCAAGGTGTTCGAGCCGCTCGGCCTCGCGCTTTGGGATACGCACGATCCGCTTGCCTGCCTGCAAGACATGGGCGGATGGAAGTGCGAGCGCACAACTTACTTCTTCGGCAATTTTCAAATAGTCACCGCGACCAAGTTGTAGCCACCGGGTCGCCGCAGTAGCGCCTCACGAAGAAAACTGGGGCGCGAAGAGTTCCTGCTATCTGCGGGGATTGCCAGATAACGGGGGGTGCCGGATCGTCGGGCGAGGGCTCTGCCTCAACCTTTGAATTTGGACAGCAGATCGTCCAGGTGTTCGTGGTTGGCGTAGCTGATCACCAGTTTGCCCGCTCCCTTCTTGCCCGGTTTGATTTCGACCTTGGTCCCGAATTTTTCCGACAATTCTTCTTCGAAGCGCAGAATGTCGCGACTGGTCTTTAGCTTGTTCGGGTTTTTCAGTTTCGGGTTGAGTATGTCCTGAACCGCCTTCTCGGTTTCACGCACCGACAGGCCGCGTTCGGTCACCCGCCGGGCGACGTCTTCCTGACGCCTCCCTTCCAGCGCGAGCAGGGCACGCGCATGGCCCATGTCGATCTTGCCGTCGACAAGCAGTGCCTGCACCGATTGCGGCAGGTTCAACAGGCGCAGCAGATTGGTGGTGGCCGCACGCGAACGCCCCACGGCATCGGCCGCCTCCTGGTGCGTCATCTTGAATTCGTTGATCAGACGGTGGATGCCGGTGGCCTCTTCCAGCGGATTCAGGTTTTCGCGCTGGATGTTCTCTATCAACGCCATCGCCAGGGCCGCAGAGTCCGGCACCTCACGGACCACGACCGGAACTTCACGCAGGCCGGCTATTCTCGCAGCCCGCCAGCGCCGCTCGCCGGCGATGATCTCGTAGCGACCTTTGCCGATGGTGCGTGCCAGAATTGGCTGCATCACGCCCTGAGACTTTAGCGAGCGCGCCAGCTCTTCCAGCGATGCCTGGTCCATGCGCGTGCGAGGCTGGTATTTTCCAGGCTGCAGATCGTCCAGCCTGACGCTGAGGAAAGCTTCGTTCCCCCCCGCCTCTTCGTCCTTGGCCAACAATGCATCCAGGCCACGCCCCAGTCCTTTCATCCTGATTTCCTTGTTCAGACCGCGGCAGCGACAGAGACCGAGCGCGACAATAGTTCGACCGCCAGCGCCACGTAGGCCTGCGAACCCTTGCACGCATTGTCCAGGCTTACCGCCGGAGCGCCATAGCTCGGGGCTTCGGCGAGGCGCACATTGCGCGGGATGATCGTTTCATACAATTTGTCGCCGAAATGCTGCTGCAGCTGGGCCGATACCTGCTGCGCGAGCGAATTGCGCGGATCGTACATGGTGCGCAGCAGGCCCTCTATTTCGAGTTGCGGATTGAGGTGTTTGCGCACCTTGCGTATGGTTTCCACCAAGTCGCTCAGACCTTCCAGCGCGTAATACTCGCACTGCATCGGAATCATCACCGCTTCCGCTGCGACCAGGCCGTTGAGGGTTAGCAGGTTGAGTGCGGGGGGGCAGTCCAGGAGAATGAAATCGTATTCTGCCGCAACCGAAACGAGGGCCGACTTGAGCCGTGTTTCGCGGTTATCCAGGCCAACCATTTCAACTTCGGCACCGGCGAGTTCCCGATTGGCGGGCACCAGGTCGTAGCCGCCGCTTTCCGACTTTTGACGAACCGCCTGCGCCGTCGTCAGGCCGAGCAGGACCTGATATACGGAGTTTTCCAGATTGCGTTTGTCGATGCCGCTGCCCATGGTGGCGTTGCCTTGCGGATCCAGGTCGATCAGCAGCACGCGCTTGCCTGCGCCGGCAAGGCTCGCCGCAAGATTCACACTGGTCGTGGTCTTGCCCACCCCGCCCTTCTGGTTGGCGATGGCCAGGATGCGCGCCATCATGCAACCTGCTCGCCGAGTCCGATCAGAACCAGATGCCTCGCACCGTCCAGTCCGGGTACCGCAAGCGGCAGCACGTGCAGGACTTTGCAGTCGGTCGGCAGCTTTTCGATTTCCTCGTACGGATGCAAACCCTTCATAGCCGCGAATATCCCGCCCGTCGCGAGCAGGTGGCGCGTCACTTGCACAAATTCGCCCATGTCCGAAAACGCGCGCGAAATGATGACGTCGAACTTGTCCGGCGTCTGCCAGGACTCGACGCGTTCGCTGCATACGCCGGCGTTTTTCAGCTTCAGTTCCATTACCGCCTGGTTCAGAAACGCAGCCTTTTTGTGATTGCTGTCGAGCAGCGTCACCTGTGTATCTGGATTGGCTATTGCGAGCGGAATCCCGGGCAAGCCGGCGCCGCTGCCGACATCCAGCAGCCGCTTGGCGTGCAGATGCGGTGCCACTGCTAGACTGTCCAGTAAGTGATGGCTCACCATCTTGTCCGGCTCGCGAATGGCGGTGAGGTTATGCACCCGGTTCCATTTCTCGATGAGCGCGATATAGTCGAGCAGCCTTTGCTGGGTGTCGCGGTCAAGCGTCAGTCCCAGCGCGATGAGTCCGCGCTTCAGTTGATCGGCTGTGCTCATGCTGCAGGTCGCTCCTTGAGGGAATCGTCTGAATGACCGTCAAGAGGATGCTCCTGGGCGCCATTCGCAATGATGCCTCGGAGGGACGCGTCCCCGCGGCTCTTTGCCGGTTTAAATCCCCGCTTCAAGTGCACCAGGAGCAAGGATATCGCCGCCGGCGTCAAGCCCGATATGCGCGACGCCTGGCCTATAGTTTCGGGTTTATGCTGGTTGAGCTTTTGCTGCACTTCCCGGGATAGCCCGCGCACCTCGGCGTAATCGAGGTCACGCGGAAGTGCCGTCGCTTCGTATTGTCCACGCCGCAGCACCTCGTCGTGTTGCCGGGCTATATAGCCATCGTACTTTATCTGGATCTCGACCTGTTCGGCGACCACCGAGTCTGCAAGCGCCACGCCGGCTCCGGGCAAAGACATCAGGCTGGCATAGCGCACATCCGGACGGCGCAGCAGTTCAGTAAGCGCATACTCTCTTTCTATGCCTTTGCCTAAAACCCTTTCCGCATCCGCTTGAGGCAATTGTTTGGGATTGATCCAGGTCGATTTGAGCCTCTCGAGTTCTCGCCCTACCGCCTCACGTTTGCTTTCAAATGCTTCCCAGCGCGAATCGTCAACCAACCCCAGACTGCGCCCTGTCTCGGTCAGGCGCATGTCTGCATTGTCCTCGCGCAGCATCAGGCGGTACTCGGCCCGGCTGGTAAACATGCGGTAGGGCTCGGACACGCCGCGCGTGATGAGATCGTCCACCAGCACACCTATATACGCCTGGTCCCGTCGCGGACACCATGCTTCCCTACCCTGGACCTGCAGTGCGGCGTTGATACCGGCGAGCAGACCTTGGGCGGCGGCCTCCTCGTAGCCGGTGGTGCCATTGATCTGGCCGGCGAAGAACAATCCGGAAATTACTTTTGTTTCCAGCGAAGCCTTGAGTCCGCGCGGATCGAAATAATCATACTCGATGGCGTAACCAGGGCGCAGGATATGCGCACGCTCCAACCCTTTGATAGAGCGTACTAATTCTAGTTGCACGTCGAAAGGCAGGCTGGTCGAAATACCGTTGGGATAGAACTCGTTGGTCGTAAGACCCTCGGGCTCGAGAAAGATCTGATGGCTCGCCTTGCCCGCAAAGCGGTGGATCTTGTCTTCGATGGAAGGACAATATCGTGGGCCCACGCCTTCTATCATGCCAGTATAAAGGGGGGAACGATCCAGCCCTCCGCGGATGATTTCGTGCGTGCGCGCATTGGTATGCGTGATCCAGCAGGGCAATTGCCGCGGATGCATTTCGCGCTTGCCTACATAGGAGAATACCGGTGCAGGATCGTCGCCGGGCTGCTCCTGCATCGCCGAAAAATCGATCGACCGGCCGTCGATCCGCGGTGGAGTGCCGGTCTTCAGGCGTCCGACCGGGAGTTTCAGTTCGCGCAGTCGCGCGGCCAGACTGATCGATGGTGGATCGCCGGCCCTGCCCGCTTGGTAATTGACCATGCCGACATGGATCAGGCCGGACAAGAATGTACCAGTCGTCAGTACCACCGTTCGCCCAGTAAAGCGCACACCCAACTGCGTCACCACCCCAGTGACCCGATCGCCTTGGACGGTGAGATCATCCACGGCCTGCTGAAACAACGTGAGGTTGGGTTGATTCTCGAGGCGGGAACGAATCGCCTGCTTGTACAGCACGCGGTCGGCTTGGGCGCGGGTGGCGCGCACCGCCGCGCCTTTGCTCGAATTGAGTGTGCGAAACTGGATTCCGGCCTCGTCCGTGGCGATCGCCATGGCTCCGCCCAGCGCGTCGACTTCCTTGACCAGATGGCCTTTGCCGATACCGCCGATCGACGGGTTGCAGGACATCTGTCCCAAGGTTTCGATGTTGTGCGTAAGCAGCAGGGTCTTGCTGCCCGAGCGGGCGGCAGCGAGCGCGGCCTCGGTCCCGGCATGTCCGCCGCCAACCACGATCACGTCGAATTCGGTAGGAAATTGCATGCGCCAGCTGCCGTGCCAAAGAGGCGCGATTTTACGCTGTTTTCCTGCGAACCGTAAGCCTTTGTTCCACGTGGAACATCAGCGAATCTGGTTGCGCTTGATGAGAAGACGCGTGAAGCAACCTTAATCGTCGTCCGGCATGAACGAAAACGGATTTGGATGGCTGCGATGTTCCACGTGGAACATTCAGGCAAAATCCTGGCGCAAAAATCTAGACGACCACCCCGAAATGCGCCAATTCTTACGTCGAGAAAATCCGTGCATGCGCGATGCAGCTACTCGCTGTCCTTCCCGCTAACCAAACCGAGATAACTCTCAATGACGCGAGGATTGGACACCAAGTCGACGCTCGGCCCCTCAAGTACGATTTCACCGGTTTCCAGCACGTAGCCGTAATCGGCCACCTGCAAAGCCGCGCGCGCGTTCTGTTCCACCAAGAGGATCGACACTCCGGTTTCGCGCAAACTGGAAATAATACGAAAAATATCGCGCACGATCAGTGGTGCCAAACCAAGACTGGGTTCGTCCAGCATCAGCAGACGCGGTCGGCTCATCAATGCGCGGCCCAAAGCAAGCATCTGCCGCTCGCCGCCGGAGAGCGTTCCGGCAAGCTGCTTGTAACGCTCCTTCAGACGCGGAAACAACTGGTAGACCTTTTCGAAATCATCCGCGATGGTCTTGTCACGCTTGCGATAGCGGTGAAACGCACCTAAGACGAGATTGTCCTCCACGGTCATCGCTGCGAACAATTCGCGCCGCTCAGGCACCAGGCACAAGCCCCGCCCGACGCGCTGTTCCGGCTCTACGTGCGTCATTTCCTTGCCTAGATATCTGATGCTGCCATGCATGGGCAGCATGCCCATCAGCGCCGCCAGCATAGTCGTCTTGCCCGCGCCATTGGGACCGATGACCGTCACTATCTTGCTCTCTTCCACTTCCAGTTCAGCCTGGTGTACGGCCTCCACCATGCCGTAGGCCACCGACAGACCGCGCACCTGCAGCAGCGGTGTCATTTGACACCGCCCAGATAAGCTTCCAGCACCACAGGATTGGCCTGAATCTCCTTTGGCAGACCTTCGGCCAGCTTTTCACCGAAATCCATTACCACCAACCGGTCCACCAGTTTCATCACGAAATCCATGTCGTGCTCGACCAGCAGGATGCTCATGCCTTCCGATTTCAGCTTGCGCAAGAGTTCAGCAAGCGAGCGCTTTTCCTGGAAGCGCAGCCCTGCCGCCGGCTCGTCCAGCAGCAGCAGAACCGGGTCGGCGCAAAGGGCACGCGCAATTTCCATGATCCGCTGCTGTCCCAACGCAAGGTTGCCGGCCTGCTCGTGGATGCTGTCCCCCAGCCCGACACGTTCGAGCTGGCGCGCCGCTTCAGCGAGCAGCTTCGCCTCCTCCGCGCGCTCCATATGGAGAGCGGCACTGATCACGCCCATGTCGCCGCGTTGATGTGCGCCGATCGCAACGTTCTCCAAGACGCTCATGTCCGGCAGGAGATGCACGTGCTGGAAAGTGCGCGCCATGCCGCGGGTGACGATGGCGCGCGACGACAAAATGTCGATGCGCTCGCCGCGAAAGTTCACCTCGCCACCCGTCGCCGGGAGCACGCCGGTGACCAGATTGAATACCGTGCTCTTGCCCGCCCCGTTGGGTCCAATCAGGCCGAGAATCTCGCCGCTGTCCATGGAAAACGACAAATCATTGACTGCCAGCAATCCGCCAAACGTCTTTCGCGCACCCTTCAACTCCAGCACAGTTTCGCCGGCAGCCGGCCGCGCGCGCGTTGGCAGGGACTGGGTCGCCGGCGGAAGCGGCTTGTTCGGTGAGGGGAAATAGCGCACCACCAGCGGCATGATTCCGTCGCGCGCACGCTGCAGCAACAGCACCAGCAGCACGCCGAAGACAATCATCTCAAAGTTGCCGCTTTGACCCAGCAACTTGGGTAGCAGATCCTGCAGCCACTGTTTGAGTATGGTGAGTATGCCCGCCCCGATTACCGCGCCCCAGACGGAAGCCGCCCCGCCGACGACAGCCATAAACAGATATTCGATGCCGGCGTTGATGGAAAATGGCGTCGGGTTCACGAACCGCAGCAGGTGCGCGTAAAGCCACCCTGACAGGCTTGCAAGCAGGGCGGCATAGACGAAGATGATGATTTTCATCCGTGCGGTATTGACACCGAAACTCTCCGCCATCAAGCCGCCGCCTTTCAGCGCACGGATGGCACGGCCGGAACGCGAATCGAGCAGGTTGTGCATGGACAGCAGCGCAAGCAATGCTAGGGTCCAGATGAGGTAATGAAACTTGCGGCCCGAGTCCAATACGATGCCAAACAGACTGATTGCCGGCAGGCTTGAAATGCCGGTATGACCGCCGAGAAACTCCATATTGCCGAAAAGAAAGTACAGGCTAATACCCCAGGCGATGGTCCCGAGCGGCAGGTAATGGCCCGAAAGGCGCAAGCTAATAAAGCCAAGGAAAAGGGCGATAACGAAAGTAAGCGCTAACCCTCCAACTAATGTCAACCAAGGAGAAACACCGTAGACGGTGGTCAGGTAAGCGGTCGTATATGCGCCCAGACCGACAAACGCCGCCTGGCCAAAGGAGGTCAAACCACCTACTCCGGTAAGCAGAACCAGCCCCATCGCCACAATGCTGTACAGGCCAATGTAATTCAGCAGGGTGATCTGAAATTCGGGCAGCACCAGGGGCGCGACCAGCATGAAAGCGAGGAACACGCCGAGGACGATGCGTGCCCGGGTCATTCCTCTTCTTCCTCGATATGGTGTGCGGTGAGCGAGCGCCAGACCAGCACCGGTATGATCAAAGTGAATACGATGACTTCCTTGTAGGCGCTGGCCCAAAACGATGAGTAGGCCTCAAGCATTCCCACCAGCAAAGCGCCGGCCGCGGCAACAGGGTAACTCACCAAACCACCCATGATGGCGCCGACGAATCCCTTCAGCCCGACCAGAAATCCCGAATCGTAATAAATGGTCGTAATGGGCGCGACGAGAATGCCCGAAAGTGCGCCGATCAGCGCCGCCAGCGTGAAACTCAACTTGCCGGCCATCGCCGGCGAGACGCCCACCAGCCGTGCCCCAACGCGGTTGATGGCCGTGGCGCGCAGTGCCTTGCCGTAGATGGTGCGTTCAAAGAAAAGGAAGAGCACCACGATCAACCCTAGGCTCGCACCTATCACCCACAGGCTCTGCCCGGAGATGGTGAGCACCCCGACTTTCCATTGAGCGTCGGAGAAAGGTGGCGTGCGCGAACCTTCGGCGCCGAAGAAGACCAGCCCGAGCCCCGTCATGGCGAAATGCACTGCAACTGAAATGATGAGCAGAACCAGAACCGACGCATTGGCCAGCGGCTGATAGGCGAGCCGGTAAACCATGGGCCCGAGCGGCACCACCAATGCGAGCGTCAGCAATATCTGCAATGGGAGGGCCGGCTTCTGCGGTGCAGCCCACCAAGTGAGCCAGAGGATCAACGCCGGCGCGACGATGTATTTCAGAACAATGGTCGGAATGCGCCGCGCCGCGCCATGACGTATTGCTTGCACAAGTTCCACCACAGCGACGGCCATGCCCGCGCCCAACAGCAGCCAAGCGGTCCCGGGCAACTTTCCCAGCTGCAAACCTGCAAGCGTAAGCGCGCCGTAAGCGACAAATTCGCCCTGCGGTATGAATATCACCCTCGTTACCGCGAAAATCAGAACCAGCGCCAGCGCAAGCAGCGCATAGATCGCGCCGTTCGTCAGGCCGTCCTGGATCAGAAAAAGCGCTATCTCGGCATTCAAATCAATAGACTCATTGGCGGTCGCGGGCGCAACGACCGAGAGAAAGGATGCGATAAGGTTTCACCTTCCCGTTTCTCATCTCCCCCTCCGGAGATCCCCGTCTCTGCAGAAACACCATTATCTTGTTCGAATTGGTTTGTCTATCGCGCGAAGTCTACCTTGTTGTCGCTTAGGCCGCAGCAGTACCGCGCCGCCGTTGCGCCACGATTACCAGCGCGAGCAGCAGAAATGCCGGCAAGGTGTACCACTCCTTGTCCGGCTGCGGGATGCGAGTCTCTATCCCCACGATGCGGTTCTTGTTGGCGACGTCCAGCCGTATCTTTTCCGCCGGGCTGTCGACGCCGATATCGACGACATCCAGCTTATTGTTTTTCATTTGTGTACTCAGACCCACCCGTTCAAGGCGCTTCTCTGGCGAACCCTTAGTTACGGGCAGAACAAAAGTCCGCTCTTCGAGCTTGCCTCTATCATCGACTTCGATGCGGAGCCGCATCATGCCGCCTTCGGGAAGCTCGCCCACGACGCGCGTCACTTCACTCGCCGGCTGCAGTGCAAACGGCGGATAGAACCAGTCGCGGTAAATGTCCGGACGGAACAATGAAAAAGCGATGAGCAGCAGCGCCAGCGTCTCCCACCAGCGGTTGGCTACGATGAAATAGCGATGCGTCGCCGCGGCGAAAGTGAAGCACGCGCCGAGGCTGACGACGACCACCAGAACAAAATGCCACCAGGAGGTGATGCCTATCATCAGCAGTTCGGTGTTGAACAGGAACACGAACGGCAGAATGGCCGTGCGCATCTCGTAGATGAAGCCCTGGATGCCGGTTTCGAGCGGATCGGCCCCGGACAGTCCAGCCGCGGCGTAGGCTGCAAGTGCAACCGGCGGCGTGGCGTCGGCCATGATGCCGAAATAGAACACGAACAAGTGCACCGCGATAAGCGGCACTTCCAACCCGTGCGAGGCGGCCAGCGCCACGATCACCGGCGCCAGCAGCGTGGCCGTGACAATGTAGTTCGCCGTGGTAGGCAGTCCCATGCCCAGAATCAGCGAGAACAGCGCCGTCAGCAGCAGCACCCCGAAGAGCGAACCGAAGGAAAGCTTCTCCACGATGTCGGCCAGGGACTGGCCGATCCCGGTCAGACTGACCGTGCCGACAATGATGCCCGCCACCGCCGTGGCGACAGCGATGCCGAGCATGTTGCGCCCGCCGAGTTCCAGGCTCTTGTACAAATCGAAAAGGCCGTGCCGCACGGTACCGGCCAGCGGCTTCGAGCGGAACCAGGCGATCAGCGGCCGCTGGGTAATCAGCATCAGGCCGAGGAAGCTGCAGGCGTAGAACGCGGCGAGCCCGGGCGATTGCTCCAGCACCATCAGGCACCAAACCAGGATGAACACCGGCAGGATGTAGAACACGCCCGACAGAACAGTGGGCATGGTGGGCGGCAATTCGGTCATGGTCGTGGGGTCGATCTCGGCGGTCGGATCCACTTGGTCGAACCAGCGCGCCGAATACCAGACGCAGCCGATATAGGCGGCCAGAACCAGCAGCGCCGTCAGGACGGTAGCAGCTTCGCCGAACACCTGCGGTAGCCACGCCGACAGCCATAGACACAACTGGATCAGGATCAGCGAGCCCGCGATGGTGAAGCCCCAGCCGAGCAGACGGCCCTTGAGCGGTGAAGGGCGGCGCGGAATACCCTTCATCCCGGCTTTCACTGCTTCCAGGTGAACGATATAGAACAGCGACACGTAGGCAAGAATCGCCGGCAGGAACGCGTGTTTGACGATCTCACTGTAGGGCATGTTGATGTATTCGACCATAAGGAAGGCGGCGGCGCCCATCACCGGCGGCATGATCTGTCCGTTGGAGGACGACGCCACTTCGATGGCGCCCGCCTTCACCGGCGTGTACCCTACCCGCTTCATCAGCATGATGGTGACATTGCCGCCGGTGAGCACATTGGCCACGGAGGAACCGGAGATCATGCCGTTGAATCCCGACGCGAGTACCGACGCCTTCCCCGGTCCGCCCCGCATGTGACCCATCAGCGCGAATGCCACGCGCGTCAGGTAGTTGCCAGCCCCGGCCTGATCGAGCATGGCACCGAACAGAACGTACAGGAACACGAAGCTGGTCGACACCCCTAGGGCGACGCCGAACACGCCTTCCGTGGTTATCCAGAAGTGCGATGCGGCCCGCCCCAGCGAAGCGCCCTTGTGCGCGATCAGGTCCGGCATGTGGCTGCCCGCAAAAACATAAATGAGGCAGATGATGCCCATCACCATCATCGGCTTGCCCAGGCAGCGCCGCGTCGCTTCGAGCAGCGTGAGCACGCCGACGATGGCCACGCCTATGTCCATTGCGCTGGGCGAACCTTGGCGGCCCGAAAGCGCGCCATAGAAAAGGAACAGATAAGCGGCGCAGAAGGTCGCCGCCAGCGCCAGCACCCAATCGTAGACCGGCACGTACTTGCGCGGACTACTGCGCAACAGCGGAAAGGCTAGATAAACAAGGAACACGGCGAAAGACAGGTGGATGGACCGTGCCATTGAGTCGTTGAACATCACGTACTTCTGCAGACCCGAGTCCAGTTCAGCGATCCAGTACGGGATGGGCGATGATATCCACAACTGGAACAGCGACCAGAGCACCGCGATGTTGACCATTAACAACCGCGTGAGTCCCTCGGGCTGGCGCGCCCCGGATTCCGCGGTGACCACCTGTTCGATCAGATCCGGCTTCGGCGCGTCCGGACTATTCTCGCTGCTTTCCATCCCTGCTCCTGAGAACCCCACAAGCTAAAGCGGGCGCTCGACGGCGCCCGCTAAATGGCTGATGCGCGACCCGCCCCTACTTGAGCAGCCCTTTTTCACGGAAATATTTCAGCGCGCCCGGATGGAACGGGACGGTGTTCGCTTCCAGCATTTGCTCCTTGGTGATGTTTGCCACCGCCGGGTGCAGCTTCTTGAAATCCTCGAAATTGTCGAACAACGCCTTGGTGATGACGTACGCGGTCTGCTCCGGCAAATCCGCGCTCGCCACCATCGTCGCGACCACGCCGAATGTAGGCTGCGCGTTGTCAGTGCCCTTGTACATTTTGCCCGGCACGCTGGCCTTGGCGTAGAAGGGATTGTCCTTCACCAGTTTGTCGATGCCCGGCCCGGCAACCGTGGCGATGCTGGAGGCGCAGGAGGTCGCCGCTTCCTGGAAAATCGCGTTTGGATGCCCCGCGACGAAGGTAAAGGCGTCGATCTTGTTGTCGCAAAGCGCCGGCGCCATTTCGACGAATTTCAACTCGGTCGCGAGCCGCAGGTCTTCTTTCTTCAATCCGGTCGTAGTCATGACCAGTTCCGTGGTCGCGCGCGTGCCCGAGCCCGGGTCGCCGATATTCATGCGCTTTCCCTTCAGGTCGGCAAAGCTTTTGATGTTCGCATCCTGACGCGTTACCAGGGTGAACAGCTCGGGATAGACCGAAAACAGGGCGCGCAGCTTCGATTGCGGCTTGTCCTTGAACGGTCCAATGCCGTTGAGCGCATAAAACTGGGTATCGCTCTGCGCGAAACCGATGTCCATGTCGCCGGACATGACGGCATTGATATTGAATACCGAGCCTCCCGTCGACTCTACCGTGCAGCGATAGCCATGGTCCTTGCGCCCGGCGTTGACGAAGCGGCAGATCGCCCCGCCCAGCGGATAGTAGACGCCGACGATGCCGCCGGTGCCCACGGTAATGAATTTGTCGGCGCTGTGCGCGCTTTGCGCAGGCAGGAACAGCGCGCCTGCAACGACGGCCGCGGCGGCCAATGTGGTACTAAAACGCATGATGCTGGCTCCTTGAACAATGGGTAATTTGTCAGTGCGCGACGCAACGCCGGCTTGGCTGCGAATCATGCACCTTACCTTGCGCAGAAAAGTTTAGCACGGAGCCCTGCGCCGGTCGAAGGATTCCGCGGTTCGCGTGGCCGGGGTTTCGGACCGTCGTTCGCGGCGCCGGATCTCAGCGCGACGCGATGACCTCGTCTACCGATCTCGCCAGCTTGTCCACCGCCTCATCCAGCTGCGCTTCGCTAATGATGTAAGGCGGAGCCACCACCACATGGTCGCCAGACACGCCATCGATCGACCCGCCCATGGGATAGCACATGAGCCCGTTTTCCAGGGCCCGCAATTTGAGTTTGGCATTGATCCTGCTACCCGGATCGAATGCGCGCTTGCTCGCGCGGTCCTCGACCAACTCCAGCGCCCAGAACAGGCCGCGGCCGCGAATATCGCCCACATGCGGATGCGCGCCGAAGCGCGCGCGCAGGCGCGCCTCCAGTCCGGCGCCGCGCGCGCGCACCCTAACCATCAACCCGCGCTCCTTGAAAATCCGCTGCACCGCCAGCGCACCGGCGCAGGCGGTGGCGTGTCCCGTGTAAGTATGGCCGTGCTGGAAAAAACCGCTTCCTTGCACCACCGCCGAATAGATCTTCCCGCTCGCGAGCAGCGCGCCTATGGGCTGGTAACCAGCGCCCAGACCCTTGCCTATGCAAACGAGGTCGGGCACCACTCCCTCCTGTTCGCAAGCGTAGAGCGTGCCGCAGCGGCCCATGCCGCACATCACCTCGTCCAGGATCAGCAGAATGCCGTGCTTGTCGCAAACTTCGCGCACACCCTTGAAATAGCCCGGCACGGGCGTGACACACCCCAACGTCGCCCCTCCCACCGTCTCGGCGACGAAAGCGAGGACTCGGTCCGGACCCAGCCTTTGCACTTCGTCTTCCAGTTCGCGCACCAGGCGCTTGCCGTAAGCGACGTCGTCCTCGCCCTCGAGCTTGCCGCGATAGGCATAGCAGGGTGAGACATGCGACACCCCGAACAACAGCGGCTCGAATTGCTTGCGCCGCCACAGATTGCCACCCGTGGCGAGCGCACCCAGGGTATTGCCGTGATAGCTCTGGCCGCGCGCGATCACGTGGGCGCGCTGAGGTTGGCCGATGTCAACAAAATACTGCCGCGCAAGCTTCAGCGCCGCCTCCACCGCTTCCGAGCCGCCGGAGCAGAAATACACCCGCTCTATGCCATCGGGCGCGCTCGCTATCAGTTCGTCGGCCAGCTGCTCCATCGGCCGGTTGCTAAAGAACGAAGTATGCGCGAACGGCAGCTGATCCAGCTGTGCCTTGATCGCGTCTATTACTTCCCGGTCGCTGTGGCCCAGGCAGGAGACCGCCGCGCCACAGCAGGCGTCCAGGTAGCGCTTGCCGTTGCTGTCGATGACATAGGGCCCGTCGCCGCCGACGGCGAGCGGATAGTCGTGTTTTGGATTGCGGTGAAAAACCTGGGTCATGGGGGTCTCTTTCATGGAACCTGGTTCATACGACGCCGGCACACGATATGCGGTGCCTCAGGGCGCGAGCCTTGTCTCCAGCAGTTGGCGTTCCAGTGCCAGCGGCTGCGGTAGCGTGTCCTTAAGCTTGGCAAACAATTCGTCGTGAGATTTCAGCTCGCGCAGCCAGGCATCACGGTCGATGCTGGTGAGGCTGGCGAATTTCTCTTTGCCGAAATCCAGCCCGTTCCAGTGCAGGTCATCGAATTCTGGCATCCAGCCCAGGGGCGTTTCCAGGGCGTGCGCTTGCCCGAGGCAGCGTCCGGCGATCCAGCTCAGTACGCGCATGTTCTCGCCGAACCCGGGCCAGATGAATTTGCCGTTTGCATCCTTGCGAAACCAGTTGACCTGGAAAATCCGCGGTGGCGTCGACACCTTTTTTCCCACTGTCAGCCAGTGATTGAAATAATCGCCCATGTTGTAGCCGCAGAAAGCGATCATGGCGAAAGGATCGCGGCGCACCACGCCGACCTGTCCGACGATGGCGGCGGTCGTCTCCGAACCCATGGTCGCGGCCTTGTACACCCCGTCCTCCCAATTGAACGCCCCCACCACCAGGGGCGCGGTGTCGGAGCGCCGCCCGCCGAAGAGGAATGCGGAGATCGGCACACCGTTCGGGTCATCCCAGGCAGGATCGAGCGAAGGGCATCGCGTCGATGGGACGGTGAAACGTGAGTTCGCGTGCGCCGCATTGCGCCCGCAGCTTGGGGTCCATTCCTTCCCGGTCCAGTCGGTGAGTTTTGCCGGAGGCGTTTCGGTCATGCCTTCCCACCACACGTCACCTTCGGGCGTCTCCGCGACGTTGGTGAAAATGGTGTCGCGTTCGATAGCCGTCATGCAGTTGGGATTGCTGTTTGTGTTGGTCCCGGGCGCGACACCGAAATACCCCGCCTCGGGGTTGATGGCGTAGAACTTTCCATCCTCGTGCGGTTTGATCCAGGCGATATCCTCACCCACAGTCTCGACCTTCCAGCCTTCGAAACCCTTGGGTGCGACCAGCATGGCCAAGTTGGTCTTGCCGCAGGCGCTCGGAAAGGCGGCTGCAACAAAGATCTTCTGCCCATTCGGATTGGTGATGCCCAGGATCAGCATGTGCTCTGCCAACCAGCCCTGATCGCGCGCCATGACCGATGCGATGCGCAGCGCCAGGCATTTCTTGCCGAGAAGCGCGTTGCCGCCGTATCCGGAACCGTAGGACCAGATCTCGCGTGTCTCGGGAAAATGGACGATCCATTTTTCCGCGTTGCAGGGCCAGCGCACGGATTTCTCGCCGGCCGCAAGCGGCATGCCCACCGAGTGCATGCAGGGAACGAAATGTCCTTTCTCCCCGAGCACGTCGTACACTGCCCGGCCCATGCGGGTCATGATTTTCATGCTCACCGCGACGTAGGGCGAATCCGACAATTCAATGCCGACGTGGGCGATGGGCGAACCCAGCGGACCCATGGAGAACGGGACCACGTACATGATGCGGCCGCGCATGCAGCCGTCGAACAGGCGGCCAAGCGTGCCGCGCATTTCCGCCGGCGCGATCCAATTGTTCGTCGGACCGGCGGCGTCCTGCTTATCGCTGCAGATGAAAGTGCGCTCCTCGACCCTGGCGACGTCGGACGGATCAGAAAGGGCAAGGAAACTATTGGGCCGCAGCTTGGGATTGAGGCGCTTCATCATTCCCGATTCGACCATTTCCCGGCACAAGCGGTCGTATTCCTCCTGCGAACCGTCGCACCATACGATGCGATCCGGTTTGGCCAGCTGCGCCATGCGCCCGACCCATTCCTGCACACCTTTGTGCTTGACGAATTCGGGCACGCTTGCACTCGGGGTGCTCTTGCCGGGTAGGTTCATATTGTCGGCCTCGTGAAAGATGAGCGTTGCCACGCTCACACTGGTTGGGATTCGGCAACACCATGGACCGCAGAAAAATCTTCAGGCATTCTACAATGAAGCCGGACCACCGGTTCTGCTGCGGGTATGATATTCGCCTGCAGCAAATCTCGCCGCTATTTCCGGAGGAAACGTGAACATTCGTACCTTTGCACTTGGCATTTTGCTTGCCGCTTCGCTCGGTTTTGATCCTGCATGGGGACAGCAGGCGTGGCCGGCCAAACCAATTCATTTCGTCGTGCCTTATGCCGCCGGCGGTTTTGCCGACATCCGCGCGCGCATGATCGGCGTCGAACTCGCGAAGACACTTGGACAGCCGGTAGTAATAGAGAACAAACCTGGCGCCGGCGGAGTGCTTGGAACCGATGCCGTGGCGAAGGCGGCTCCTGACGGCTACACCATTGGCATGGGCAACCTGGCACCGCTGGCTGTCAACGCGAGCCTGATGAAGAAGCTTCCCTACAACCCGCAGAAGGATCTTTCCCCGATCATTCTGGTCGAGACCAGCCCGCTGATCCTCACCGCCGGACCCGGTCTGCAGGCAAAAAGCGTGAAGGAACTAATCGCCATGGCAAAAGCAAAGCCCGGACAGATCGCGTTCGCTTCCTCCGGCATAGGCGGCGCGCACCACTTGTCGGGAGAGATGCTGCGCCAGATGGTGGGCATAGATATCACTCATATCGCCTACAAGGGCGGCGCGCCCGCGGCGACGGACCTGCTCGCCGGGCATGTGCCCATGATGTTCGAAATGGGCTACGCAGCGCTACCCTCGATCAAGGGCGGAAAGATACGCGCGCTGGCCGTGACCTCGACCAAGCGCATGCCCCTCCTGCCTGAGGTCCCGACCATGGTGGAGGCCGGGGTGCCGAGCTTCGAATCGTACAACTGGCAGGGCGTGATCGCCCCGGCTGGAACCCCGCGTGAAATCATCGAACGGCTGAACCGCGAGATCAATGCCATTCTGGCACAACCATCGGCGCGCAACCTCATCGCAAGCACCGGCAGCGAGGTCGGGGGCGGCACGCCGGATGCTTTCGGTGCGCTGATCCGCAGCGAAACCGAAAAGTGGGGAAAGGTTGTGAAGCAGGCCGGAATCCAGCCGGAATAAGGCCATTGGGCAGCTGAAGCCGCCGCATCAATACGACTGGCTGAGTTGCGAAAGCCCGTCACTTTGCGACCGACTACTCGACTTTGACGCCAGCCCTCTGCACCACCTTGCGCCAGCGCTCGATGTCGGATTTGATCAGCGCTTGAAACTGCTCCGGTGATCCACCAGCCGGAGTCACGCCGTCAGCGGCGAGGAGCTCTCCGGTTTCCTTCACCTTCAGCGCCTGGCCGACTTCGCTGTTCAAGCGATCCACGATAGGGCGCGGGATGCCTTTGGGCCCGACCAGGCCGTGCCATAAGGTCACTTCATAGCCCGGCACTCCGGCCTCGGCCACCGTCGGCAGTTCCGGTGCGGCAGGTATGCGCTTCGCCGTTGTCACCGCCAACCCGCGCAAACGCCCGGACTTGATGTGCTGCAAGGTCGTCGCGACACTGCCGAAGAGCACCTGCACCGTGCCAGCGATAGCATCGTTAAGAGCGGGTCCTGTTCCCTTGTATGGCACATGCACCATTTTGACCTTGGCCATGTCGAGAAACAGTTCGGTCGCCAGATGCGTAATGCTGCCGGAGCCGCTGGTGCCGTAGGCGAGCTTGTCCGGATTCTTCCTGGCGTAGTCGATCAGCTCCTGCAAAGTCTTGACCGGCACGGAAGGGTGAACCGCGACGACAAACGGTCCCTGCGAAAGCTGAACGATGGGAGTGATATCGTTTGCCGAATCGAAGGACAGTTTGTACAGGCTCGGGTTCACGGTGTAGCTTCCCGCAACCAGCAACAGCGTATAGCCGTCCGCTGCTGATTTCACCGCTAGTTCGGCACCGAGGTTGCCTCCGGCTCCCGGGCGATTGTCCACGATGACCGACTGACCCAGGCGTTCGGTCAGTTTCTGCGCGACAAAGCGCGCAATGAAGTCGGTCCCGCCTCCGGGCGCGAAAGGCGCAACAATTCTGACCGGTTTGGTCGGGTATTGCTGCGCCGTGGCAAGCGCCGTCGCAAGGATGCCCAGTGCGAAAAGAACGCTGGTCAGCACGCGTTTCATACATTCCTCCACTGCATAGTCATGCATCAACAGTAGTGTCCGGTTAAATTCAAAATCGCGAATTTATCGAGTCTAAGCTCTTGATTTCTAGGCATGCGGTTTGATGTCTTGCGTTCAAATCGGCACCACACAAATAGCGATGTAAGCCTTCGAAAGTAAACGTTTTTCTAGAGCGGGAAAATATTTCTCCCAGCAAGTCGTCTGCGGCAAATTCGCCGGTAATGCTGTCGAGTTCCCGCTGCGCCAGGCGCAGTTCCTCGGCGAAGAGTTCGAACCGGCCGAGTTGCTCGCCAGCCCTGGCAAGGTGCATTGCCGACTGACGCAGCGCGACCAGATGCCGTTCACGCGCCATGAACAGGTCTTCCGCGCCCGGCTGCCAGCCGGCAATTGCCAGCAATTCGGTTCGCAGCGGTTCCACGCCGGCGCCGGTCTTTGCGGAAAGCCAAAGCGTTGTCGCTGCGTCTTTGCGCTCTGTCCCGGGTTGCATACCGGCGAGGTCGATCTTGTTATGTACGAAAACGCGCTTTGCGCTTTGCGGGAGGCGCGCGACAAGCTCCAGATCCGCGCCGGTGACGCCGGCGCGCGCGTCTACCAGCAACAGCACGATATCGGCCTTCTCGATCTCGCTCCAGGTGCGCTCTATCCCCATGCGCTCGACTTCGTCCTGCGTTTCGCGCAGTCCCGCGGTGTCGACGATATTGAGCGGCACGCCGTCGATCTGGATTGTCTGGCGCACGCTGTCGCGCGTGGTACCAGGAACGGGGGTGACGATGGCGAGTTCCTCGCCTGCCAGGCGATTCAACAGGCTGGACTTGCCGACGTTCGGCTGTCCGGCCAGTACGACGTGCAGACCGGTTCGCAACAGGCTTCCCTGCCTGCTCTTGGCGAGCGCAGACTCTATCGCCCGCTGCAGGAGACCATGCCGCGTCTTGGCGCCGGCCCGGTCCAGGGGGTCGAGTTCCTCTTCCGGAAAGTCGAGCGTGGCCTCCACCAGCATGCGCAGCTCTATCATCTGCCGCACCAATTCCTCGACTGCGGCGGAGAACTCGCCGCGCAAAGAACGCAAGGCACAGCGTGCAGCGCCTTCCGTGGCCGCCTCGATCAGGTCGGCGACGCTTTCGGCCTGCGCCAAATCCAGTTTGTCGTTGAGAAACGCGCGCCGCGTAAATTCGCCGGGCTCGGCCGGCCGCGCTCCCAACTCAAGGCAGCGCTTGAGCAGCATCTGCATCACCACGGGGCCGCCGTGGCCCTGCAGTTCGAGGACGTCTTCGCCGGTGTAGGACTTTGGACCTGGAAAATAGAGCGCGAGGCCGTCGTCTATGGATACACCGCGGGCATCAAGAAACTTCGTCCTGACCGCGCGGCGTGGCGCAGGGATCTTGCCCAGCAGCGCACGGACCATCGGCGCGAGCCGCCCACCCGACACCCGCACTACGCCAATACCGCCGCGCCCTGGCGCCGTGGCTATTGCCGCGATCGGGTCATCCGGCTGAGTCACGGACTATCGCTCCTACAAGAACAAGAACGCCAACCTGAAATGTGCGTCGCTTTCAGACAGGACAACGGCGACCTGGGCGTCAGCGGCGTGCGAGGGGTTTTCCGCCTTCGATCATGCGGGTGATCTGCCATTGCTGCGCGATGGACAGAACGTTGTTGACTACCCAATACAGTACCAGCCCCGCAGGAAAGAAAAAGAACATGACGCCGAACGCGAACGGCATGATCTGCATGACCTTGGCTTGGACCGGATCTGGCGGCGTCGGATTCATCTTGGTTTGGAAGATCATTGTTATCATCATTACGATCGGGAGGACACCGACGGGCATGTTGATTCCAGGGATCGTGAACATCTTGTCCGGCGCCGCCAAGTCGTGGATCCAGAACCACGAAGCATGGCGCAGTTCGACGCTGGCGAGCAGCACCCAATAGAGCGAGATGAAAACCGGAATTTGCACAAGGATGGGCAGGCAGCCGCCCAAAGGATTGATCTTCTCGGTTTTGTACAACTCCATCATGGCCTGGTTCAGGCGCGCCCTGTCGTTGCCGTACTGCTCGCGCAGTTTCGTCATCCTCGGAGTCACCAGCTTCATCTTTGCCATGGACTTGTAGCTGGCGGCGGAAAGCGGGAAGAAGACCGCCTTGATCAGCACCGTGAGCAGAATGATGGCCACACCCCAGTTGGCCACCCATTTGTACAGGAACTGCAGCAGCCAGAACAACGGGGCCGCAACCACGGTCAGCCAGCCGTAATCGACCACCAGATCAAGCCCGGGGGCGATGCTCTTCAGCGCGTCCTGCTCCTGCGGCCCGGCATAAAGCGAAGCTGAGACGCTGCCGCTGGCCTTGGGCGCAATCGCTGCCACCGGAACGATCACGCCGACGGAATAAAGGTTGTCTTCCAGTCGTTTCGCGTAATACTCGCGCTGCCCCTTTTCGCCCGGCAGCCAGGCGCTGACGAAGTAGTGCTGCAGCATCGCTATCCAACCGTTGTCGGTGGGTTTCGCGACGGCGGCCTTGCCCTTATCCAGGTCGCCAAACGCGAGTTTCTGAAATTTTTCCTCTTCGGTATAGATCGCCGCGCCGGTGTAAGTGTTGACCATAGCGCTGTCACCCGGGGGCGCCTTGCCGTCGCGCAACAACTGAAAATAGGCGTGGGCGGTGATGGGTGCGGCGCTGCCATTGACCAGTTCGTGGCTGACATCGATGACGTAGCTGGAGCGATGAAAGGTGAGTGTCTTAGCGGTTTTCACGCCTTCCGGTCCTGGCGCCTCCAGCCGCACCTGCAGCTTTTCCTGGCCATCTGTGAGCGCATACTCTCTTGCATTGGCGCTGTAGGTGGTCTTGTGCGTTGGAAGTCCGGGGCCGACCAAACCGCTCTGCGCAGCATAGTGATGCTCCGGCGTCAGCAGCACAAAATTGAGCTTTTCGTCCAGGGTGTCTTTCTGCTTCAGAAACTCCAGGCGCACGATATCGCCGCCGCGCAGATCGATATCCGCGACCAGGTAATCCGTCTTTACCTTGAGTCTTTCGCTCTGGGCCGGCGCCGCCGAACTCGGGGGAATCGCCTCGCCCGGCTTCGCTTGCGCTGAAGGTGTCACAGGCGCGGGCGCGCTCGGGCTGGGGACGGCCACCTGCGCCGGGTTTTGTTTTGCGATCGTCTGCGGCGGTGGCCGGTTCTCCTTCTGCCACGCATCCCAAAGGAGTAGGAGGGAAAACGAGAACACGAAAAACAGGATCAGGCGTTGCGTATCCATAGAGGCTCAGGGAACTGGGTCATAACCACCGGGGTGCCAGGGGTGACAGCGTGCAATGCGCTTGAGCGCAAGCCAGCCACCATGAATGGCACCATGTTTGTCGATCGCTTCAGCGGCAAACTCCGAGCAGGAGGGAAAAAAGCGGCAACTGGGTCCGAGCAGCGGGCTCAAACAGTAACGATACGCTTTGATCAAGGCCAGGAGAAGCTTGCTCATTACCATACTTCCTACCCCGCGTCGGTCCTGCACCAGGCTTCTAGCAGTTTCTTGATCTCGACGCTGCTTGGCGCGCCTGGTTGGGGGTTTCGCGCTCTGATTATATAGTCGCGTTGCTGCAGCTTGGGCTGCAGCAGGCGGAAGGCTTCGCGCGCCAGACGCCGGAAGCGGTTGCGGTCCACCGCTCGCGGCCAAGCGTGCCGGCCTGCGATTACGCCCAAGCGCGGACAACTGTCGTTGGGCACGGAGTGCAGTTTCAGGCTGCCCGCGCCTGTGGCGCGAGCGCGTGCTAGCACTGAGGTGATCTGGGCCTTGCGGCGCAGCCGGCGCTCCCTGGGAAAACCGTACTGGGAGCTAGACCTCAAACCGAAAGGCGGGCTCGGCCTCGCGCCCGGCGAGCGCGAATGACCGCGCGACCGCCGCGGGTACGCATGCGCACAAGAAAGCCGTGGGTGCGTTTCCTGCGAATTACGGAGGGCTGATAAGTGCGCTTCATTTTGGAATTCTTTCTTGCTTACGACAGAACCAAGCATTTAACCTCAGTTTGGCATTTGCTGTCAATGACGCTATGGGGCCTGGATGAATAAATGCCTGTGGATAACTTCGCCGTGAAGGACTAAAATACGTGCTGGTTTCCATCACTTATTCCAAGTTTCTTTACTCTTTAAAACAGGGCTATGGAAAGATTCTGGCTTTCCTGCCTGAGCCGCTTAGAAAATGAGCTCCCGGCACAGCAGTTCAATACCTGGATCAAGCCCCTCCGACTCGACAGCAAGACGCCTTCCGGGCAGCTTGCTATCCTAGCGCCGAACCGCTTCGTCCTGGACTGGATCAAAAACCGCTACCTCGCCCGCATCGAGGCGATGGCGGCCGAGTATTTTTCCTCGCCCATCCGCGTCAGCCTGGCGATGAGCAAGACCGAGTCTTCCGCGCCAGGTCCCGCCACGAATCCTGCGGCCGCAGCATATATACCAACTGGCGCGCGCCGCCGGACTGCAGGTATCCGAACATCCCGGCACATCCTACAATCCACTATTCGTCTACGGCGGGGTGGGTTTGGGCAAGACCCACCTTATACATGCTGTCGGCAACAACGTCCTCGCGCAACACCCTACGGCGAAAGTCCGCTATCTGCATGCTGCCCAGTACATCTCGGACGTGGTGCGGGCCTACCACCAGAAATCCTTCGACGATTTCAAGCGCTATTACCATTCGCTCGATCTGCTGCTGATCGACGACATTCAGTTCTTCAGCGGCAAGGATAGAACCCAGGAAGAATTCTTTTATGCCTTCAACGCGCTGATCGAGGCACATAAGCAGGTAATCATTACCTGCGACACCTATCCCAAGGACATCAGCGGCATAGAAGAGCGCCTGAAATCGCGCTTTTCCTGGGGCCTTTCGGTCGGCATTGAACCGCCTGAGCAGGAGATGCGCGTGGCCATCGTACTGAAGAAGGCAGAAGCCATCTCGGTGCGATTGAATGAGGAAGTGGCCTTCTTCATCGCCAAACATATCCGTTCCAATGTGCGCGAACTCGAAGGCGCGCTGAAAAGCGTGGTCGCGTTTTCTCGTTTCAACGGCAAGGACATATCCCTCGACTTGGCCAAGGAAGCGCTTAAGGATCTCCTGTCGGTGCAGAATCGGCAGATTTCCATCGATAATATCCAGAAGACGGTGGCAGACTTTTACAAGATCAAGATCTCCGACATGCACTCAAAGAAGCGCAGTCGTAACGTGGCCCGGCCGCGCCAGATGGCGATGGCGCTGGCTAAGGACCTGACCCAGCATAGCCTGCCGGACATAGGCGACGCTTTTGGCAACCGCGATCACACGACGGTGCTTCACGCCTGCCGCATGATTGCGTCTTTGCGCGAGAAACATACCGAGATCAATCACGATTATCACGTATTGGAACAGGTGCTCAAAGGATGACAAAGTTAGGGAACAAGTCAGTGACTTCCTGTGGATTATTCGATAATTTTCAGGATTCTAGAAAGAACCCACAAACAATAAAAAAAGGCCCACAGGCTTGTACAGACGAAAAAGCTGTTGCAGAAGCATGAATACAAATGAAAATGCAGAGATATCCACGGAAACAGGCCGCATTATCATCATTATCAGGAAAATATAATGAATACTATAAAGATAAATAGGGAGACCCTACTGGAGCCGCTTTATGCTGTTTCCGGAATAATCGAACGGCGCCATACCCTCCCCATCCTTTCCAACGTCCTGCTGGAGCGCAAGGGCAACGAAATAACCATCGTTGCCACGGACATTGAGATTCAAATATCTGCCCGGACCGTTTGCGATAATCCGGGGGACGAAAAAGCGATCACGGTCGGAGCGAGAAAATTGCTCGATATTCTGCGCGCGTTGCCCGAACAGTCAGAGGTAACCCTGGCTCTGCAGGAAAAGAAACTTCAGGTCAAAGCCGCCAAGAGCCGCTTCAATCTGCAAACCCTGCCGGCAGAGGATTTTCCTAAATTATCGCTCGCCGAGGGCGCCAGCACAAAAATGACGCTGCAGCAGAAGGTGCTGAAGGAATTGTTTCTTTCAGTGCAGTATGCCATGGCGCAGCAGGATATTCGCTACTACCTGAACGGCCTTTTGCTTGTTACCGGTGGAGATAAAATCACCGTAGTGGCCACGGACGGCCACCGTCTGGCGCTCGCGAGTGCTGCGCACAAGACGGAAGGCACGCAGGAGGTGATTCTGCCGCGCAAGACCATCCTGGAATTGTCCAAACTCATGTCCGACAGCGACGACCCGGTAGAAGTGGAATTGTCGCCTACCCAGGCGCGCTTTTCCTTCGGCGGCATAGTTTTGATCTCGAAACTCGTAGACGGAAAGTTTCCCGATTACACCCGGGTCATTCCGACCACGCACAACAAAAAATTATTGCTCAATCGAGTGGTCCTGCTGCAGGCATTGCAGCGCGCAGCCATTCTTACTAACGAAAAATTCAAGGGTGTGCGCTGGGTACTGGTCGATGGCAGCCTGAAGATCATTTGTAGCAACAACGAGCAGGAAGAGGCGCAGGAGGAACTCGACGTCGACTATGCAGGAGATGCCCTGGATATAGGATTCAACGTCAATTATCTGCAGGACGTGCTCAACAACCTCGACTGCGAGCAGGTCGAGTGCGCTTTGGGCGACGCCAACTCGAGCGCCCTGATTACCGTTCCCGGAAACGACAATTTCAAATACGTCGTCATGCCGATGCGCATTTGAACGATACAGGCAGAAGTAGCCAATTTTTTACACCTTGAAGAAGTGCAACGCAGGGCAAAAGAAGAACGGGAATGAACGATAAAACCAATCCGCAGCATGTCGGCAACGGCGACTACGAAGAAAGCAGCATCAAGGTACTCAAGGGGTTGGATGCGGTGCGCAAGCGTCCGGGCATGTATATAGGGGACACCTCGGATGGCACCGGACTGCACCACATGGTGTTTGAGGTGGTGGATAACGCGATCGACGAGGCTCTAGCCGGATATTGCGACGACATCACGGTGACCATACACAGCGACAACTCCATCAGCGTAACCGACAATGGGCGCGGCATTCCGACCGGGAAGCATCCGGATGACGAGGAGGGACGCTCGACCGCAGAAATCGTCATGACCGAGCTGCATGCCGGAGGAAAATTCGACAACAACTCGTACAAGATTTCAGGTGGACTGCACGGCGTCGGCGTGTCTGTGGTAAACGCCCTGTCGGAATGGCTGCGACTTACCATTCGGCGCGAGGGCAAGACCCACAGCATGGAATTTCGCCATGGCGTCCCGGTGGCGCCGCTGCAGCAAACCGGCACCACTGAGCGCCGAGGCACAGAAGTTCATTTTCTGGCAAGTACCGGCACTTTCAGTGCGGTCGAATATCACTACGACATTCTGGCAAAGCGGCTGCGCGAACTCTCATTTCTCAATAACGGCGTCAAGATCCGGTTGGTGGACCAGCTGGCGGGCAAGGAAGAGAATTTTGCTTTTGCCGGAGGCGTAAAGGGTTTTGTCGAGTTCATCAACCGCAACAAGACGGTTCTGCACGGCAACATTTTTCATGCCGTCGGTGAAAAGGAGGGCATCGTCGTCGAGGTGGCGATGCAGTGGAACGATTCATATCAAGAGCAGGTGCTTTGCTTCACCAACAACATTCCGCAGCGCGACGGCGGCACCCACCTGACCGGGTTGCGAGCGGCGATGACGCGCACGCTGAATCAGTACATCGAGGCCCAGGAACTGGCGAAGAAAGCCAAAGTCGAGACCACCGGCGAGGACATGCGCGAGGGCCTGAGTTGCGTGCTTTCGGTGAAAGTGCCGGAGCCGAAATTTTCCTCGCAGACCAAGGACAAGTTGGTGAGTTCGGAAGTCCAGCCGGTGGTACAGGAAGTCGTGGCGGCCAAGCTGGCGGAGTTTCTGCTTGAGCGGCCCGCAGATGCAAAAACCATTACCGCCAAGATCGTCGACGCGGCGCGCGCGCGGGAGGCGGCGAGAAAGGCGCGAGAAATGACGCGGCGAAAGGGTGTTCTGGACGGCATGGGCTTGCCCGGCAAGCTCGCCGACTGCCAGGAAAAGGACCCGGCGCTGTGCGAAATCTACCTCGTGGAAGGAGACTCCGCGGGCGGTTCTGCCAAGCAGGGGCGCGACCGCAAGTTTCAGGCGATCCTGCCGCTTAAGGGCAAGATACTCAACGTGGAGAAGGCGCGTTTCGACAAGCTCATCTCGTCTGCGGAAATCGCCACCCTGATCACCGCCCTTGGGACCGGGATCAAGGACGATTACAACCTCGCCAAATTGCGCTATCACCGCATCATAATCATGACCGACGCCGACGTCGACGGGGCCCATATCCGCACGTTGCTGCTCACATTTTTCTACAGGCAAATGCCGGACCTGGTCGAGCGCGGCCACATCTATATTGCCCAGCCGCCGCTGTTCAAGGCCAAGATTGGCAAGGACGAACGCTACCTCAAGGACGAGCATGAGTTATCGCAGCACATGCTGAAGCAGGCCTTGGTGGGCGCGACGCTGATGCCCCAGGAGGATGGCCAGCCGGTATCCGGCGAGGCATTGCAGCAGCTTGCGAGTTCGTATTTGCTTGCGCGCGCCGTGATCGATCGCATCGCCCGGCTGATAGACCGCGACGTTCTGGTCGAGATTCTCAAAAACGGGCTGAAGCTGGACCTGCATGGCGAGGACACGGCGCGCGCCAGCGCCGAGCGCCTGCAGCGGGTTCTCGCCGACAAGGAAATGGTGGTTACGCCAAGGTTTGACGAGAAGAACGAAAGGTACCGGCTGCTCATAGAGCGCAGCGTCCATGGCAATAGCCGCAGATGTGTCATCGACCAGGATTTCCTGCTCTCCGGCGATTATCAGCAGCTGCTCGGTACCGCGCAATTGCTGCACGGGCTGATCGGCCCGGGCGCATTCGCCAGCCGCGGAGAGAAGCAGCAGCCGGTCAAGGATTTCGGCGAGGTAATGACCTGGCTGCTGCAGGAGGTCGAAAAGAACGCGGCGCTGCAGCGATACAAAGGCCTAGGGGAAATGAACCCGGAGCAACTGTGGGAAACCACCATGGACCCGACCAAGCGGCGCCTGCTGCGCGTGCAGATCGAGGACGGCATTGCCGCCGACGAGATTTTCTCCAAGCTCATGGGAGACGACGTGGAGCCGCGCCGCTTGTTCATCGAAAGCAACGCCCTCATCGCGCGGCTCGATATCTAGCCGGCTTCACCGCGGCAAAGCCCGGATCACGCCGGTGTCAGACGATGTTCAGGTGCTCAATGCCGGCGCTGATGTCGCGGTTCTTCGATTCCTTGCCGTGCAGTTTGATGTTGAGGCGCAGGTCGTTGACCGAGTCGGCGTTGCGTAAGGCGTCCTCGTAGCTGATCTTGCCTTCCTCATACAGATCGAACAGGGCTTGGTCGAAGGTCTGCATGCCCAGTTCGCGCGATTTCTTCATGATTTCCTTGATCTCGTGCACCTCACCCTTGAAGATCAGGTCGGCTATCAGCGGCGAGTTGAGCATGATCTCGATCGCGGCGGCGCGCCCCTTGCCCTCCTTCAGCGGGATCAACCGCTGTGATACCAGCGCCTTGAGGTTGAGCGAGAGATCCATCAGCAATTGCGCGCGACGCTCCTCGGGAAAGAAGTTGACGATGCGATCCAGCGCTTGGTTGGCGCTGTTGGCGTGCAGGGTTCCCATGCACAAGTGGCCGGTTTCGGCAAAGGCCACCGCGTGTTCCATTGTCTCGCGCGAGCGGATTTCGCCGATCAGGATCACGTCCGGGGCCTGGCGCAGGGTGTTGTGCAGCGCGGCCTCCCAGGAGGCGGTGTCCACTCCGACCTCGCGCTGCGTAATCAGACAGTTGACGTGCGGGTGCACGTACTCCACCGGGTCCTCTATGGTGATGATGTGGCCGTAACTGTTGTGGTTGCGGTAGCCGATCATCGCCGCGAGCGTGGTCGACTTGCCCGAACCGGTTCCACCCACCATGATCACCAGGCCGCGCTTGTTCATGACCACGTCTTTCAGCACCGGCGGCAGTCCCAGGTCCTCGAACTTGGGAATCGACGTTGTGATTGTGCGCAGCACCATGCCGATCTTGCCCTGCTGCACAAAGCAATTGACGCGGAATCTGCCGATCCCCGCGGGGGCGATGGCGAAGTTGCACTCCTTGGTTGCCTCGAATTCGGCCGCCTGCTTGTCGTTCATGATCGCGCGCACCAGGTCGGCGGTGTGCTGTCCGGTAAGTTTTTGATCCATGACCGGCGTCATTTTTCCGTCCAGTTTCATCGCCGGCGGAAAATCGGCGGTAATGAACAAATCGGATCCCTTCTTGCTCAGCATCAGCCGCAAGAGGTCGTACATGAATTTTGTTGACTGGCCGCTATCCATCGCTCACCTCACTCGCAAATTCGTCCAAACAGGCCCGCTATTTTATGCAACTCTAGCCGGGGAAGGTATCTTTATTGGCGGCCTTGCTGCGCGCTTCGGCGATTGAAATCACGCCCTTTTTCACCAATTCCTGCAGATCTTGATCCAGCGTTTTCATGCCAAACTGCTGGCCCGTCTGGATGGCCGAGTACATCTGCGCGATCTTGGCCTCGCGGATCAGGTTGTTGATGGCCGGCGTGCCGATCATGATTTCGTGCGCAGCAACCCGTCCCGCACCGTCCTTGGTTTTCAGCAGCGTTTGCGAAATGATCGCCTTCAGCGAAGTGGAGATCATCGCTCGTATCATGTCTTTTTCCGCCGCGGGGAACACGTCAACGATACGGTCGATGGTCTTCGCGGCCGAACTGGTGTGCAGCGTGCCAAAAACGAGGTGGCCCGTTTCCGCGCCGGACAGCGCCAGACGGATGGTCTCAAGGTCGCGCATTTCGCCCACCAGAATCACGTCCGGGTCCTGGCGCAGCGCCGAACGCAGCGCATTGTTGAACGAAAGCGTGTGCGGTCCAACCTCGCGCTGGTTGATCAGGCATTTTTTCGATTCGTGCACGAATTCGATCGGATCCTCGATAGTGAGGATGTGCCCTTCCTCGGTTTCGTTCTTGTGATTGACCATCGCCGCCAGCGTGGTCGATTTGCCCGAGCCGGTCGGCCCAGTAACCAGCACTACGCCCCGCGGCTGGTCCGCGATAGATTCAAATATCTTGGGGCACTTCAGGTCGGCGAGCGACAGAATCTTCGACGGAATGGTCCGCATAACGGCGCCTGCGCCGCGGTTTTGCACGAACGCGTTGACGCGGAATCGCGCGAGCCCGGGGATGGCGAAGGAGAAGTCGCATTCGAGGTTTTCCTCGTAGAACTTGCGCTGGCCGTCGTTCATGATGTCATAAATCATGCCGTGGACATCTTTGTGGTCCATCGCCGGCAAATTGATGCGCTTGATGTCGCCGTGCACGCGGATCATCGGCGGCAGGCCGGACGAAAGGTGCAGGTCGGATGCCTTGTTCTTGACCACGAAGGCAAGCAGTTCAGAGATATCCATCTATAATCGCTCCATGCTAAACGATGCGCCAGGCGGGAACGCAGCCGACCGAGTGAGAGCGATTTGTCGCCGGTTTCCCGCGCTCACGCCCGCGGCAAATTATGTCCTCAATCGAGAGTAACTTGCAAGTCGTAAGAGCGCGCATCGCCGCCGTGGCGCGCGCGGCGGGCCGGGACCCCGGCGCGATCACCCTGCTGGCTGTGAGCAAGACTTTCGCGGCGGACGCGGTTCGTGCCGCGCATGGCGCAGGGCAGCGAGAATTCGGCGAAAATTACGTTCAGGAAGGAGTGGAGAAGACCGCCGCCCTGCGTGCGCTGCCGCTCATCTGGCACTTCATCGGGCCGATCCAGAGCAACAAGACGCGCTTGATCGCTGAGCATTTCGACTGGGTGCACTCGGTTGCGCGCGAAAAAATCGCGCAGCGCCTCTCGCAGGCGCGCCCGGAGCAACTCGCGCCGCTCGAGATCTGCCTGCAGGTTAACGTCAGCGGCGAAGCAAGCAAGAGCGGCGTGGCGCCGGAAGAGGTGCGCGCGCTGGCGGAGACCGTGCGTGCGTTGCCACGGCTCAGGCTGCGCGGCCTGATGGCCGTTCCAGAGCCCAGCGACAACGTCGATCTGCAACGCGGGCGCTTTCGCAGTCTGCGCCTGCTGCAGGAGGAATTGAACGGCGCGGGCTTCGGACTGGACACCCTGTCGATGGGAATGTCGCAGGATCTGGAGGCGGCGGTCATGGAAGGCGCTACCATCGTGCGCGTAGGTACCGCCATTTTCGGCGAAAGGGTCAAGACGTGAACATTACCTTCATCGGCGGCGGGAACATGGCTGCAGCCCTGATCGGTGGGCTCGTTGCCAAGGGACACGCGGGCAGCGCTATTCGAGTGGTAGAGATTCAGGCCGAGGCGCGCGAGCGACTGGCCGTCCGGCACGGTGTCGACTGCGCAGTCAGCGTCGGCGCGCCGCTCGGCGACGTGGTGGTGCTGGCGGTGAAGCCGCAGCAAATGCGGGCCGCAGCGGAGTCTTTGCGAACACTGCTCGAACGCCAACTGGTGATCACCATTGCGGCAGGCATCCGCCTCGTTGATTTGTCGCGCTGGCTGGGTGGCTACCGCACCTTGGTGCGCTGCATGCCGAATACTCCGGCGCTCATCGGCGCCGGGTTCAGCGGCCTGTATGCGGCCGTCGAGGTCGGCGCCGACCAGCGGGCCCAGGCCGAATCGATCTTGGGCGCCGTCGGGTCCACGCTCTGGGTCGCCGAGGAGGCCATGCTGGATCCCGTCACCGCGATTTCGGGCAGCGGCCCGGCTTACGTGTTCTACTTTATCGAGGCGCTGCAGCAGTCGGCGCGTGAAATGGGCTTCTCCGCCGCCGATGCGCGCAAACTGGCGGTGGAGACTTTTCTCGGCACCGCCAGGCTCGCCGCGCAGAGTCCGGAAGACGTGAAGCTGCTGCGCGAGCGCGTCACCTCCAAGGGCGGAACCACCGAGCGCGCGCTTGCCAGCATGGAGTCCGACCGGGTCAAGGACCTGATCGTGCGCGCGCTGCACACGGCCAACGAGCGCGCCCACGAGCTGGGCGAACAACTGGGCAGGGAGACATAAATGCTCAACCAGATTCTGCGTTTTCTGCTGGACACGGTCTTCGGGTTCTTCGTCTTCGTGCTGCTGGCGCGCTTTTATCTGCAATTGCTGCGCGCGCCGTTTCGCAATCCTCTGGGCCAGTTCGTCACCGCCCTGACCAACTGGCTGGTCCTGCCGGCGCGTCGTTTCATTCCGGGCATGTTCGGACTGGATATGGCCAGTTTTCTGCTCGCATGGCTGCTTGAAGCGCTGCTGCTGTTTCTGCTCTATTTTCTCAGGGGGGGAAGCGTGGTCGGGACCTCCGGACTGGCGGTGGGGATTTTCTTCAGCCTCGGCCTGCTCGAACTGGCGCGCTTCAGCCTGTATCTCCTGATCGGCGTTATCCTGATTCAGGCGGTGATCAGCTGGATCAATCCTTATGCACCGCTGGCGCCGCTGTTCAATACGCTTACCGGCCCTTTCTTGCGGCCGTTCCGTCGCTTGATTCCGCCCATAGGCAACGTGGATCTGTCGCCGCTGTTTGCGCTGGTCGCGGCGCAGCTGCTTTTGATTCCACTGGAATACGTCGCGCGCTCGGTGTCGCTGCTGCTTTGAGCTGGTACAAGACCGGCGGCGACGGCGTCACCATTCAGATCCACGCCCAGCCCGGCGCGAAACGCACCGAAATTTCCGGATTGCATGGCGATTGTCTCAAGTTGCGCCTGGCCTCGCCCCCCGTGGACGGGAAAGCGAATGAATGCCTGATCGAGTTTCTTGCATCGCGCCTGGGTGTGAGGCGGGCTCAGGTGAGCATAGTTCGGGGAGCAAGCTCGCGCCGCAAGACGGTGTTCGTGGCGGTGGCGGGGCTGGACCCCGCGGTCCTGCTCGAGGTCGGCGGCGCGTAGTATTTCCGCGCCTGCTTCAGACCGTGTTCAGTCGGTCTTGGCGTCGTAGACGATCTGGCCCTGCACCAGCGTATAGCGCACCTTGCCTGGCAACTCGATCCCGAGAAAGGGCGTGTTCTTGCCCTGGCTTCTCAGCCCGGCTGCGCTCACCTTCCGATACTCTTCCGCATCGAATATGCAGATATCCGCCGTATGGCCGACGGACAGATGACCGCTGTCCAGGTTGAGCACCCGTGCAGCGTCATGCGTGACGCGGGCGAGCGCCTGAACCAGCGGTACCTTCATTTCAATCGCCCATTTCAACGTGAGTGGCAGCAAAAGTTCCAGACCCGTCGCACCGGCTTCCGATTCGCCGAATGGCAGCAGCTTGGAGTCCTCGTCCACGGGCGTATGGTCGGAGCAGAGCGCATCGATGGTGCCGTCCTTCAGCCCCTCGCGCAGGGCGTCGCGATCGCGCCCGCTGCGCAGCGGCGGCGACAGGTGGCAATGCGAATCGAAGTAGCCCAGGTCCATTTCCGACAGGTGCGCGTGGTGGATGCCGGCATCGCAGCTCAGCTTCAGCCCCTCGCGCTTGGCCGCGCGCACCATCGCCACGCCTTCGCGGGTCGACAGGCGGCACAGGTGGACTCGTGCGCCGGTGGCGCGCGTCACTTCGATGATGGTCGCAATGGCGATGGTCTCGGCAAAGGCGGGGATCCCCGGCAAACCCAAACGTGTCGCCACTTCACCGTCGTGCGCGACGCCGTCTTTCGACAGGTAACCGTCCTGCGGGCGCAGCCAGACGCAAAAACCGAATGTGGCGGCATATTGCAGCGCGCGCCACAGCACCTGATTGTCCTTCAGCGGCACATCGGCATGGGAGAAGCCGACGCAGCCGGCGTCGCGCAATTCCGCCATCTCGGTAAGCTGTTCGCCGGCCAGGCCGATGGTGAGCGCGCCGATCGGGTACACGTGCGCCAGATTGAGCGTCTTGGCGCGGTGCTTGAGCATTTCCACCAGCCCGGGTTCATCCAGCGGTGGGTCGGTATCGGGCGGACAGGCGAGGCTGGTTACGCCGCCCGCGACCGCGGCCAACATTTCCGATTCGAGCGTCGCTTTGTATTCGAAGCCCGGCTCGCGCAGGCGCGCCGCGAGGTCGACCGCGACATAAACGTCGGTCCTGGCGTCGATGTTGTTCTTGGGGTCGATCAGGCGACCATTCTTGATATGAATTTTCATCTGATTCAGTTCCCCGCCAGTATGCTCATCACCGCCATCCTGACGGCGATGCCGAACGTCACCTGCGACAGGATGACCGCATGCGCGCCGTCGGCGACCGCCGAGTCGATCTCCACGCCGCGGTTCAACGGCCCCGGGTGCATGACGATGGCGTCGGGTTTGGCCAGAGCCAGTTTTTCCGGGGTCAGGCCGTAGTATTTGAAGAATTCCTGCGCCGAAGGCAGCAGCGCGCCGCGCATGCGCTCGCTTTGCAGGCGCAGCATCACCACCACGTCGACGTCGCGCAGGCCTTTTTCAAGGTCGTGATACACCGTGACGCCCAGCTTTTCCACTCCGGACGGAATCAGGGTCATGGGTCCGATCACGCGTATATCTGGCGTGCCCATGATGGTGAGGGCGTGGATGAGTGAGCGCGCCACGCGCGAATGCAGCACGTCGCCGACGATCGCCACCGAAAGGCGCGTGAAATCCTTCTTGAAGTGGCGGATGGTGTAGAGATCGAGCAGGCCCTGGGTCGGATGGGCGTGGCGGCCGTCGCCTGCGTTGACCACGTGCAGGTGGCTGGCAACATGGCTCGCGATCAGATGCGGCGCGCCGCTCTGCGCGTGCCGGACCACGAACATGTCCGCGTGCATCGCCGAGAGATTGTCCACCGTGTCGAGCAGGGTCTCGCCCTTGGTATGCGAGGAGATCGCGATATTGAGGTTGATGACGTCCGCCGACAGGCGCTTGGCGGCAATCTCGAACGTGGTGCGCGTTCGAGTCGAGTTCTCGAAGAACAGATTGAACACCGATTTTCCCCGGAGCAGCGGGACCTTCTTCACCTCGCGCGCGGTGACGCCGACGAAAGAAGTAGCGGTATCCAGAATGTGGGTAAGAGTCTCCCGCGGCAGACCTTCGATGGTAAGAAGGTGCTGCAGTTCGCCTTTTTCGTTTAATTGTGGGTTACGCATCCATTTTCAACCTGAGTTTGCCAAATTCATCCCGGTCCAGAACCAGCATGGGTCCAGGCGGAAGCTCCAGCCTGGCGCCTATGTATTGTGCGGCGACCGGCAATTCGCGCCCGCCGCGGTCGATCAGCACGGCGAGACTGATCGACGCCGGCCGGCCGTAGTCGAACAGTTCGTTCATCGCCCCGCGCACCGTGCGGCCGGTGTAGAGCACGTCGTCGACCAGCACGATATGGCGGCCGTCGACATCGAAAGGAATCTGCGTCGGCTTTATCTGTGGATGCAGGCCGGTCTTGTCGAAGTCGTCGCGGTAGAACGAAATATCGAGCAGGCCCAGCGGCAGCGAAATGCCGAGCGCGGAATGCAACTCTTCGGCCAGCCAGACGCCGCCGGTATGAATGCCGACCAGCGCGGTGTCCGCGGTCACGTGCGGTTTCAACTGCTGCACCAACGAGGCGCACAGCGTTTCGGGATCAGGAAGAGCCAGGGTCATCGAAATAGCTTTGTAAAATGATTTGTGCCGATATTTGGTGCGCGTGCAGCTTGTGCTTGCGCCCGCCTTTTCCGGTTGCGCGCAACGCTTCTTCCGCCGAAGCCGAACTCAGGCGCTCGTCCACCAGCCTGACCGGCAGGCTGAAGCGCGACTCCAGCTGCCGCGCAAAGCGGCGACAGCGCCGGGTCATTTCGTGTTCCGTGCCGTCCATCGACAGGGGCAGCCCCACCACCAGAAAGACGGGCTTCCATTCGGCGACGAGCGCGGCAATCTGGTCCATGCGCTGCGCTTTGCCCTCGGCCGTGATCAGCGTCAGCGGATGCGCCGCGGCTATGCTCGATTCGCCCACGGCGACGCCGGTAAACTTTTCTCCGAAGTCAAAGGCCAGCACGGTGCCGGATACCGACTTCAAGGGAAGCAATGCGCTCCCGGAAGCTGCGTCTGGTGCAGCGATGTGCAGCGGATCCCGGTCTCTTCCTGCCCCCATATGCGCCTCAAGCATGTCCCGCGTCCTCGGACAGGCTGGCGAAATCCACACCCAGCAGTTCCATCGCTGCGGGCAATTTCTCCTCGGCCGGCAAGTCGAAAATGATCTGCTCGCCCGCATCCACGCTCAGCCACGCGTTCTGCCCCAGCTCGTGCTCGAGTTGCCCCGCCGCCCAGCCGGAGTAGCCCAGAGTGACCAGCATCTTGGCCGGACCGTTGCCCTTGCCCACCGCTTCGAGTATGTCTTTGGATGTCGTGAGGCCGAGGCTGTCTCCGATCTTCAACGTCGAGTGCCAGTCCCCGACAGGCTGGTGCAGCACGAAACCCCGGTCGGTTTGAACGGGTCCGCCGAAATAGACGGGGAGATCGTGGAGTTCGTGCGGTTCCAGCTTGATATTGATGCGCTCGAACAGCGCCTGGAGGCTCAGGTCGATGGGGCGATTGATCACCACCCCCAGCGCGCCCTGATCATTGTGTTCGCAGATAAAGGTGAGGGATTTTGCAAAATAGGGATCCACCATATTCGGCATCGCAATCAGAAAATGGTGGGTGAGATCGATCGCCACTGTGCTATTTTAAACCTTCTGGCGGAACATACACAATTTTGGCTCACAACCGACTGCTCTACGCGAAAACCCTAGTCTGGTTCCGGCGCGATCTGCGCGCGCACGACCATGCCGCATTTTACCACGCGCTGAAAACCGGCCGGGCCGTCTACTGCGCCTTTGTATTCGACACCGAAATCCTGCGTTTGCTGCCGCCGCAAGCCGGAAGGCGCGTGGAATTCATCTGGCAATCGGTGCGGGAACTGGCCGAAGCGCTGCGCGATGCCGGCGGCGGCCTGCTGGTCCTGCACGGTCCGGCGCGCGAAGCAATCCCGAAGCTTGCCGCGAAGCTGGGTGTGCAGGCGGTTTTTGCCAATCGCGACTACGAGCCTTCGGCGCAGGCGCGCGACGCAGCGGTCGCCGGCGCGCTCGCGGCGCAGGGCGTGGAATTTCAGACCTGCAAAGACCAAGTGATATTCGAGGGTGCGGAACTCCTCACTCAAAGCGGCAGACCGTATTCCGTGTTCACGCCCTACAAGAACGCTTGGCTGAAAAAGCTGGATTGCGCGTCCTACTCGCCCTTCGTCACGGAAAAGCATTTCGGACGCCTGGCCAGGCCGCCGAGGCAGCCCCTGCCCCCGCTCCCGGATCTCGGGTTTGCGGCAACGAATCTGGCTCAACAGCGGGCAGGTGCCGGCATGAAGGGCGCGAAGACCTTGTTGCACAACTTCGAAAAGCGCATCGACACCTACTCGGAGACGCGGGATTTCCCCGCGCTGGACGGTTCTTCACGCCTGTCGGTGCACCTGCGCTTCGGCACCGTATCGATTCGAAGACTGGTGGCGCTGGCGCAGGCACGGGCCAGCCGGGGCGCCGCGGCATGGCTATCCGAACTGGTCTGGCGCGACTTCTATTTCGCCATCCTCTCGCATCACCCTGGGGTGACGGTGTCGGCGTTTCATCCAGAATACGATGCGCTCGAATTCGAAAACAGGGAGGACTACTTCGCCGCCTGGTGCGCCGGCCGAACCGGATATCCGCTGGTGGATGCCGCCATGCAGCAGATCAACCAGACCGGCTTCATGCACAATCGCCTGCGCATGGTGAGCGCCTCGTTTCTGGTGAAGGATCTGGGTATCGACTGGCGATGGGGCGAAAAATACTTCGCCGACAATCTGCTCGATTACGACCTTGCCGCCAACAACGGCGGCTGGCAATGGGCGGCGTCGACCGGATGCGACGCGCAACCCTATTTCAGAATCTTCAATCCGGTGACCCAGTCGGAGAAATTCGACGCCCGGGGAAAATTCATTCGCAACCATCTGCCGCAGCTCGCTCGCGTTCCCGACCGTTTCATCCACGCGCCGTGGAAAATGGGACAAGAGGAGCAGGAAAAGGCGGGCTGCATCTTGGGCCGCGACTATCCGTTGCCTGTCGTCGATCACGCCGCGGCGCGTGCCAGAACGCTGGAGCGCTATGGCAAGGCCAGGAGAAACAAGGCCTAGATTTCCACCATCTCGAAGTCTTCCTTGCGCGCACCGCACTCGGGGCAGGTCCAGTTGATTGGCACGTCGTCCCAACGCGTGCCTGGGAGAATACCCTCCCCCGGAGAGCCCGCGGCTTCGTCGTAGATGTAGCCGCAAATCAGGCACATCCAAGTCTTGAATTCGGGGCCGGCGGATGCTGCGCTCATGTTCTGGTGCCCGGTTTGGGTTAAAATAGCGCAGCATCTTACCTTGTTGCCATGTCTTGTTCCAGCATGGCGCCCACCATGCCCTCCTCCCTGCCTCCGATCGTCCTGAGCTTCGCCGGAACCGACCCCACCGGCGGCGCCGGCATTCAAGCCGATTTGCTCACTTTGTCGAGCATGGGATGCCACGCGCTGAGCGTCGTCACCGCCATCACCGTGCAGGACACCGCGGGGGTCGAAGACATTCTTGCGATCGAAGCCGATTGGGTCATGGATCAGGCGCGGGTGCTGCTCGAAGACATGCCGGTGGCGGCGTTCAAGATCGGAATGGTGGGAAGCGTGGAGAATTGCGCCGCCATCGCCGAGGTGGTATCGGACTATCCCGACGTGCCGCTGATCCTCGATCCCGTCCTGGCTTCGGGACGCGGCGACGAGATGGCGACCGAGGACATGATCGAGGCGATGCGTGAATTGCTGATACCGCAGACCACCATCATCACGCCGAACAGCCTGGAGGCGCGGCGCCTGGCGGACGACGGCAGCGACGAGGAGCGCTCGCTCGAGGATTGCGCCAAGCGCATTCTGGAGATGGGTTGCGAATACGTGCTGATTACCGGCACGCACGAAAATACGCCGCAGGTGGTAAACACGCTCTATGGCCAGCAAGGCGTGATCCGTAGCGACAGTTGGCAGCGTCTGCCCGGCAGCTATCACGGATCCGGCTGCACCCTGGCCTCGGCCATCGCCGCCACGCTTGCCAACGGCCTGGACATCCCCGAGGCGGTGCGCGAAGCGCAGGAATACACCTGGCAGACGCTCAACGCCGGTTTTCGACCAGGCATGGGACAGCACATCCCCGACCGGTTCTTTTGGGCGCGCGAAGCAGAGGATGAAGAAGCGAAGCCGGAGGAATGAAGCGTGAAGCGCAAGCTTGCAGGTTTGTACGCAGTCACCCCGGACGAGCCCGGCACGCAAGTCCTGGTGAGCAAGGTCGGCCAGGCCTTGCGCGGCGGCGCCACTGTCGTCCAGTACCGCAACAAGACCGCGGGTCGCGAACTGCGGCTCGAGCAGGGGCGCGCGCTTGCCGCGCTGTGCCGGCAAGCGGATGCCTGCTTTATCGTCAACGACGATCTCGCGCTCGCGCTGGAACTCGATGCCGACGGCCTGCACTGGGGCGGCGAGGACGGCGACCTGGCGGCGGCGAGAAAGCAGCTGGGACCAACCAGGCTGCTAGGCGCCTCCTGCTATGACAGAATCGAACTCGCGCAGGCTGCGGTGCTGGCAAACGTGGATTACCTCGCGTTCGGCAGCGTTTTCAGTTCCCCCACGAAACCTGCCGCAGTGCGCGCGCCGCTCGCCATCTTTTCCGAGGCGCGGCGCAGATTTTCGCTGCCGCTTGTGGCAATCGGCGGCATTACGCTGCAAAATGCGCCCCAGGTGTTCGCCGCCGGGGCGGACGCAGTGGCCGTGATCAGCGACCTGTTCGATGCCGGCGACATCGCCGAGCGCGCAGCCGGTTATACCCGACTTTCTCAACAACAGCGGATGCAGCAATGAGCAATGAAGCCTTATTTGCCAGAGCCCAGCAATTCATTCCCGCCGGAGTCAATTCCCCGGTGCGGGCGTTTCGCGCCGTGGGCGGTGCGCCGCGCTTTATCGCGCGCGGCGAAGGCGCCTGCATGTGGGACACCGAGGGCAGGCGTTATATCGATTACATCGGCTCCTGGGGAGCGCTGGTGGCTGGTCACGCGCACCCGGATGTCGTGGCCGCATTGTGCGCGGCGGCCAAGAAAGGCCTCTCTTTTGGCGCTCCGACCGAGGCCGAAATCGAAATGGCCGAACTGTTGTGCAAATTGCTCCCGGGCATGGAAATGGTGCGTCTGGTTAGTTCCGGCACCGAAGCAACCATGACGGCGCTGCGCCTCGCGCGCGGTTATACCGGCCGCAGCCGTTTCATCAAGTTCGAGGGCTGTTATCACGGCCACGCCGACGGATTACTGGTGAAGGCCGGCTCGGGCGCGCTCACATTCGGCCAGCCGAGTTCCTCGGGCGTTCCGCCGGAAATCGCCGCCCATACGCTGGTGCTCGACTACAACGACGCGGAGCAGCTGGCGCGCACTTTTGCCGAATGCGGCAATGATATAGCTGCGGTGATCGTGGAAACGGTCGTCGGCAACATGAACCTCATCGCACCCAAGCCCGAATTTCTGCGCGCCATGCGCGAGCTGTGCACCAAACACGGTGCAGTGCTGATATTGGACGAGGTGATGACCGGCTTTCGCGTGGGTTTGACCGGCGCACAGGGACGCTACGGGATAACGCCCGACCTGACTACGCTGGGCAAAGTCATAGGCGGCGGGATGCCGGTGGGCGCGTTCGGCGGTCGGCGCGAAATCATGCAGAAAATTGCGCCGCTGGGTCCCGTCTACCAGGCGGGCACGCTGTCCGGCAATCCGGTGGCGGTAGCAGCCGGTTTGGCCACGCTGAAGCTGGTACAGGCTCCGGGCTTTTACGAAAAACTCGGCGCCAGTACGCGCGCACTGACCGACGGTCTGGCGGCTGCGGCAAAAAAACACGGCGTGGTATTTTCGGCACAGGCGATCGGCGGCATGTTCGGCATCTATTTCCGCGCCGGCGTTCCTCAGACCTTTGCCGAAGTCATGCAGTGCGACAAAGAGCTGTTCAACCGCTTCTTCCACGCCATGCTCGATCGCGGCGTGCACTTCGCGCCTTCGGCTTATGAAGCGGGTTTCGTCTCCGCGGCGCACAGCGAGAAGGACATTGCCGAAACCCTGAGCGCAGCAGATGCGGTGTTTGCGGCTCTGGCCAAGTAGCCGGGCGAAGCGAAGTTCCGCTCAGGCACGCGCGGCCGAGCTTTCCCGGCACGCAGGCCGGCGCTAGCGCGGTTTGAGGTTGTCGCGGATTTCGCGCAGCAGCATCACTTCTTCCGGCGGTTCGGCCGGCGCTGGGGCGGGTGCGGCGGCATCGGCGCGCTTCAGTTTGTTGATCCATCGCACCAGCAGAAAAATAATAAACGCGAGAATGATGAAGTTGATCGAGATGGTGAGGAAGTTGCCGTAGGCGAATACGGGCACGCCGGCTTTCTTGACCGCCTCCAGCGTTGCTGCGGTGCCGGGCGGAATGTCCTTGAGCGCGACAAAGTAGTTGGAGAAATCCAACCCGCCAAGCACCCGCCCGACGACCGGCATTATCAGGTCGTTCACGACCGAATCCACGATCTTGCCGAACGCGGCGCCGATGATCACGCCGACCGCCAGATCGATTACATTGCCCTTGATGGCGAATTCCTTGAATTCCTTTAGCATCGCGTCAGCTCCCTTTTCAACGGCAGGCGATTGATACATTCTCGTGCCTGCATCGAGGGCAGATTCTAGCAGTCGGGGCATGATGACGGCATCTACGTACCAGGCAGCAATAATATGGACGATCAGCGTGTGAACGGCAGAGCCGGGCAGGTCGCACGCCCGCTTGAAATCTGGGCTTGGGCGATGTACGACTTCGCCAATTCGGGCTACACGACGGTGGTGCTTACCGCGATCTTCAACGCCTATTTCGTCGCGGTCGTGGCAGGCAACACGCCCTGGGCGACCTTCGCCTGGACGGCGACCTTGTCCCTGTCGTACCTGCTGGTGCTCGTTACCGCTCCGGTCATCGGGGCCTATGCCGATCTGCGCGCCTGCAAGAAAGGGTTGCTTGCGTTCACCACCGTCGGATGCGTGCTCGGCACCGCGGCGCTCGCCTTTGCCGGCCCTGGCGATTTCGCGATCGCCGTCGCCTGCGTGATCGTGTCCAATTTCTTCTTCTGCACAGGGTGCGATCTGGTGGCCGCCTTCCTGCCGGAACTGGCACGCGGCAGGAACCTGGGCAAGGTGTCGGGTTGGGGCTGGAGCCTGGGCTATGTCGGCGGCTTGCTCACGCTGGGCGCCTGTCTTGCGTACGTTTCTTCGGCCCAGGCCGACGGCCGTGGTGCGGCGCAGTTCGTGCCGGTGACCATGCTCATCACGGCCGCTCTGTTTGCGCTGGCGAGCCTGCCGACGTTCGTGATTCTGCGCGAACGCGCTTTGCCGCAGCCCTTGCCGCCTGGCGCGTCGCTGCTTGCGTCGGCGTTCGCGCGTTTGGCGGACACCTTGCGCCATGCGGCGCGCTATCGTGACTTGCGCCGGTTTCTCGTCTGCATCGTGTTCTACCAGGCCGGGGTGCAGACGGTGATCACTCTTGCGGCGATCTACGCCGAGCAGGCGATGGGCTTCAGCACCCGGGACACGCTGACACTGGTGCTGGTGGTCAACGTCACAGCCGCGCTGGGAGCTTTCTTTCTCGGCAACGTGCAGGATCGCATCGGCCATGTTCCGGCAATCGCACTGACGCTCGCGGGCTGGATCGCGACCGTGCTGATCGTCTGGGCGGCGGACACGCGGCCCTTGTTCTGGATCGCGGCCAACCTCGCCGGCTTGTGTCTGGGTGCTTCCCAGTCTGCGGGCCGCGCGCTGGTCGGCTATCTGAGTCCGAAGGCGCGCCGCGCCGAGTTTTTCGGCCTGTGGGGGTTGGCGACGAACCTGTCTTCCATCCTCGGTCCCATCACCTATGGCGCGGTGAGCTGGATATCGCATGGCAACCATCGCCTGGCGATGCTGATTACGGGCGTCTTTTTCGTTGCCGGTTTGCTGCTGCTTTACGGCGTCGACGCGCGCCGCGGCAGGCGTGCCGCGTTGAAAAACGCGTAGCCCGACTGGCTACGGCAATTGCGCGGAAGGCATGCGCGCGCGTATGGTTTCGCTGTAGCGCTGCAGGAATTCGGAGCCGCGGTTGCGTTCGTAATACAGCGGCCGCGGCAGCATCGCCGCCAGTTGCGCCGCCTGATCGGCGCTCAGGTTGGCGGCGCTGGTGTTGTAGTAATGGCGCGCCGCCGCTTCTGCGCCAAACACGCCGCTGCCCCATTCGGCGACGTTCAAATAGATTTCCAGAATGCGTTCCTTGTCCATCAACATCTCCAGCATCCAGGTGATGACGGCTTCCTGTCCTTTGCGCCAAAGGCTCTTTTCGCCGGAGAGGAACAGATTCTTGGCCAACTGCTGGCTGATGGTGGAACCGCCGGCGACGACCTTGCCGCGCTTCTGGTTCTTTTCCATCGCCTTCTGTATGCCCTCCCAGTCGAAGCCATCGTGTTCGGAGAACTTCGCGTCCTCGGCCACGATCACCGCGCGCTTCAGCGCATCGGAGATGCGCGCATAACTGGCCCACTGCTGCTTCAGCTTCGCGTTGGGGTCCTTTTCGCGCATGCGCTCCAGCCTCGCCTGCATGAAGCTGGTGCTCTGGGGATTGTTCTCCGCCCAGTACCAGATCTGCGCCGCGAACCAACCCTGGTAAAGCAGCAAGGCGATGAACAGGATTCCGAGCGTATAGCAGAAGGCTTTCCACACACCGACGAGGGTGCGCCTCAGCGCTCCGGCGATGCTCACACCGCCGTCTGCCGCAGAAGTTTCAGCACCGGCGCCGTGTCCGGTCGCAGGCCGCGCCAGATGAAAAAGGATTCCGCCGCCTGCTCGACCAGCATGCCCAGGCCATCCGCGAGCGGCGCCGCGCCTTCGACCCGCGCAAATGCGAGAAAGGGCGTTTCGCCGACGCCGTACATCATGTCGTAGGCCAGTGCGCCCCCGGCGAACAGGCCGGAAGGCAGCTGCGGCAGCGCACCGGTCAGGCTGGCAGAAGTGGCATTGACAACAATGTCAAACTGCCTGCCGGCCAACTCGGCGTACGTCGAAACTTCGAGACCGGCGCCGATTGTTTGCTGCAGCGCCTGGGCCTTGGCAAGCGTGCGGTTGGCGAGCGTCAGGCTCGCCGGTTGCTGCAGCAGCAAAGGCATGATCACGCCGCGCGCAGCACCGCCCGCGCCCAGCAGCAGCACGCGCCGACCGGCGATGTCGCGGCCGAGATTGTGCGTGATGTCGCCTATCAGGCCGGTACCGTCTGTGTTGTCGCCGAAGACCGCATCGTCCTCGAACTTGAGCGTGTTCACCGCCTGCGCGGCGCTTGCGCGCCCGGACAGCCGGGTGGCGTAGCCGAACGCTTCCGCCTTGAACGGAAGCGTGACGTTCAGGCCGAGACCGCCGCGCGCCTGGAACGCCTTGACCGCCTCCATAAAACCGTTCGCGGGTGCGAGCAGCCGCTCATACGTCAGGTCTTGTCCGGTCTGGCGCGCGAATTCAGCGTGAATCTGCGGCGATCTGCTGTGCGCGACGGGATTGCCGATGACGGCGTACTGGTCTGGCATGGCGGCGATTCACTCCCCGAACAATTTGTCGCCGGGAGCGAAAGTCCAGGTGCGGGTGATGACCAGAATGTCGGTGTCGCGCGCGATGTTGGTGGGAAAGCGCGCGTAGGGCGAGGCCATTTTTACGATGCGTTCGGCAGCGCGGTCGAGAACCTGATGACCCGAGGACCGCTTGACCTCGACCGATTCGAGATTTCCGTCCGCCTTGATCGTCACGATGAGGATCAGGCTGCCGTACACCCGGCCGCGCGCGCTTTCGGGATAGTTGAGGTTGCCGATGCGCTCGACCTTGAGGCGCCAGTCCTCTACATATTGCGCAAAGCGGAATTCCCGCGCGCGCGAGCCCACGAACTCCTTTTTCGGCCGCTTGTTGTATTCCTCGAGCTGGCGTGAAATCTGAGCTTCCATGCGCGCTATCGCGAGCGCGCTGGTGGCCAGATCCTGGCCGGTCGCCTGCGGTTGCGGCGTCTCCGTTGCGGGTGTAGCGCTTTGCTGCTCGGTGCTGGTCACGATTTTTGCGGACTGCATTTGGCTCATCATTTTCTTCTGCTGCGCCTCCAGTTCCTGCACCCGGCGCGCCGCGCGCTTGGCATCCGCGCCGGGCTCGGTTTCTTTCAGCACCGGCAGAGGAGTCTTGGCGCGGCGGTCTTCGTCGGTATTGCCGCCGCCGTCCAGATTGGCCTGCGCCTGCACTTCCGCGTCGACCGGACTCGCCTTGGTCTTGCTGTTGATGAGCACCACTTCCAGCGGTAGCGATCCATACTTGTCGCGGATGATCTCGGGCAGTTTGAAATGGATGGAGAGTGCTATTGCGTGCAGCAGGATGGATGCGCCCAGCGCCAGCGACAAGCTGCGCGACGAAGGATCCATGCCGGCCATGAATTCAGGCCAGCGCAGGGTCATGGAACCGACTGAGTGCCCGCTACGCAATCAGACCTCAAAAATGCTTGAAATCAACGTATTTTATGCTTTTCAAGAGAAATTAGCTTAACTTTCGATGGAAGGTTTTTCCCGGAGGTTAATCGAGAATTGCTGCAATGATCTCCTAGTTCTCGACCAATTCCTTGAATCTGGCTTTGACCGAATTATCAATCAAGTCTATCCCTTCAATTTCGAGCAGTACCCGGCTGCCTACCTCGAGATCCGGCAGCGAGGGTACCCGGACGTACAGGGGAATTCCCTCGAACTTGACCAAATTATCGCGCAGCACCTGCGCTTTCGACAGTGTCACCTGCTCCTGTTGCAGCCAGCGCAGGCACCAGTAGTGCTCCATCTTTCCCTGGAAATGGTCGTAGGCCGCATACGTCAGTTCGAACTCGCGCATCGCCGCGAGCAGGTCTGCGGAATTCTTTCCGAACGGCGGCGCGGAGCCGGCGAGACAGGCGAGCAGCTGCCATTGATTCAACAGATCGATGTAGCGGCGCAGCGGCGAGCTGGCCCAGATGTAATGCGACACGCCCAGGCCCTGGTGGGGAGAGGGCACGGTAGTCATGCGTACTTTGCCGCCGGATTGCGCGCGATAGATGGCGGGCACGCCGCGGTCGGCGAGCAGCCTGCCCCAGTTGTTGTTGGCGCTGATCATCAGTTCGGACACCAGCTTGTCGAGCGGCGCACCGCGCTTGCGCTCGACAATGCGAACACGCTCGTTCTCGACGTAGAAGTTGTAGTCGACGCGATCCTGATGCGCGGCCGGCTGCTTGCTTCGGGCCGCTTCCAGTTCGAGCGCAAGCTTCCACAGGAAGAAGAGCTCTGCCTCAAATGGCAGTTCGCCGCGCTCCTCTCCGGCGAGAAAAGCCGCGTCCAGCGCCTCCACCTGGTGATGGCGCAGATTGGCGGCGATCTTCACCCGCTCCACGCGGGTTTCCTGGCCCTCTACCAGATGCGACAGCGGATTGATGTCCAGGTACAGCGATACCGCCGGGCACTCGCGCCCCTCGGCCAGGGTGTATCGCTCGATCACTTGCGGCGGCAGCATGGTGATCTTCTGCCCGGGTATATATGCCGTGGACAGGCGTGCGCGCGCGATCTTGTCCATTGCCGATCCGGGAGTGAAACCGAGCGCCGGAGCGGCGATGTGGATACCGACCCGATAGCGTCCGTTGGCAAGCCGCGTCAGGGAGAACGCGTCGTCGATTTCGGTGGTGGTGACATCGTCCAGGCTGAACGCAAGCACGTCGGCCAGGGGCAGGCTGGGCGGTTCGTCAACCGCGATATTCTCGAACACGCCGCTTTCGCGCGGGAAGTATTCGAACAGGAACGCGCCGAGGTGGTAGTCATGGCTGGAGGGCAGCGCGCCTGCGCGCTCGATCAGACTTGCTGCCGACAATCCGCTTGCTTCGCAGGCCAGCTCCAGTGCTTTGGTCTCGACGCGGTTGCGATCGGGTTGGTACAAAAGCTGGGGCAAAATCGCCATCAGCGCGTCGGGTACGCGGCCGCGCTGGAGTTCATCCGACCACGCCCTGATCTGTGCCTCCTGCGCGCGTTTCTTTTCAACGCCGGCAAGCGCAGCCTTGAGCGTATCTCCGGGCGCAGCGCGAAAACGTCCCTTGCCTTTGCGATAGAAGTACATCGGCGCCGATTGCAGCTTGATCAGTATGGCGGCGGCTTCCAGCGCATCGGGTGCATGGCCGCAGTATTCGCGCGCGAGATCGGCGAAACTGAACTCCGCATCGCGGCAGCATTGCCACAGGAAGTCGGTCTCCATCCCGGCCGCGAGCGCTTCGGCCTTGTCCATGAGTTCGGACAGCGGCGGTTTTTCGAAACGCAGCAGCACGCTTGCCGCCTTGATCTTGCTCCTTTTCCCGTGCGGCGCCTCGACCTGCAGCGATGCGTCGCTCTCGGCGAGCACGGCGCCGACCTTGAAGGAGCCGGTCTCTTCGTACAGCACGTTCATGGGATCAGGACCGAAGGGAAAAGGTTTGTCGATCGCGGCCGCGGCGCCTGGCCCACAGGCAAGGCAGATGCGTTCGATTGGCGTCCGGGTCGACGCAACGGAGCGAGATTATACGCTAGGCACGCTCCGCCGCTCCAAAGGATGGGAGCGTTCGCTCCGGCCGTTGTCGCTACTGACACCGCAGCGGTCCGGCGGGTACACTGTCGCCGGGAAAACAACGCTGTTCCGGCGAAAAGGAATGCTATGAGCGCAGTCGATGTGACCATTACCGAGGTCGGCCTGCGCGACGGCTTGCAGAACACGAAGAACTTCATGCCGACCGCGGCCAAGAACGCGTGGATAGGCGCCGAGGCGGCTGCCGGCGTGCATCGGATCGAAGTCTGCTCTTTCGTTCCGGCCAAGCTGATCCCGCAGTTCGTCGATGCCGGCGAAGTGCTCGCCTACGCCAACACCGTTTCCGGCCTGACGCCGGCGGTATTGGTGCCCAACCTGAAAGGCTGCGAGCGCGCCCTCGCGGCAGGGGCGCGCCGCATCGTCGCGCCCATATCCGTATCCGAAGCCCACAGCATGAACAACGTGCGCAAGACCACGGCGCAGGCGATCGACGACTTCGCCCGCATGGCCGGCTTGGTGAAATCGCAGGCAAATGGCGGGCGAGCGCAGCTGATCGGCGCCTGTTCCACCGCGTTCGGCTGCTCGATCCAGGGTGCGGTGGCCGAAGAAGACGTGGTGCGCGTCGCCCTTGCGTTGCGCGAGGCCGGGGCCGATGCGATCAGTCTCGCCGACACCGTGGGCTACGCCAACCCGGCGCAGGTGAAACGGCTGTTCGACAAGGTGTGCAGCGCCATAGGTGGGAACTTCCACATCGAAGCGCATTTCCATAACACCCGCGGCCTGGGACTCGCCAACGCGCTGGCGGCGTACGAGGCCGGGGTGCGCAATTTCGACAGCACCCTGGGCGGCTTGGGCGGGTGCCCCTTCGCGCCGGGTGCCTCCGGCAACGTGGTTACCGAGGATCTGGTATTCATGTTCGAATCCATGGGGGTGAATACCGGAATCGACATCGACAAACTGATCGAGGTGCGCAAAACGGTTTTTGCGGCACTGCCCGACGCGGAACTTTATGGCCACATTTCCCGGGCCGGCCTGCCCAAGGGATTCATGCCGGGACCGCGCCGGGCATAGATCGGGACTGCTTCGCGCCCGCGACCCGCCTCAAGTCCGAGCAAGCTGCGCGAATTCGAGGATCAGCGGGATGTGCTCCGGAAAACTCTTCAGACTGTGGTCGCCGCCCTCGATGACGACCTGGCGCGCGCCCTGATATTTCTGCACCGCTTCGCGATAGTCGAGCAGCTCGTCCAGGGTTTCCACCAGCAGCAGATAGCGCTGCGGGTCAATGCGGGGCTGGTATAGCTCTTCCAACTGGTGCAGGTGCGCCAGCGTGAGCTCGTATTGCTCGTGGGTAAAAAGGTTTTCCTGCGCGCCCAGAAATTCGTGCAAACCACGATGCGGGTAGACCGCGGGGTTGATCAGGACGGCGCGAAGCTCATGGCGTTCCGCAAGACAGGTGGCGTAGAAACCGCCGAGTGAGCTGCCGACGAGCGTGACAGAATCGCTCGCGTGCTTGGCGATTTCACTTTCGATGGTGGTGATCGCGCGTTCGGGCAGATGGTGCAGGGCCGGGCAGCAATATTGCCCGCCCAGGCCGTGCGCGTCCATGTAGCGCTTCAGCACCTGCGCTTTGTGCGAACCGGGCGAACTATTGAAGCCGTGCAGGTAGATCAACACTTGAATTTGAGCTTCAGCCGATCCAGCAGTTTCTGGTGAATGCCGCCAAAACCGCCGTTGGACATGACCAAGACCTGATCACCGGGCGCGGAATCGGCGGCGATCCGGCTTACAAGCGCTTCAAGGTTGTCCTCGCAGACGGCTTTCGACCCCATGGGGGCGAGCGCCTCCGCTGGATTCCAACCGAGATTTGCGCCGAAGCAATACACCAGATCCGCTTCGGCCAGGCTGCCGGAAAGCGCGTCCTTCATTACGCCGAGCTTCATGGTGTTGGACCGGGGTTCCAGTACGGCGAGGATGCGTGCCCTGCCCACCTTGTGGCGCAGGCCGGCCACCGTGGTGGCGATGGCCGTCGGGTGATGGGCGAAGTCGTCATATATCGCGACGCCGCTCACGGTGCCGCGGAGCTCCATGCGCCGCTTGACGCTGGCAAAGCGTCCAAGCGCTTCACAGGCCGCAGCCGGTGCTACCCCGGCATGGCGGGCGGCAGCGATGGCAGCCAGCGCGTTGGCGCGATTGTGCCGTCCGGTCAGATTCCAGCGCACCGTGCCCTGCTCTTCGCCGGCGAGGCTGACGCGAAACGTATCGGCATCCAGCGCTTCGGACTGCCAGCCGCCGCTGTTGTCGAAGTATTCGATGGGAGTCCAGCGGCCTTGAGAGATAACACGCTCCAAGGCCTGATCCACTCCGTTCGCGACAAGCAGGCCCGACCTTGGAACTGTTCGAACGAAATGGTGAAATTGTTGCTCAATCGAAGCAAGATCACTGAAGATATCTGCATGATCGAACTCCAAGTTGTTCAAGACGGCAGTCTTCGGGTGATAATGGACAAACTTGGAGCGCTTGTCGAAGAAAGCCGTATCGTATTCGTCCGCTTCGATCACGAAAAACCGGGAACCGGTGAGCCTGGCAGAGACCCCGAAGTCTTGCGGCACGCCACCGATAAGAAAGCCTGGTTGCTTGCCAGCGGCCTCAAGTATCCAGGCGAGCATGGAAGAGGTGGTTGTCTTTCCATGAGTGCCGGCGACTGCAAGTACCCACTTCGATGGCAATACGTTCTCCGCCAGCCATTGGGGCCCGGAGATATAGGGCTCGCCCTGGTCCAGGATTTCCTCGATCAGGGGTGTGCCGCGGGAGACGACATTACCGACCACCCACAGGTCCGGCTTCATACTGATCTGGTCTGCGCCAAAACCTTCGATCAAATCGATACCCTGTGCCTGGAGCTGCGTGCTCATCGGCGGGTAGACGTTGGCATCACAGCCGGTGACTCTGTGGCCCGCCTGCCTGGCGATGGCCGCAATACCGCCCATGAACGTGCCGCAGATGCCGAGAATATGGATATGCATGAACAGTACCTTAGGTTACATCCGGGCGTGATGCTGCGCTATTCGGACGCGCACTATCAGACGCCGATTTGCCGATCATCCGCGTAAAAATGGCCTCTCTACGGAGTTTACAACATTTCAGTTGCAGCCCCGTTGCGCTATCATTCGTTTCCGCTAGAGCGTGGAGCGCAGCAGTGCCCAGGGAACAGAAAGCCAAGCAACACCATATGCGCACCCGGATCGCCGCAGCCGCGGCACGCATCATGGCGGAAGATGGTATTGAGGATTTTGCCACGGCCAAGCGCAAGGCGGCCCGCCAGTTAGGAGCTGTTGACACCCAGTTCTTGCCAAATAACGACGAGATCGAAGCAGAACTGCGCCTTTACCAATCGCTGTACCAAGGCGAGGAGCAGCGCGACCGCCTGCGCTATCTGCGCCGCGAGGCGCTGGCGGCGATGGAGCAATTCGCAGATTTCAGGCCTTACCTGACCGGCCCGGTACTGAAGGGCACCGCCGGGCGCTACGCGGACATCGACCTGCAAGTGTTTGCGGATAGCGGCAAGGAACTGGAAATCTTCCTGCTGAACCGTAACATCGCGTACGAAACGTCGGAATCCGTCTATTACAACGGGAATCAGGCCCGGACGGTCCCCGTGCTCTCCCTGGACTGGCGGGGCACACCGTTGCGGGTCGCGGTCTGCGAAACCGGCGACGAGCGTGGCAATGTCAAGACCTCGCCATTGGGTAGACCTTTGGAGCGCGCGAGCCTGGAAGCGGTCAGGGCGCTGGTTGCCGAAAGTGGCTAAGCGTCTTCAGGCCGGCCTGGTGCTGGCGGTTGCCATTTTGGCCGGTGCCGCAGGGATCTATTTCGGCCGCGGGAACCTGGCCGATCCAGCAGTCGTCCGAGCAGCTGAGAAATTGCTGCAGGTGTCGCTCTCCGACCTTGGTGGCAAATCGCAATCAATGTCTCAGTGGCGCGGAAAAATACTGATAGTAAACTTTTGGGCGACATGGTGCGCGCCGTGCAGGGAGGAAATCCCAGCATTGATCAAGGTTCAAGAAAAGAATGCTGATAAAGGCGTTCAAACTGTTGGTATCGCCGTCGATAATGTGTCTAACGTACGAGATTATGCAAAAGAGATGCAGATCAACTATATCTTGTTGATGGGCGACATGGAAACCTTGGCTACAAGCAAGGAATTGGGAAATCGTTCGGGGGTTCTTCCATTTACGGCCGTGCTGGACCGCACTGGAAAAGTAATCTATACCCATGCGGGAGCGCTGACGGAGGCTTCATTGGGCGCGATACTGGCTCCACTGCTGTAATTCGCCAATTGCCGAGCCAGTAAAGCAAGTTTAAATTCCCTTAACTTCCGTGAAAAACTGGACATTAAGTCTCTATTTACGGCAAACTTGCATACATGGCAAAGAAATCTTCAAATAAGAAAGCGTCTGGGAGTTCCGAACAAGCCAGACTCGAGCCGAAGAAAATACTGGTGCTGCACGGGCCTAATCTGAATCTCTTAGGAAGCCGGGAGCCGGAGATTTATGGCCGGGAGACCCTGGCCGATATCAATCGGCGCCTGAGTGCGCTGGGCAAGGCAGCGGGTGCAGCAGTAAGCTGTTTTCAGAGCAATCATGAGGGGGCGCTCATCGACCGGGTGCAGCAATCCCGAGGCGAGCATGTCGCTTTCATCATCATCAATCCGGCCGGATTCACCCACACCAGCGTCGCCCTGCGCGATGCTCTGGCGGGAGTGGCGATTCCGTTCATTGAGGTACATCTATCCAACGTCCACGCACGCGAGCCGTTTCGACGCCATTCCTATTTTTCCGATCAGGCGATGGGAACGATTTGCGGCTTTGGCAGCCGCAGCTACGAGCTGGCGCTGCAGTTCGTATTGCAGCAGGCTTAGCGCCCGCGGATTCCGGCGCGACGGGCGCTCGCCGCGCAGCAAGGAGGAACAGTCATGGATTTGCGCAAACTGAAGAAACTGATAGATCTGGTGCAGGAATCGGGCATTTCCGAGCTGGAAGTGACCGAAGGCGAAGAAAAGGTGAAAATCGTCAAGAGCGGGGTCGCGGCCGTAGCCTATGCGGCCCCCGCCCCAGCGCCTGTTCCGGTGCCCGCGGCGGCACCCGCGCCTGCGGTGACCGCAGCTGCCCCTGTTATCCCAGGCCATGTGGTCAAGTCGCCCATGGTCGGGACGTTCTACCGTTCCCCTTCGCCAGGCGCCAAGCACTTCATTGAGGTGGGCGATACGGTCAAGTCTGGGGACACGATCTGCATTATCGAGGCGATGAAACTGCTGAACGAGATCGAGTGCGACAAGGACGGCATCGTCAAGGCGATACTCGTCGAAAACGGGCAACCGGTCGAGTATGGCGAACCGCTGGTGATCATAGATTGAGGTTCGAAGCGGAAGGTGGGAGAAACTGCGCCGGAACCCTGTGTCCGGGCGCGTCCGCACCGGCAACGGGTGACCTCGCTTGCGGGTTCAACGAAAATTCGACAACCAAGGCCATAGACGCAGTATCTATCCTACGCGATGTTTAAGAAAGTCCTCATAGCCAACCGGGGCGAAATTGCCCTGCGCATACAGCGCGCCTGCCGCGAACTGGGTATCAAGACCGTAATGGTGCATTCCGAGGCCGACAGCGAGGCGAAGTACGTCAAGCTAGCGGATGAGTCGGTATGCATAGGCCCTGCCCCTTCCGGCGCAAGTTACCTCAACATCCCGGCGATCATCAGCGCGGCGGAAGTGACCGACTCCGAGGCGATTCATCCGGGGTACGGGTTTCTTTCCGAGAACGCAGATTTTGCCGAGCGCGTCGAGAAGAGCGGTTTCGTCTTCATTGGTCCGCGTCCGGAAACCATACGCCTGATGGGCGACAAGATCAGCGCCAAAGCGGCGATGATCAAGGCGGGCGTTCCATGTGTTCCCGGCGCGGAAGGAGAGGTGCCCGAGCCGAACGAGGAAATCGTCAAGATCGCGCGCAAGGTCGGCTATCCGGTGATCATCAAGGCCTCCGGCGGCGGCGGCGGGCGCGGCATGCGCGTCGTGCACACCGAGGCGGCTCTGCTGGCGGCGGTGAACCTGACGCGCCAGGAAGCCCAGGCCGCGTTCGGCAACCCTGCGGTGTATCTGGAGAAATTTCTGGAAAACCCGCGCCATATCGAGATCCAGGTGCTGGCCGACGAATACAAGAATGCCGTCTTCTTGGGCGAGCGCGACTGTTCCATGCAGCGCCGGCACCAGAAAATCATCGAAGAAGCGCCGGCGCCGGGGATGACAGAGCGCCAGCGCATCCGTATCGGCGAACGTTGCGCCGAGGCCTGCCGCAAAATCGGGTATCGCGGCGTGGGCACCTTCGAATTCCTGTACGAAGGCGGGGAGTTTTTTTTCATTGAAATGAATACCCGCATACAGGTCGAGCATCCTGTCACCGAAATGATCACCGGCATCGACCTGGTGCAGGAGCAGATCCGCGTCGCCGCGGGCGAGAAGCTGCGCATCCGGCAGCGCGACGTGGTGCTGCGCGGCCACGCCATCGAGTGCCGCATCAACGCCGAAGACCCGTTCAAGTTCACCCCTTCGCCCGGGCGCATCACCTCCTATCATCCGCCCGGCGGGCCCGGCATCCGCGTCGATTCGCACATTTACCAGGGTTACTACGTACCGCCCAATTACGATTCCCTCATCGGCAAAGTCATCGCCTACGGGGAATCGCGCGAGCAGGCGATCCGCCGTATGCGGATCGCGTTGTCCGAAATGGCGGTGCAGGGCATTCAGACCAACATCCCGCTGCACCAGGATCTGCTTCTCGACGAGCGCTTCGTCAAGGGGGGCACGAGCATCCATTATCTGGAGCAAAAGCTCGCCCAGCAGAAGCTCGAAAAAGGGTGATCCGCTGGCCTGGGTATCGTTAGTCCTGCGTACCGACGCGCGCGTGGCCGAGGAATTGAGCGACGCGCTGATGGAGCAGGGCGCACAGTCGGTCAGCGTCGAGGACGCCAATGCCGGAACTGCGCAGGAGTCGCCGCTCTACGGCGAACCCGGCGCAGCGGTAGAGGGGGCGTGGCCGCAAAGCTTGATCAGCGCCCTGTGCGTGCATGACGCCGACCCCGTACAAGTTCTCGCAGCGGCCTGCGCACAGGTCGGGCTCGAGTCCTTGCCTGATTATCGCGTCGAGGCGGTAGAAGATGACGACTGGGTGCGGCGCAGCCAGTCGCAGTTCGAACCCATATGCATCTCGGACAAGCTGTGGATCGTGCCTTCCTGGGCAACTGCGCCCGACCCGGCGGCCGTCAACCTCGTGCTCGATCCCGGTCTCGCGTTCGGCACCGGCAGCCATCCCACCACGCGTCTGTGCCTGCAATGGCTGGAGCGCACGATACGCGGCGGCGAGCGCGTTCTGGACTACGGCTGCGGTTCGGGTATATTAGCCATTGCCGCGCAGCGCTTGGGCGCGCGCGAGGCGCTGGGGGTGGACGTCGATCCGCTGGCGCTCGTCGCGGCGCGCGCGAACGCCGCGCGCAACCAGGTCGACGCCCGCTTTATCGACACGGAGACGGCTTCCGATTTTCAGGCAGACCTCGTGGCCGCGAATATTCTTGCCAATCCGCTGATACTGCTCGCGCCCCTGCTCGCAGGGTACCTGCGCCGGGGCGGGCGCATCGCCCTGTCCGGGATTCTGGAGACACAGGCGGACGAAGTCTTGACGGTCTACTCGCGTTGGTTCGAGATGCAGGTCGGTGGAATGGATGCGGGCTGGGCGTTGCTCGAGGGCCTGAAACGATGATCACCCATTGTCCTTCCTGCCACACGCATTTTCGCGTGCACGCGGAGCAGCTCGCGGCTCGGGCCGGGCAGGTGCGCTGCGGCAAGTGCAGCCGCGTATTCAATGCGCTCGAGCACCTGATCGAGGAGGTCGTGTTCGCGCATCTGCCGCCGTCGGCGCCGGAGCCTGAAATCGAGAAGGATGAAGTTGTCGCGGCAGATTCCCTGCCCGAAACCAAACCATCGCAGGACGAGGTTGCCGAAGCCGACATGTCGGCGACCGAAGTACCGATGCCCGCCGGTGCCGAGGCGGAGGCAATAGTTGAAACTGCAGACAAGACGACGGAAGCCCCGGCGACGGAGGTTTCGTTGCCAGAGTTCGATTCGCCCGAGCCGGCGAAGATCGAAGCTGAAGCCGGGACAGGCGCAAGTTCCTTTGATTTCGGCCCCGGCGTGAAGGCGGATACGGCAAAGCGCGGGCGTCGCTGGACTTGGCTGATGGGAGCGCTATTTTTCCTGCTCACGCTACTTGCGCAAGCCGCGTATCAATACCGCAGCGCCATCGTCCTGCTGGTTCCCGAAGCCAAGCCTTATGCCGCTGCGTTGTGCGCAAAAATGGGATGCGACCTGCCGCTCCCGCGGCGCATCGAACTGATGAGCATAGACGCCTCCGATCTGCAGGCGGATACGACGAATCCAAACGTGATGGTCTTGTCTGCGACGCTAAAGAACCGGGCGGTCTTCAGTCAGCAGCATCCGCTGCTCGAGTTGACGCTGACGGATGCCCAGGACCAGCCGGTCGTTCGCCGCGTGCTGGCGCCGCAGGATTACCTCGGCAAGGCTGTCAACATGCAGGCCGGCTTTGCCGCAAATGCCGATGTCGCCGTCAAGGTGTTCATCGAGGGCTCGCAGGTCAAGGCGACCGGCTACAGGCTCTATCTGTTCTATCCATAGTCCGACTTCGAGTATCCTTGGGCACTTCCCAATTCATCCCGCCACCAGCCCGTCACCGGGCACTCAACCACGGAATTCAAGAATAATGCGTATTTTGCTGCTGGGCTCGATCGCGTACGACAACATCATGGTGTTCGAGGGGCGTTTTCGCGACCACATTCTGCCCGATCAGATTCACATGCTCAACGTCGCCTTTCTGGTGCCGGCGCTGCGGCGCGAATTTGGGGGTTGCGCCGCCAACATTGCCTACAACCTGAACCTTCTGGGCGGTGACCCGGTCATCATGGCCACCGTAGGCCAGGATGCCGAATCCTATTACCGCAGGCTGGATGCGCTCGGCATAGCGCGCACCCACGTGCTCGAAGTAGCCGACACTTATACCGCCCAGGCTTTCATCACCACCGATCTGGACGACAATCAGATCACCGCTTTCCACCCCGGCGCAATGGGCCACTCCCACCTTAACCATATCGCGTCGGCAGCGGACGTGGGGCTTGCCATCGTCTCACCGGACGGTCGCGAGGGCATGCTGCAACATGCGCGCGAACTGCACGAAAAAAAGATTCCATTCATCTTCGATCCGGGTCAGGGACTGCCCATGTTTTCCGGTGCCGAATTGCTCGATTTTGTGAGGCTGGCGCGTTATGTCGCGGTCAATTCGTACGAGGGAAAAATGCTCGAGGAACGGACCGGCAAATCGCTGGCCGAGCTGGCCAAAGGAGTGGAGGCGCTGATCGTGACCCACGGCAGCGACGGATCCGAGATTCATACGGAAGGTCAACGTCTTGTGATTCCGTGCGTTAGTGTGGACAGCATCGTCGATCCGACCGGTTGCGGCGACGCGTATCGCGCCGGATTGCTTTATGGCATTGCCAAGGGCATGGATTGGCGCTCAACCGGACAGCTTGCATCGCTCATGGGTGCCCTCAAGATCGGGTCGCGCGGCGGGCAGAACCACCGTGCCACGCGCGCCGAGATCGAGGCGCTTTACCGCAAGCATTTCAACGCCCAGTTAGGGTGAAGGGAACAGGAATGAGAATTTCGGCAATACTGGCAATTGCAGGCGCGATTGCTGCAACCGTTGTCGTCAGCGGCTGCGCGAGCACCAGCTCGGGCAGCGTCTATTCAGGTGCGCAGACGCGAGGAGAGCAGACGGTGCGCATGGGCGTGGTCGAGAGCGTGCGCCAGGTCACCATCGAAGGCTCCAGGAGCGGCGTAGGCACGCTCGCCGGAGGCGCTGTGGGCGGTGTGGCCGGCAGCAATATCGGCGGCGGCAGCCGGGGCAGCGCTATCGGAACCATCCTCGGGGCGGTCGCGGGCGGCGTGGCCGGCAATGCGATTGAGCAGGGGACGAGCCAAAAGCCGGGCCTGGAGATCACGGTCAAACTGGACAACGGCGAGCTGCGCGCGATTACACAGGACGCCGATGAAGTATTCCGGGCGGGCGAGCGCGTGCGCCTGTTATCCGGCGGCGGCGTAACCCGGGTGACGCACTAGCCCGGTCATTCCAGCGCCGCGCGCAGCTTCGCGGCATTCGCCTGCAGTTGCTCGCGCGGCGGGTTCTTCACCGGCCAGGCGAGGTCCATCCCGTCCTTCTCGTACCGCGGAACCAGGTGCAGGTGGAAGTGATAAACGGTCTGGCCCGCGGCGGCGCCATTGGCCTGGTATAACGTGACGCCCTCGGGCGAATACGCCTTCTGCACCGCCCGCGCCACGCGCGCAGCGGTTTGGAATGCCGCTGCGGCCAGCTTGTCGTCCAGGCCGAAAATATTCTCTACGTGCGGTTTCACTGCCACCAGCACGTGTCCGGGATTGACCGCCCCTATATCCATGAACGCCAGAGTCAGTTCGTCTTCGTGTACCTTGGCCGAAGGAATCTGCCCGGCGACGATCTTGCAGAACACGCAATCATTCATTACTACCCCTTTCGATCTTGATCAATCACATTGACCGCGGTTGTTCCCGCATGCCGGCGCTATGCGCCCGGCACCTGGCATTGTGCGCAGGGAACCTGGAACAGCTTTTCGTCCTCAAGGCGCACCGCGCTGAGTCGTCCGCCCCAGACGCACCCGCTGTCGAGCGCGAGCAGGTCCGGCCGCATTTTCAACCCTAGCGTGGACCAGTGTCCGCAGACGATCGTGTGACTGCGGTTCGCGCGACCGGGTGCGTCGAACCAGGGGAAAAATCCGCGCGGCGCATTGGCGCTTTCGCCCTTGGTGCGAAGCTCTATCGTGCCATCCGCCGAGCAAAATCGCATTCGGGCCATGGCGTTGACAATAGCGCGCAGCCGATCCGCGCCGCGCAGGTTTTCATTCCAGGAGTCGGGCCTGTCGCCGTAGAGCGTCGCCAGAAATTCGCTCCAGTCCTCGCCGCGCAGCGCCGCCTCGACCTCTCGCGCCAGTTGTGCCGCCTTGCCAATGGTCCACTGCGGCAGCAGGCCGGCGTGGACCATCGCCCACTTGCCCTCTACGTGCAGCATCGGCCGCTGGCGCAGCCATGCCAGCAGTTCCTCCCGATCCGGGGCGTCGAGCACGGCATCGAGCGTGTCGCTGCGGTGCTTCTTCGCATGGCCGGCGGCCACGGCGAGCAGGTGAAAGTCGTGATTGCCCAGCACCGTCACTGCGGCATCGCCCAGATCTCTCACCAGGCGCAGGGTCGCGAGCGAGTCGGGCCCGCGGTTTACCAGGTCGCCGACAAACCACAGCCGGTCGCGTGCACGCTCGAAGGCGAAAGACTCGAGCAGATGATGCAGCGCGTTCGCGCATCCCTGTACGTCGCCGATGGCGTAGGTTGCCACGCCTATAGCGCCCGGTCGAGTTTGCGATATTGAATCGCTTCCGCGACATGGGCGGCGGCGATCGACTCGCTGCGGGCTAGGTCGGCGATGGTTCGCGCAAGTTTGAGCACACGGTGATACGCCCGCGCCGACAGGTTGAGCTTCGCGATGGCCTGCCTCAGCAAGCCCTCCGCCGCCGCGTCCGGCGCGCACCACCGGTCGATTTCGCGCGTGGCGAGTTTGCTGTTGCCCTTGCCCTGGCGATCGATCTGCAATTGGTGCGCCGCGACCACCCGGTTGCGCACGGCGCTGCTGCTTTCACCCGAAGTCTGGCGCAGCAGATCATCCTGTGCCACTGCCGGCACTTCCAGATGGATGTCGATGCGGTCAAGCAGCGGTCCCGAAATCCTGCCGCGATAACTTGCTATCCGGTCGGGCGTGCACCGGCACCTGCCGCTGTAGTGGCCCAAATAGCCGCAGGGGCAGGGGTTCATCGCTGCGACAAGCTGGAATTGCGCCGGGAATTCCGCCTGGCGCGCCGCGCGCGAAATCGCCACTCGGCCGGATTCTAGCGGCTCGCGCAACGTCTCCAGCACTTTGCGCTCGAACTCGGGCAGCTCATCGAGGAACAGCACGCCATGATGGGCGAGCGAAATTTCGCCCGGGCGCGGATCGCTGCCGCCGCCGACCAATGCGACGCTGGAAGCCGAATGGTGCGGGTTGCGGAACGGTCGGCGACCATATCGCTCTACGCGAAATCCGCCGGAACCCAGCGATTGCAGCGCCGCAGATTCCAGCGCTTCAGCGTCGCTCATCGGTGGGAGTATCCCGGCAAAACGCGCCGCCAGCATCGATTTGCCAGCGCCGGGTGGGCCGACCATGAGCAGACTGTGTCCGCCTGCGGCGGCGATTTCCAAGGCGCGCCTGGCGTGTGCCTGGCCTTTGACGTCGGCAAGATCGGGGTATTCGAACTGCGGCTCCGTCGCCGCTTCACCGGCGTAGGGTTGCAGATTCTCCCTTTGGGCAAGGTGCGCGCATACCTCGAGCAGGTTGTTCGCCGGCAGGACTTGCGCATCGCGCACCAAACTCGCCTCCGCGGCGCTGGCGCGCGGCAGGATGAATGCGCGGCCACGGCGATGCGCTTTGTACGTCATGGCCAGCGCACCCCGGACCGGGCGCAGCTTGCCGGTGAGCGAGAGTTCGCCGGCGAATTCGTAGTCGTCTAGCCGATTTGCCGGCAGTTGCCCAGAGGCGGCGAGTATGCCCAGAGCGATGGGCAAATCGAAGCGGCCGCTTTCCTTGGGGAGATCGGCAGGCGCCAGATTGACCGTCAGCCGGCGCGCGGGGAATTCGAAATGCGCATTGACCAGCGCCGCGCGCACGCGGTCGCGGGCCTCCTTTACCTCGGTTTCGGGCAGACCCACGATGGTAAAGCTTGGCAGCCCGCCGGCGAGATGGACTTCAACCGTTACTTCGGGCGCATCCATGCCGGCAAGCGCGCGGCTGTGCAGCACGGCAAGCGACATACCGGTCAGGCGTTCGGCCTGGAACCCCTGGCTTCCAATTCGGCAATGCGCGTCTCCAGTGCCGTAATCTGTTCGCGCGATCGGGCCAGCAGCCTCGCCTGCACGTCGAATTCTTCGCGCGTAACCAGATCCAGCCGGGAAAAGAAGTTCGCCAGCAGCGCGCGCAGATTCTTCTCGACGTCCTTGGCCGGACCTTGCGCCAACAACGCGTTGATCTTGCCGCTCAATTCTTCGAACACACGGTTTTGCTGCATCTGGATCTCCTTAATTTCGTCGTTTTTTAGTCTATCACGCCCCATACAACGCGCCAGAAATCGAATCGGCTGATCGCACTGCGATTGTGCGATACAAGAATTCCACGCACCAAGATGAAGCGCTCTCTGGATGATACATGCAGCGCCTTTGTTTAATCCATTGAAACACAATAGATATCAAACCTGGCACATGATGTGCTAACGGACTTAGCGTCAGCTAATTTTCTAAACCTCAACTAGGAGTATCGTTATGCGAAAGCTATTGCTCGCTTCAGCCGTACTGGCCGCATTCTCGTTGCCATTTACGGCTTCCGCCCAGACTGCGCCTGCCCCCGCGGCTGCGGCGCCGGCTTCGCCGCACACCTTCACCGGCAACGTCGGCTTGTTTAGCGAATACCGGTTCCGCGGAATTTCGCAAACTTTCAAGCGTCCCGCGCTTCAGGGCGGTTTCGATTACGCGCACGAAAGCGGAATCTACCTTGGTACCTGGGCCTCCAACGTCAGCGAGAACACCTACCCGAACGGCAATCTGGAATGGGATTTCTACGGCGGCTACAAATTCGACCTGGGCAAAGGTTTCGGCTTGGATTTGGGCGGCATCTATTATTACTATCCTGGCACGCATACTCTGCCGCCGAATCAGCCGGTACCCGGATTCGGCGCCGTCGGTGCAGTGCCCGAGTCGACCAAGATCAACAACGGCGAACTCTATATCGGCGCCACCTACTCCTATTTCAGCCTCAAATATAACCGCTCGCTGACCAATCTGTTCGGTCTGAACAACGCCATGGTCACCGGTTTCAGCACCCCGGTGGGCATCACCGGCGCCACGCCCGCCACCTCCTTGTGCGGCCTGCAGTCCGATGGCCAGGTATCGGCCAGCAACTGCTACGGCAGCGCGCCCGGCGATTCCAAGGGTTCGGGCTATACCGACCTGAACTTCAACTACCCGTTCGGAGAAAAGTGGACCTTCGGCCTGCACGCCGGTCACCAGACGGTGAAGAACTGGAGCAAGCACAGCTACACCGACTGGAAAATCAGCCTGAACAAAGAATGGGAAGGTCTGAACTTCGGGGTCGCCTATGTAGCCACCAACGCCAAGCGCGAGTGGTACCGCTACACCACCCCGGGATTTGCGGCGCCGCCTGCTGTCGGGAACGCCGGCCAGGAAATCAAGGATGCCTCGTCAGGTACGCTGGTTCTCTCGGTGAGCAAGACATTCTGATTTGATTCCGCTGCCTCGGGTGTTACCGCGCTCCAGGCACTTTCTAGACAAGGGAGTTCTCATGAAACTGGTTACTGCGATTATCAAGCCGTTCAAGCTTGACGAAGTACGCGAAGCGCTTTCAGCCATCGGCGTTCAGGGCATCACCGTCACTGAAGTCAAAGGCTTCGGCCGGCAGAAGGGCCATACCGAGTTGTACCGCGGCGCTGAATACGTGGTGGATTTTCTGCCCAAGGTGAAGATCGAGGCAGCCATCAAGAAGGAACTGCTCGACCAGGCGATCGAAGCCATTGAGAAGTCGGCCAGTACCGGCAAGATCGGCGACGGCAAGATTTTTGTGTTCGATCTGGCGCAGGTCATCCGCATTCGCACCGGCGAGACCGGCGCGGACGCACTATAGGGAGATGCATGATGAAAAAATTGATAGCTCTACTCGCGCTGTTAGGCGCCTGCAACTTCGCGGTTACGGCCGTTGCGCAGGACAAACCGGCCGCGCCCGCGGCGGAGGCAAAGCCGGCTGAAGCAGCTCCGGCTGCGCCAGCCCCGGGTGCGCCGGTCGCCGCAACTGCGGCCCCTGCGGCAGCAACGCCCGCCGCCACCGCGACACCGGCGCCAGCGCCGGTACCGAACAAGGGCGACACAGCCTGGATGATCGTCGCCACGGTTCTGGTGATCATGATGACCATCCCCGGCCTCGCGCTTTTCTACGGCGGCCTGGTGCGGACCAAGAACATGCTGTCGGTCCTGATGCAGGTCTTCGTCACCTTCTCCCTGATCAGCGTGCTGTGGGTGCTCTACGGCTACAGCATTGCGTTCACCGAGGGGAATGCCTTCTTCGGCGGTTTTTCGCGCCTGTTCCTTTCCGGCATAACCGGCGACTCCACTGCAGCTACCTTTAGCAAGGGCGTGGTAATTCCGGAATACATCTATGTCGTATTCCAGCTCACTTTCGCCGCCATCACGCCTTGCCTGATCATAGGCGCATTTGCCGAGCGGGTGAAATTCTCGGCGGTGCTGCTGTTCATGGTGTTGTGGTTCACATTTGCCTACCTGCCGATCGCGCACATGGTCTGGTTCTGGTCCGGTCCGGACGCGTTCACCGATGCTGCCGCGGCGGAAAAAGCCACTGCGACCGCGGGCTGGCTGTTCCAGAAAGGTGCCCTCGATTTCGCCGGCGGCACGGTGGTGCACATCAACGCCGGTATCGCGGCGCTGGTCGGCGCTTACGTGATCGGCAAGCGCATCGGCTACAACAAGGAAGCCATGACGCCGCACAGCCTTACCTTGACCATGGTGGGTGCTTCGCTGCTGTGGGTGGGCTGGTTCGGCTTCAACGTCGGTTCCAACCTCGAAGCCACGGGTACCGCCGCCATGGTGTTCGTCAACACTCTGGTTGCGACTGCGGCCGCGACCCTCTCCTGGCTGTTCTTCGAGAACATGTTCAAGGGCCGACCGTCCATGCTGGGCGCCGCCTCGGGTGCGGTCGCCGGTCTGGTCGCCATTACCCCGGCTTGCGGCTATGTCGGCCCGATGGGTTCGATCGCACTGGGCGTTCTCGCAGGCGGGCTCTGCCTCTGGGGTGTGAGCGGACTGAAGCGCATGCTGGGCGCGGACGACTCGCTCGACGTGTTCGGCGTGCATGGCGTCGGTGGAATTCTCGGCGCCCTGGGCACCGGCGTGTTTGCCGCGCCATCGCTTGGCGGTACGGGCATCTATGATTACGTCACCAACAAGGTTGCGCCCGACTATTCGATCATGAACCAGGTCATCATCCAGGCAACTGGCGTCCTGACCACGATCGTCTGGTCCGGCGTGGTGGCGTTCATTGCTTACAAGATCGTCGACATGGTCATCGGCCTGCGCGTGCCGGAAGAGGAAGAGCGCGAAGGCCTGGACATCACGTCTCACGGCGAGACCGCGTACCACGTGTAGGTGTTTGTCCGGAACCGCTCCTGACGGAGCGGGCCTTATTCGACGGGCACCCGCAAGGGTGCCCGTTTCCTTTTGGCGTTCCCTGGCGGCGTGGCGGGTTTGAATTCGCGGGTGAAATCGGCGGTGCGCCGCCGCATGGCGGTGAGCGCGGCCCGGCCTTTCGCTGTGAGAAAGGGTTCGACCAGCAGCCCGATCCCCTGGCCTACGTACTTGTCGAGGCTGAATCTGGCGCGCAGGGCCCAGTGCTTTAGCGCCCAGGCGTGGCAAAAATTGACGTACTGATAGATCAGGAGATATTCATTGACCTCGCGCATGTGGCCGCCGGAAATGCAGGCGCGCAGGCAGCCTTGAAGCAAGCGGTTGGTCCGCGTTTCGTCCTCCTTCACCAGCGCCCGGCGATCGGCGCGCAGCGATTTGGTCGAACGGTAGGCGAGCACGGTTGCTTCGCGCAGTCCGTCGACGATGGTGCAATACGCCCATAGGGCCATGCACAGCCGCTCGACCGGGTGCTTCACGCCTTCCAGGCGCGGCGGGATTTCCTTTTCGTACGTCTCCAGCACCAGCTTCAGCGAAAGAAACAAAATGTCGTCCTTGTCGCCGAAATACTGGTAAATCAGTCCGGTGCTGATGCCTGCTTCACGGGCAATCTGCGATATGGTGGTGGTGTAATAGCCTTCGTCGGAAAAGAGCTTCACCGCGGCGCGCAGGATCTGACCGCGCCGTTCCTCCACCAGTCTGGCGTCCGTGACTACGCTTTGCACATGTCCCGGCGGTTTCATCGAGTCCTCTCCAGCGGCAGCATTCTTGGTCAGCTTTCGCACCCTTCTCAATCCGGCGCCACCCTGCGGATCGGCCCGCATCCGTTCAGGTGGCCGCCGGTCTTTGTTCCGGGTCTGGATCCCGGCCCCGCCCTCTGGCTCAATTACCCTCGAACGCGGGCTTTTGCTTGGCCACGAACGCGTTGTAGGCGCGCGTGAAATCCTTGGTCTGCATGCAGATCGCCTGCGCCTCGGCCTCGGTTTCCAATGCCTGTTCGATGGTCTGGTTCCATTCCTGATGCAGGCACTTCTTGGTCATCGAATGCGCGAACGCCGGCCCGTCGGCGATTTCCTTCGCCATGGTGTGCGCACGTTCGAGCAGCTTGTCCTTGGGCACCAGTTCGTTGTAATAGCCCCAGGCGTGGCCTTCCTGCGCCGTCATGGCGCGGCCGGTGTAAAACAACTCCGAAGCGCGGCCCTGTCCGATGATGCGGGGCAGTATGGCGCAGGCGCCCATGTCGCAACCGGCCAGGCCGACGCGCGCGAACAAGAACGCCGTCTTGCACTCCGGCGTGCCGTAGCGCAGGTCGCTCGACATCGAAATAATGGCTCCCGCTCCGGCGCAGATGCCGTCGACCGCCGATATGATCGGTTGCGGGCAGGTACGCATTTCCTTCACCAGATTTCCAGTCATGCGGGTAAAGGCGATCAGACCGGTCATGTCCATCTTGGTGAGCGGGCCGATGATTTCGTGCACGTCGCCGCCGGAGCAGAAGTTCCCGCCCTCGCCGGTGAAGACGACCGCTCGAACGTCCTCCGCGTATTGCAGCTTGTGGAAGGTGTCGCGCAGCTCGGCATAGCTCTCGAACGTCAGCGGATTCTTGCGTTCCGGCCGGTTTAGCGTGATCGTTCCGACACGATCCTTCACTTCCCATTTGAAATGCTGGGGACGCCATTCGGCGGCTTTGAGTTTGTACATGCGATTCTCCGTATTGTGGACAATAAAAAGGTTTGGTGTCAGCCGGCAAGGACGAGCCCGCCGCTGACGCTGAGGATTTGACCGGTGACGAAGTCGGCCCGGCTACTGGCAAAGAACAGCACGGCATCGGCGATCTCCGAAGGTTTCGCCAGACGGCCCATCGGCGTCACCCGGACGAAGGCTTCGCGGTGTTTCTCCGGCACGACGGCCAGCAGCGGGGTGTCCGTCGGCCCCGGGCAGACGCAGTTCACGTTGATGTTGAACCGCGCCATCTCCCGTGCAAGCGACTTGGTGAATGCGATTGCGCCTCCCTTGGCGCCGGCATACACCGACTCGCCGAGGCTGCCTACGCGGCCTGCGTCGCTGGAGACGGTGACGATCTTTCCGGTCTTGCGCTCTATCATGTCGTCCAGAAACGCGCGCGTCACTGCGATTGGCCCGAACAAATTGAGGTCGATGACTTTGCGCCAGAAATCGGGAGTGTTCTTGACGAAGGGTTCGATCTTGCCCCAACCGGCGACGTTGGCGACGATGTCGACATGTCCCCGGCGCTTATATGCAGCCTGCTTGAACGCCTCGATCGAATCGAGGTCCGTCACATCGAGCCGGATGAAATCCGCGCCCCAACCCTTCGCGCGAATATCCGCCGCCACTTGTTCGCCCGCTTCCACGGCGATGTCGCCGAGCAGCACATGTGCGCCCGCCTGCGCCAGGGTTTCCGCAGTCGCACGCCCGATTCCCGAGGATGCCCCGGTGATTACCGCCGTCTTGCCGTCTAATCGCATTTTTCGCTCCAGAACAATAAAAAATTTCCGCCTTCAAACAATCGGTCCCCAAGCCGCTCCCTGAAACCGCGTCTGCCCCGATTCAAATGGCTCGAACCGGGTCGCAGCTCACGCGCCCTTCGCCATGCCGCCGGCCGGTGCTTGACTGAATGAGTATTCATTCAGTATGATAAAAGTAACACGTTTGATGCCGGAAATGCAACAAGCGCATGGACAACCAAGAGGAGCCCGCGGGCAATCCGACATGCCCGCTCGGCGCGGTCAATGGATTGACGACGGGTGAACCGCGCCTTTTCGACCGTCCGGTCTTACCCCGCGGGCCCGGAGCCGGTAGAATTCATTCGTATCCAATAAAATGACACGCTAGGCGCCGATAAAGGAGCGGGCCGCAGCGACGCGTTCTTCGCGCACCTTGCTTTCCACGCCGGACAGCCCGACCATTCTGAAAAGGAAACCGAATTGAGTTACGCCGTCGAAATGTGGCAGCAGCCTTCCCTGCCTGTGGTTGGCTCCAATGACCGTTTTCCGGTGCGGCGCATATTCTGCGTCGGCCGCAACTATGTCGAACACCAGAAGGAAATGGGCGGCGACGGCCGCGAGCAGCCGTTCTTCTTTTGCAAGGCACCGCATGACTTGGTGGCGGTAAACGCCGGAGAGACCGGCAGGATCCACTATCCCCCCATGACCAGCAACTATCATTGGGAAACAGAAATGGTCGCGCTGATCGGCAAGGGTGGCAGAAAGATCGCCGCCGAACGCGCCAACGAGCACGTCTGGGGCTATGCAGTCGGCCTCGACATGACACGCCGCGATTTGCAGCAGCAGGGAAAAGACAAGGGTCGGCCCTGGAGTTTCGGCAAGGACTTCGACGAGGCGGCACCATGCGGACCGGTCACGCCGGCAAGCAAGACTGGGCATCCGTCCAAGGGCAAGCTCTGGCTCAAGGTGAACGGGGAGTTTCGCCAGCAATCGGACATCGACCAGATGATCTGGAGCGTGCCCGAGCAGATCGCGTTTCTTACCCAGTACTACACTCTCGAAGCCGGCGATGTGATTTTCACCGGCACTCCGGCGGGAGTGGGTGCGGCCAAAGCGGGCGACGAGTTGGTCGCCGGCATTGACGGACTGGGCGAGTTGCGCGTGAGCATCGTCGCGCCGCGCTGAGCGGGCGCATCGCACCCCATGAACGCCGCCGGATATCTGCTTGCCACCGGAGAAGCCGGCGCGATCGCGCTGGAATGCGGTGACGAACGTCTGAACTACGACGAGCTGCGTATCGCAGTGGGACGTGCGGCGACCGCATGGCGTGCGCGCGGGCTTCTGCAAGGCGAGCGCGTGCTGGTGTTCGCGCCGGACGGCATTGCCTGGGCCATTGCCTATCTTGGCGCCATCTGGGCCGGTGGCGTCGCGGTCGGGCTCAATTCACGCTTGTTCGAGCGGGAACTGTCGGTAGTGCTTTCGGAGTCCGAAGCGCGTTTTATCTGGTGCAACGAAAGTTCCCGCGTGTTGCTGGAGCGCCTGCTCGCCGCTAATCCCAATCCGCCGCAACTGGTCATCGATGCGCAATGGAGCGCCGGCCTGCAGAAGTTCGATCCCGTCACCGCAGCCGATTTGCCCGATGATGCTCCCGCAATTTGGATCTATACCTCCGGTACGACCGGACTACCGAAGGCGGTCATACACGCCCAGCGCACCTTCATCGCCAGCGCAGATTTCGCGCGGGGAATTATCGGCCTCACCTCAAAGGACAGGCTCTACGCCTCGTCCAAGATGTTCTTCGCCTATGCGCTCGGCAACAGTTTTATGGCGGGCTTGCGTTTGGGCGCAACGGTCATCCTCGATCCGGAATGGCCCACCGCCGAGCGCGTCGCCGAAATCGCCGAGCGGTACCGTCCGACAGCCTTGTTTTCCGTGCCCACGCTTTATCTCAAGATGCTGCAGACGAACGTCGCGCCGCGCCTGGTCGCGGCCGGTGTGCGGCATTATGTTTCGGCGGGAGAGACACTTCCTCCGGCCGTGAGGCAAGGGTGGCAGGACGCGACGGGGGTGGCGCCGGTTTCAGGTTATGGTGCCTCGGAACTCGTGGTCCTCGTTTTCTATTGCGGCGACGACAGCATGCGGCTGAAACCGGCGCCGCGGCTTGAATACGTTACACGCGATGGCGCCGAGGACGGCGCGCCACAACGTCTGTGGCTGCAGCATCCGTCGGTTGCGCTGGGCTACTGGCGCCGACCCGAGGCCGAGCGCGACAGTTTCTCCGACGGACGCTTTTCCCCCGGGGACTTGTTCCGGCAATGCGATGACGGATATCTCGAGTTCTGCGGGCGGGACGACGACATGCTGAAGATTTCAGGACAGTGGGTCAGCATCCTCCAGGTCGAGCAGGCGCTGCTGGCGGCAAGCGCTGGCTGCGTCGAAAGCCTGGCGGCGGTCGGGTTCGACAACGCCGAGGGTTTGATCTCGATCGCCTTGTTCGCCGTCGCCGCCAAGGGGCAGGAGACGCAGGCGCGCAAATGCATAGAAGTGGGAATCGAAGCGTTGCCGAAGCTCAAGCGTCCGCGACTCGTCAAGTGGGTGACAGAACTGCCGCTTACCGCCACCGGCAAGTTGCAGCGGCGCAAGCTGAAACAAATGCATCTAGAAGGTGCCGCCTGATACTTCAACTTAACCAGGACGACGCTAAGAAGCCTACCAGCCGATTGGACAGATATGGCGCGCGTTAGATCCCAGGACTACGACGTAATCAAGCAGTCGATTATCGACTGTGCGGCGAATCTATTCGCAACGAACGGATTCGCAGGAACGTCCATCAACGAGCTTGCCGAGGCCGCCGGTCTCTCCAAAGCGGGGGTCTACCATTACTTCGATTCCAAGAGCGAGATCCTTCGCGCCATGCTCACCGCGCATCTCGAGGCAGTGACAGAAATCGTGGATACCGCCCTGAACACCTCGGAGCCGCCACGAGCCAAGTTCATTACCTTTACCCGATTGATGATCGAAAACTATACGCGACCCGCGTCCAGAAACCAGCATATCGTATTGATGTCCGATATAGGCTCGCTGCCCGCAAAGGATCGCGATTTCGTCATCGCCACCGAGCGGCGGGTGGTTCGGGCAATCGAGAGGCTGCTGCAAAGCATCCATCCGCAAATTGAAGCGCATCAGCACCTGGCCAGGCCGTTGACCATGCTCTTTTTCGGCATGATCAACTGGACCGATAATTGGTACTCGGAGAAGGGCCGCATGTCGCCTTCTGAACTGGCGCTGTTGGCGGCCAATGTGTTCCTCAATGGTCTGGAGCACACAGACTATTCTGCTATTAACACACAGGGCTAGCGCCCCCGTTTGAATTGCCCGGGAAGGCGCGCGATGATCATGAGGTCACGTCAGCCCCACTAAAAAGGCGATTTCAGAATTGCCGAAATGGCCCCTGATTCAGGGGAGCGGGAGGGGAGAAAGTAGTGGAAGCCATTCAATACGCACACCCCGCGATCGAGTGTCTCGATCGAGACGGAATTCTTGCCATTCAGGAGAGGAAACTCAAGGCGCTAGGGGAGCGCCTGCAGGGCCATCCCGAGTGGGTCCGGCATTTTCAGAAAGCGGACATGTCACCGCGAGACCTGGGGAATCTGGATGCGCTTTCTTCAGTGCCAACTCTGGACAAGGCAGACCTTCGAGCCCTTTACCCGTTTCCCATGCTGACCGCCGAACTTGCCCAAGTCCGCCGGTTCGTCGCGACGTCCGGGACGTCCGGGATGCCGGTCATGTTCGGATTGACCGACCGGGATCTGAGTCAACTGCTTCCCCATCAAATGAGCCGCATCTTGCGCGCCGCAGGTATCGTTGCCGGGGACCGGGTTTATCAGGGGTATGGATACGGGTTGTGGTTCGGCGGACTGGGCATGGATATTGGCCTGGCCGCATGCGGCGCCGTGAATTTCCCGATCGGCCCAGGGCGCGGCGATCTGGTCGTGAAATGGCTGTCCGATCACGCATATACGGCTTGCACCGTGTCGCCTCTGTGGCTGATGACCTTGGTCAATCTCGCCAAGAGCCAGAACATCGATCCGCGCAAAGCTTGGAAATTGCGGGTCGGCGTATTCGGCGGCCAGTCCATTTCAGCCGCATTTCGCGACCAGTTGGAGGCAGAGATGCCTCCAGGATTCATGGCGCAGAACAACTATGGGACGACCGAGGCCGGTGGCCCGGTGGTGGCGCAGTCATGTCCCTATTCGCATGACGTCGATGAGATGCACTTGATCAACGAAGACACCATCATCACCGAAGTGGTCGATCCGGCCACGATGAAGCGCGTCGGTCCGGGCGAAGTTGGCGAAATCGTCGTCACCACGCTTGATCGCGATGCCAGTCCGGTGATCCGGTGGCGAACACGCGACTTGGTGAAATTGTCGGCCAAGCCTTACGACTGCCCGTGTGGACGGGCAGGCCTGCCCAAGATCGGCCGCATCATCGGGCGCAACGACGATATGCTCAAGGTGCGAGGCGTGATCGTGTTCCCGACCCAAATCGAGGACATCATCGCGGAAACCGAGGGTGCGGTAAAAGAGGCGTGGCAGATCTATATCGACAGCGAACACCAGATCCTGGAGGAGATTACGGTCGCGGTGGAGCGGCGGGGCGGGGCTTCAAGCATCCAAGAGAAGCAGGATGTGCAGCAGCGGTTAGCACATGCCCTACACTCGCGACTCGGAATACGTGTGACGGTCGAATGCCATGACGAAGGCAGTTTGCCGCGCTATGAAGGAAAGGCGGTTCGCGTCCATCGTCGAGGCGCAAAGCCGGAAAAATAATCTGACGCCGGCGAAGCATCGAGCCTGCATCGCGCTTGCATTCGATCCGGAAGACGGAGTTATGACGTGATGCGTTTCAGCAGTTCATCCGCCACAGCGTACGGATCGCTGTCCCGCGCGATTACCGGATCTATCAGCGCGTCCAGCCATTGGTTTTCGTCGGAGCGCAGGCGCTTGTCCAACTGGTTCTGCAGAATCTCGCTGATCCGGTGCCGGGTCTGCTCGCGCAGTCGCGCGCGGGCAGAAGCGGAATTGGCGGCGAAAGCCTCAAAGCATCGATCGATGTGATGCGCCAGATCGGGGACGCCTTCGCCGTCGAGCGCCCGGGTCTTCACCACGGGAGGACGCCAGGTCCTGTCAGCGTGCAGCCGTTGGCCCAGCGCGATCATCTCCTCGAGCAGGATGGCGGTGCGGCCTGCCTCGGGGTGGTCGGATTTGTTCACGACAAAGATATCGCCGATTTCCGTAATGCCCGCTTTCGCGGCCTGAATATCGTCGCCGCCCATCGGCGTCTGCAACAGCACGACCACCGTGGCGTGGCGCATGATGTCGGTTTCGTTCTGGCCCACTCCTACCGTCTCGACAAGGATCACGTCCCAGCGCATCGCATCCAGCACGGTGATGGCGTCTCCCGCCGCCTTGGCGAGACCGCCCAGCTGGCCGCGAGACGCCATGCTGCGAATAAACACGCCGGCGTCCCCGTGGTGGTCGGACATGCGCAAGCGGTCGCCCAGCACCGCGCCGCCGGTGAAGGGGCTGGAGGGGTCCACCGCAAGCACGGCCACGCGCAAGCCGTTGCCGCGCCAGTACCCGACCAGCTTGTTGATCAGGGTGCTCTTGCCGGCTCCCGGGGGTCCGGTAACGCCGACGATGCGGGCGTGCCCGCCCATCCGGTAAAGCGCCCTCAATATGGGAACCAACCCTTCTTCGCCGCGCTCTATCCGGCTGATGAGCTTTGTACCCGCCCGCATCTGCCCGGAGGTAATTGCGGACAACAGTGTCTCGATGTTGCGCTCGGCGTCGGCGTTCATGATCGGCCTGCGAAAGTCGGGGTCATTTGCTCAATACTTGCGGTCAGGCTGCCGATGGCGAACGTCCATAACGGGGGAAATTTACAGGGTGCGTACGTGCATCGGACCAATTTCATGAGAACCACGTCTACAAACCTCCGGTAAGGATCTGCAGGTGCCAAGAGTTGCAATAAGCGTCCGCTTGGTTGCAGTATATATTGTGAATTCCTGGCGTGAAAATCATTATTTTCCCGATCCAATAAGACTCATTCGAATTCAACATGATCCATCCTCAAATTTGTTGACCGACCATGTGGATGCTTATAGACTGGTAACCGTTCACCGGTTACGATGACGGCACGGTACATGCGCATTCGATCTGCGCAACGTCTTTGAGCCCATTGCATCAGACTCTTACTGGAGAGTACACATGAAGCGAGAGACCGACTACGGCTACGAAATAAAACCGGTTTATTCGCCTGAGGACATCCCGGGGTTCGATTACCAGAAGGACCTGGGCGATCCGGGCTCTTTTCCGTACACCAGGGGCTATCACTATCAGGGCTATCGCAGCCGGATGTGGACCCAGCGCATGACCGCCGGCCTGGGAAGTTCCGCCGACGCCAACAAGGTGCTGAAGAAGTATCGCGAGATGGGGCAGATTGGCGGGATGTGCGTCATCAGCGACCGCGTCTTTTCCGATTGCATCGACCCCGATCATCCGCTCGGCCGGCGTGAGGCGGGCGTCCTGGGGTGGCCCGGGTGCTCGCTGCTCGAGTTCGAAGAACTCATGCAGGACATTCCCCTGACCGGTCAGTCGATTACCCTCCTCGGATCATGCGCCCCGACGGCGCTGAGACTGGCCTACGTCGTTGCGCTGGCGGAAAAGCGCGGCATTAATCCGAGCGAGGTCCACGGCAGCGTCATCGAATCGCCGTTCGAGAACTACTTCGGCCAGACCGACGTCCAGCCGTTTGATCTCAACCTCAAACTGTTCCTCGATGCGTCCGAATACGTGATCCGCAACAAGATCCGCATGCGCGGCAATATTTGCAGCCAGCACATTCAGGAATCGGGGGGCAACAACGCACAGGCGCTTGCGTTCGAATTGTCGATGTACAAGGAGCTCTGCGGCCTCCTGGTAAACGAGCGCGGCCTCGATTTCGACGATGTCGCCCTGGTGCCGTACGAACTGCAGACCATCGGGATGCGTTTCTTCGAGGAGATTGCGAAGGTGCGCGCACTGCGGCGGATGTGGGCGCGCATGGCCAAGGAGCATTTCAAGGCAAAAAAGGACAAATCCTGCCAGCTGCTGATTGCGGTCCACACCTCGGGCCGGGCGATGACCTACCAGCAACCCCTCAACAATATCGCGCGCTGCGCCATCCAGAGCCTGGCCGGTGCGATCGCCGGATGCACCGCACTGGACAACGCGACCATGGACAACGCGTATGCCGAACCCTCCGCCCTGGCGGCAAGGATGTCGCTCAACACGCAGCACATCGTCGCGGTCGAAACGGGTGTCACCGACGTCGTGGATCCGCTGGCCGGCTCCTATTTCGTCGAACACCTGACGAACAAGGTCGAGGAAGAAGCCTACAAGATCCTGCACAAGATCGACGAACTGGGCGGAATGATCGCGGCAATCAAGAAGGGCTACATCCAGGAGTCGCTGCGGGACGAGGCCAATTTCAAGTTCCGCGAGGTGGAGAAGAAGGAGCGCTTGATCGTCGGCGTCAATCACCTGGTCATCCCGCCGGAAGAGGATTTCGAGATTCCGATCATGGAAGTGCATGCGGGAGACTCGGAGGCGATCGCCAGGCGCATGGAGGAATGGAAGAAGACACGGGATATCCCCTTGGTGACGCAGCGCCTGGCGCAACTGTACGCGGACGCGGGCAAGGGCGAGCGCTTCAACCTGATGCCCTCGGTCATCGATGCGGTGAAGGCTTATGCGACGGCCGGAGAGGTGATGGGGGTGATACGCAAAGGACGGGGATTGAGCTACGACCCGTTCAACATGATCGATTGCCCATATGCGCTGCAATGAGACGCAGAGGATCGCAGGTTCGGTAAATCGGAAATCGCGGAGGTGGGCGGAATGAACAAGGGAAACGGTATCAAGGTGATCGTGACCATGATCGGACTCGACGGCCACACCACCGGCGGCGAGGTGGTCTCGATGATCCTGCGCGACGCCGGATTCGACGTGGTGTACCTGGGCGTCAACCAGACTCCGGCGATGATCGTCGAAGCGGCGATGCAGGAGGACGTGGACGCGATCGGCATCAGTTCCCACGCATCGAACTATTCGCAGATAGAAGAGGTCATGGACCTGGTGAAGAAGAACAATCTGGAGGATGTGATCGTCGTATGCGGCGGAAACATTCCCAAGCGCCAGATCGAACTGCTGCTGGCGAAAGGCGTGGCGAAGATATTCACGCCGGGAAGCGCAGGCAGCGAGATAGTTGACTATCTTGTAGCCAATACCAGACGCGCGGTCACGCAGTAGCGCTGAATTGCGGCAACGCGAGATTTGCCCGAGGCGTTGTCGCGCTGCCCGAGCGCAGAACGACCGGCATGTTCCGCATGCTGGCGCCGGAAGATCCAAAACAGGTAGGCGATCGCTTTTAATAATGGCATGATCGCAAAATTCCCATCGGGCCGACCATTAGGCCGAAAGTCGGCGCCAAATGTTTTCAGGAGGCGGCATGCTACCACCACGAATCGACACCAAGGCCGTACAGGCCGCAATGGGCGAATACGCCGACAAAGACCAGACACTGGCGCAGCGCGCTGCGATCTATCAAGAGTTGCTCGGCTTCGTTCCGCCGCGCATCGAGGCACGTCTCAATGTGACCGGCGCGCTTGACCCGAAAATGCTGGAACTGCAGGAGAGCATGCGCGAACACGGCATGTATCCCAAATGCTTCGACGTAAAGACAGCGCAGCTCATGCTGTTTGGCATGCTGCTGATGGACATGAGTGACGCGGCCCAGTTGCACGGAATTGCGGCGCGCCGTGGCGGGGCCAGTTGGGAGGAAATGCAGGCGGTGATCAACCTGTGTTTCCTGTTTCGCGGCTTGCCGGCCGCCAATCGTGGCGCGGAGATTCTCGCCAACATTGCCAAACGCGAGTCCGAGGCCGCCGTCTGACGCGGTCGCGATGTCGCCCGAATCGTGTACGATGCAAATTGCTTGGAGGCCATTTCAGAATTGCCGAACAGGCTCCTGACTTAGGGGGGCATGAGGGGATGTGTTCCCTCATTTTGCAATAAGCGCTTCGACTGCTGCGATGCCGTCGCAGGCGACCGAATTTCGCAGCGGATAGTAAGTATTTGAAAGAAGCCCCGCCAGCAGGGACTGTTGGCATGAGCGCCGCGCACAAGGCGGCGCCAAGAAAGTGAGGAGATCATCATGAAACAAATTGCCGCAATCCTGGGACTTGCCGCGCTGTTCGGTGCGGCCCCGCTGACCCAGGCGCAGGAGATCACGCTCAAAGTGCATCATTTCCTGCCGCCGCCGTCGACCGCGCACGCCAAGTTCATCGTGCCCTGGTGCGACAAGATAAACAAGGAATCCGGCGGCAAGCTGAAGTGCCAGATTTATCCAGCGATGTCGATGGGCGGCACGCCGCCGCAATTGTATGACCAGGCTAAGGACGGGGTCGCCGATATTGTCTGGACCGTGCTTGGTTACACTGCCGGCCGTTTTCCGCTGGTGGAAGCATTCGATCTACCGTTCATGATGCGCAAGCCGGAAGGTACTTCGCGCGCGCTGTGGGAATGGGTCCAGTCTAATGACCAGGCCGAGTTCAAGGACGTGCACCCGATCTTATTCCATACGCACGGACCGGGCGTATTTCACATGGTCAATAAGCCGATCAAGAGTCTGGCCGATTTCAAGGGCATGAAGCTGCGCGCGCCCACGCGCCCGACCAACAAGATGCTGGCCCTCTTTGGCGCGACCCCGGTCGGTATGCCGGTGCCGCAACTGCCCGAATCATTGTCCAAGGGCGTCGTCGAAGGCGCCGTGATTCCCTGGGAAGTGGTTCCGGCGGTGAAAGTGCAGGAATTGGTCAAGTTCCACAGCGAGACCGACCCGTCGCAGCAGGCCGTGTACACCTCGGCTTTCATTTTCGCCATGAACAAAGGCAAGTACGAGGGCCTACCGCCGGAGCTGAAAAAGGTGATCGATGCCAATAGTGGTGCCGAGGCTTCAGCCTGGGCAGGGAAGGTGTTCGGAGAAGGTGATGTGCCTGGCAGGAAACTGTCGGAGAAGAACACCTTTAATCTAATCTCTGGAGCCGAACTTGAGAGCATGAAGAAGGCTGCACAGCCGGTGATCGATGATTGGGTCAAGGATGTGACGGCGAAAGGCGCGAATGGCAAAGCTTTGCTGGAAAGCGCTCGCGGGCTGATCGACAAATATAACAAATAGGTTGCGCCCGATTACGGGGCCAAAGGCGAGAGAGTCGACGCATACGCGCAGGCCACATGCTGCCGCCAGCGGAAGTACGAATGAACCCAGGAATCATTGCCGCAGCGGTCGTTCCTCACGTGCCAACGCTGGGACTGGCCGAAAATACGCCGGAATTCCAGCTTACGCTGGCGGAGGGCGAGAGGTCACTTGGGCGCGCGCTACGCGCGCTCAAGCCCGACGTATTCGTGGTCAATTCCTCCCACTGGGTCTGTACTTTCGGCTGGTATGCGACTTGCCAGACTCGGCACGAAGGGGTTTGTGTCGCGGATGAAGCGCCGGATTTAATTCCAGGCATATCCTACGCACGCAAAGGCGATGCGGAATTTGCGTCGGCCTTGGTCGAGCAATGGCAGGCGCAAGGGATTCCGGGTGGCCGCAACGATACTCCGCACTACGCTTGGGACTACGGCAGCCTGGTGCCGCTCCTGTATCTGGATCCGGAAGCAGAAATCCCGGTGGTGCAGATCCCTACGGTAATCATGGCCGATCACGCTGAATGCATGCAGGTCGGCCGCGCCGTGCACGCAACGGCGAAGCGCCTCGGCAGGCGGGTCGTCTTTCTGGCCAGTTCCGCGTTTTCGCACCACCTGGTGCGGGGCCGACATTTCAAGCCCGCGCCGGAACGCGAGGCGCTGGACAGCCGCTTCATCGATCAGCTGAAAAGGGGCGCGGTGAATGAAGCTCTTGCTTGGTTTCCGGAGTACAGCCGTGCCGCTGTGGCCGAAATGAACGGCAAGCCCTTGGCCGTATTGTTGGGCATCCTCCAGGGCCTGCATGAGGACGGCACGAACCTGGTTGGCGAGCAGTTCGGGGGCTACGCGCAGTCTTCCGGCAGCGGCAACGCAAGCGTGGTGGTGTGGCGCCGATGAGAGCTTACGAACAAAGTAACCGCCGCGAAATAAAATGAACTTTGCGGCGAGTCGATCCAGCGGAGCATGAGGGGGGCAGTATCTCCTCATTTCGAAACGAGTTCAAAATGACTGAATCACAAGAGAGCAGGGCCCAGGACTTTGTCGGCAAGTGGTTGGGAAGATTGTGCCGCTGGATGGCGGTCCTTGGCGGTGTGGTGCTCGTGGCCATAACCCTGATGTCGGTCGCGAGCATCGCCGGCCGCAGCCTGTTGGGCAGACCCGTTCCCGGCGATTTCGAGTTGGTTCAGATTGGAACCGCCATTTGCGTGGCCGCGTTCCTTCCTTGGTGTCAAATGCAGGGAGGCAACATCATTGTTGATTTTTTCACGGCCCACGCCAGCGAACGGGCGCAGGCGTTGCTGGATGTCTTCGGGGCCCTGCTTCTGGCAGCGGTGATGCTGACGGTCGCCTGGCGCACCGGTGTTGGCGCTCTCACCGTCAAAGCCTCTGGTGAAACCTCCATGATCATGGGCTTTCCCAGCTGGATCGGCTATGCCTTCATGGTGCCGGGGTTTGCACTGACCGCGCTCGCGGGCCTCTATACCGGCTATATCTCTTGGCGCCGGAGCAAAGCATGAGCGGTCTTGGGGTGGGACTTACCATGTTTGGCGGTATGCTCGTGTTGATGGCGCTGCGCGTGCCGATCGCGATTTCCATGTTCGTGCCGGGGGCGATCGGCTATGTCGTCCTGGGAAGCGAGGCCGCACTGCTCAATCAGTTGAAGGGCATGGCCTACGCGCGCTACTCGGTCTACGACTTGTCCGTCATACCGCTGTTCCTGCTCATGGGCGAATTCGCCACCAAGGGCGGATTGTCGCGCGCGCTGTTCAAGTTCGGCAACGCCTTGCTCGGGCATTTTCGAGGCGGCATGGCCATGGCCGCGATTCTGGCCTGCGCGGCTTTCGGCGCGGTGTGCGGATCGTCGGTCGCGACCGCGGCCACGGTGGGGCAGGTGGCTCTGCCCGAGATGCGGCGCTACAACTACTCCGGGCGGCTTGCCACCGCCACTCTGGCGGCCGGCGGGACTCTAGGCATACTCATCCCTCCCTCGGTGGTGTTGGTGGTCTACGCCATCCTCACCGAGCAGAACATTGCCAAGCTGTTCGCCGCCGCTTTCGTTCCCGGGATCATCGCAGCGATCGGCTACATTGCCGCAATAGCGATTTACGTGCGCCTTTATCCCGGCCATGGCCCGGCGCAGCCGCGCCACAGCAAGGCCGAATTGCTGTCGAGCCTGATCGATGTGTGGCCGGTGGCGGCGATTTTTTTCGTGGTCTTCGGCGGCATCTACGGCGGCATTTTCACGCCGACCGAGGGCGCGGCGGTAGGCGCGGCGAGTACCTTTCTCACCGCGCTGGCAAAAGGCGAACTGAACGGCGACAGCATCGCCCGCTGCTGCTACGGTACCGCGCAGACCACCGGGATGATTTTCATGATTTTCCTCGGCGCCGATATGCTGAATTCGGCGCTCGCGCTGTCACAGATGCCGAACCAGCTCGCCGGCGTGGTTTCCTCACTCGGCTGGCCGCCGCTACTGATCGTAGCCGGCATTCTCCTGTTCTATGTGCTTCTGGGCTGCGTCATGGACGAACTGTCGATGATCATCCTCACCATACCGGTGCTGTTTCCCTCGGTGATGGCCCTCGACCTGTGGGGTCTCAATCCGACCGACAAGGCGATCTGGTTCGGCATACTGGTGCTCTGCGTGGTCGAGTTCGGCCTGATCGCACCGCCCGTCGGGCTGAACGTATACGTCATCAACAGCTTGGCGCGGGATGTTCCCATGTCCGAAACCTACCGCGGCGTGGTGCCGTTCCTGATCTCGGACGTGGTGCGCGTCACCCTGCTCATGCTTTTTCCCATGCTGACCTTGTGGCTGGTGCACATAATCAGCTGACAGGCGGATCCGAAAGAAAGAAACCACCCCGGAAATCACTGCGTCTGTTGACAATGGGTTTCGCGCACAAATACCAGCAGGACAAGCGCGGCGGCCAGCCACAGGAGCATCAGCCCGAAGCCGGCGCGGTAGGCGTCGAGATCGTAGACGCGAACACCGTTGACGATGGTGCCGTCCCAGCGGCGATCCAGCATCCAGCCGACGATCGACGGCATGATCATGCCGCCGAGCATGTTGCCCATGTTGGTGATGCCGCCGACGGTCCCGGCCAGATTGGCCGGAACCGATTCCTTGGCGATGGCGAAGGCGAGCATCGCGCACGCCGAGGCGCAGCCGGTCAGTGCCAGCAATCCGACCAGCAGCGCGAGTGGCAGTCCTGGTATCAGCAACACCGCGCACCAGCCGGCTGTCGCGAGCAGCGAGCCGTACGCGTATATCGGCTTGCGGCGGCGCACGCGGTCCGAGAATGCACCGGTGATCGGGGCCGCGAGCGCCCAGGACACGAGCAGCAGCGATGTGACCGTCGCCGCCTGCGCCGTCGTGAGTCCGTAGTGGGTGGTGAGAAAAGGCACGCCCCACAAGCCGCCGAAAGTCAGGGTCGGCCCGGCGACTGCTCCGGAAATCAGAAATACCAGCCAGACATTGCGTGCAGCGAAAGCCCGCCTGATGCCGGCGAATATCGATGCCCGCCGCAGAGGCGCTGTTGTCGCGTAGCTTGCGTAACCCCGTTCGGACGGGTCGTCGCGCACGACCAGCCAGATCAAAATGCCGAGCAGGCCGGTGAGCACACCGGATAGGGCGAGCACGTTGCGCCAGCCGAACGCATCGACCAGCATCCGCAGCGGCACGCCCGCCGACACCGCTCCGACCATGCCGCAGGCGAGCGCGAGGCCGGAGACCATGGCGAAGCGCGCCGGTGCGAACCAGTGGCTCGCGAGCTTGAGCATCGCCACGAAGGCGACGCCGACCGAGCCGCCGATCAACAGGCGGCCCACGCCGGCGAGCGCATAGCTTGGCGCCAGCGCGAACATCAGCGTTCCCGCAGCGGCGATGGCGGCGCCGGCGCTGAGCACGCGCCGCGGCCCCCACAGATCGGCCAGCACGCCGGCCGGAATCTGCATTGCCACGTAGCTGTAATAGTAGAACGCGGCGAGATTGCCCAACGCTGCCGCGCCGAGCGAGAATTCGCTCATCAGTTCGTTTGTGATCACCGCGGGGGCGACCCGCTGGTAAAAGCCTATCAGGTAAAATGCCGCGCCCAAGCCCCAAACCGTGAAGGCGAGGCGTAAGGGTGGATGGCCAGCCAAGGGTGGCATCGGTGCAGACAAGGTGGGTGCTTAGGGGGGTTCAGGATCCGGAATCAGGATGCTGCGCGATCCGGCAGTTGATCAAAAGCGCGTAGTATACAGCCTCCCCGCAAAGGGGACGCGTTCCCTCATTTCGCAACAGAACCCAAATGAACAAGACCACACAACTAGAACGCTTGCTCGGCGAGCGTATCCTGATTCTGGACGGCGCCATGGGCACCATGATCCAGACCTACAAGCTGGCCGAGGCCGATTATCGCGGCGAGCGCTTTGCCGCATTCGGACAGGACCTGAAGGGCAACAACGATCTCCTGTCGCTGACCCGGCCCGGCATCATCCGCGAAATCCACGACGCCTATCTGGAAGCGGGCGCCGACATCATTTCCACCAACACCTTCAATTCGAACGCGCCGTCCATGGCCGATTACGCCATGGAGGGATTGGTGTACGAGCTCAATTTCGAGGCGGCACGCATCGCGCGCGCGGCAGCGGACGCCTGCATGCACAAGAATCCCGGGCGTCAGTGCTTCGTCGCCGGCGGGATCGGGCCGACTACCAAGACCGCGTCGATTTCGCCCGATGTCAACGATCCGGGTTTTCGCAACATCAATTTCGACACGCTGGTCGCCGCATACAGCGAGTCTCTGCGCGGCCTCCTCGATGGCGGAGTGGACCTGATCCTGGTCGAGACCATTTTCGACACGCTCAACGCCAAGGCGGCCCTGTTCGCCATCGATTGCGCGTTCGAAGAGCGCGGCAGGCGCTGGCCCATCGTCATTTCCGGGACCATCACCGACGCATCCGGGCGCACCCTCACCGGTCAGACACCCGAGGCGTTCTGGAACTCGGTGCGCCACGCGCGCCCGCTCGCCGTGGGATTGAACTGCGCCCTGGGCGCAAAGCTGATGCGGCCGTATATCGAGGAGCTGTCCAGCGTCGCCGATACCTACGTCAGCTGTTATCCCAACGCAGGCTTGCCCAATCCCCTTTCGGAGACGGGCTATGACGAGACGCCCGACTACACCTCGGGCCTGCTGCGGGAATTCGCCCAGAGCGGCTTCTTCAATATCGTCGGCGGCTGCTGCGGCACCACGCCTGCGCACATCAAGGCGATCGCGCTGGCGGTCAAGGACCTGCCGCCGCGGCAGGTGCCGCAGATCGAGAAGAAGCTGCGCCTCGCCGGGCTGGAACCGCTCAATGTCGGCGACGATTCTCTGTTCGTCAATGTGGGCGAGCGCACCAACGTCACCGGGTCCAAGGCCTTTGCGCGGCTGATCCTCGCCGGTGATTATCCCGCGGCGCTGGCGGTGGCGCGCCAGCAGGTGGAGAACGGCGCACAGATGGTCGACGTGAACATGGACGAGGCGATGCTCGACTCGGAAAAAGCCATGGTCACCTTCCTCAGCCTGATCGCTTCCGAGCCGGACATCTCGCGCGTGCCGCTGATGCTCGATTCGTCCAAATGGTCGGTGATCGAGGCCGGGTTGAAATGTGTGCAGGGCAAGGCGGTGGTGAACTCGATCTCGCTCAAGGAGGGCAAGGACGAGTTTGTGCGCCAGGCGAAGCTCGCACGCCGTTACGGCGCGGCGGTGATCGTGATGGCCTTCGACGAGCAGGGCCAGGCCGACAGTCTGGAGCGGCGCAAGACCATCTGCCGCCGCTGCTACGACATCCTGACCGGCGAAGTCGGTTTTCCGGCAGAAGACATCATTTTCGATCCCAACATTTTCGCCATCGCCACCGGAATCGAGGAGCACAACAACTACGGCCGCGACTATATCGAGGCGACGCGCTGGATCCGCGCCAACCTGCCGGACACCCGGGTGTCCGGCGGCGTGTCCAACGTTTCCTTCTCCTTCCGCGGCAACGACCCGGTGCGCGAGGCCATCCACACGGCCTTCCTCTACCACGCGATTCATGCCGGCATGTCCATGGGCATCGTCAACGCCGGCCAGCTGGGCGTGTACGAAGACATCCCCAAGGACCTGCTCGAGCGCGTGGAGGACATTATCCTCAACCGCAGGCCCGACGCGGCCGAGCGCATGGTCACGTTCGCCGAAACGGTCAAGGGCGGCGCCAAGGTGCAGGTCGAGGACCTCGCGTGGCGCAGGCAGAGCGTGGAGGCGCGCCTGTCGCACGCGCTGGTGAAAGGCATATCCGACTGGATCACCGAGGATACGGAGGAAGCGCGGCTGCAGGCCGAGCGCAACGGCGGGCGGCCGATCCACGTCATCGAAGGCCCGCTCATGGACGGCATGAACGTGGTCGGCGACCTCTTCGGCGCGGGCAAGATGTTCCTGCCGCAGGTGGTGAAGTCAGCGCGGGTGATGAAACAGGCGGTGGCGCACCTGGTGCCCTACATCGAGGCGGAGAAGCAGAAGCTAGCGCTCGAATCGGGAGAAGCGGCCAAGCCCAAGGGCAAGATCGTGGTCGCCACGGTCAAGGGCGACGTGCACGACATCGGCAAGAACATCGTCGGCGTCGTGCTCCAGTGCAACAATTACGAGGTCATCAACCTCGGCGTAATGGTGCCGGCGAGCAAGATCCTGCAGGTGGCGCGAGACGAGAAGTGCGACATCATCGGTCTGTCTGGTCTGATCACGCCCTCACTGGAAGAGATGGCGCACGTGGCGCACGAGATGGAGCGCGAGGGCTTCACCATACCGCTGCTGATCGGCGGCGCCACCACGTCGCGCGTGCACACCGCGGTGAAAATCGCCCCACACTACAGCGGCGTCACGGTGTACGTGCCGGACGCCTCGCGCTCGGTCAGCGTCTGCTCCAGCCTGTTGTCAGACGATCTGCGCAAAGAGTACGCCCTTTCGGTGCGCACCGATTACGACAAGATTCGCGCCCAGCACGAGTCGAAGAAAGGCCGCACAGCCCTGCTCGGCATCGCCCAGGCGCGAGCCAACGCGGTCAAGAGGGACTGGATTGCTTACAAGCCGCCGGTTCCGGTTCTTGCCGGAGTGAAGGAATTCCGCGATTACGATCTGGCGGCGATTGCCGCACACATCGACTGGTCGCCTTTCTTCCAGACGTGGGAGCTGTCCGGACCCTATCCGAAAATTCTGCAGGATCCGGTGGTGGGCGAGGCGGCGCGCAACGTTCTCGCCGAAGGCCGGGCGATGCTTGCGAAAATCATCGACGAGAAATGGCTTGTCGCAAATGCGGTCGTCGGTTTGTTCCCCGCCAGCAGCGTGGGCGACGACATCGAAATCTATACCGACGAGTCGCGGAACAAGGTCGCGATGCGCTTCCACAACCTGCGCCAGCAGGCCCAGAAGGGCAGCGGCAGGCCGAATTACTGCCTGGCCGATTTCATCGCGCCCAAAGCCTCGGGCGTGAAGGACTATATCGGCGCTTTCGCCGCCACCAGCGGTATCGGCATCGAGGCGCGGGTGAAAGCGTTCGAAGCCAAGCACGACGATTACAACGCCATCATGCTGAAGGCGCTGGCCGACCGGCTGGCCGAAGCATTCACGGAGCACCTGCACCAGCGCGTGCGGCGCGAATTCTGGGGCTATGCCGCGGATGAAACGCTGGACAACGAGGCCTTGATCCGCGAAGAGTACGACGGCATACGCCCGGCGCCGGGATACCCGGCCTGTCCCGATCACACCGAGAAGGGCGAACTTTTCCGCCTTCTCGACGCACCCAAACTCGGCATCACGCTGACCGAAAGCTACGCCATGTGGCCGGCGGCGGCGGTGAGCGGGTTCTACTTTTCCCACCCGGAGTCGCAATACTTTGCGGTGGGCAAGATCGGGCGCGACCAGGCCGAGGACTACGCCAGGCGCAAGCAGCTTCCGCTGCCCGAGGTTGAAAAATGGCTGGCGCCGGTGCTGGAGTACGACGCCCTGCCATCCCCCAAAAATTGAAATGAGGAGTTCCCCATGAGTATCGTTCGTCACCAACCCGCAAAAATCCTGTCCGCCGCCGTCGAAGCAAACGGTATGGTTTACCTGGCCGGCACCGTCGCCGACAAGCGACCGGCTACGGTCAAGGCGCAGACCGAGGAAATTCTCGGCACCATCGACGCGCTGCTCGCCAAGGCGGGCAGTAACAAGTCGAAGATCGTCTCGGCGCAGATCTGGCTCGCTGACATCCGCACGCGCGATGAAATGAACCAAGCCTGGCTCGCCTGGGTCGACCCGAACAACCTGCCGGCGCGCGCCTGCGTCGAGGCCAAGCTGGCGATCCCCGACATGCTGGTCGAGATCGCCGTCATCGCGGCGAAATAGCGCGATCTCGAAATTGCGCGCCGGTGCGCTGGGTCTCGCCGTATTCTGCGCTGCACTCGCAGCCTGCGCGCCGGATCTCGACTGGCGGGAACTGTCGGTGCCCGAAGGGCGTTTTTCGGTCCTGCTGCCCGGAAAAGCGCGCAGCGAGTCGCGCACACTCATCTTGTCTTCGGCCAAGGTCGTGATGACGATGCATGCCGTCAGCCTGGAACGCGGAACCCTGGGGGTGGCCTATACCGACTTCCCTCCCGCGGCGCTCGCCGCAGAACGCACGCGCGAACAGGTGAATGCGGCGCGCGATACCTTGTTGCGCAACATCTCGGGCAGCGTGAAATCAGAGGAGGACGTTGCCGTCGACGGGATTTCCGGCCGCCAGGTCCACGCCGAGGGAAGCGCCGGGGCGGACTATATGATCCTGAAAGCGCGCTTCGTCGTGGTCGGCAGCCGCCTGTATCAGATCGCCTATGTGGGCGCGAAAGATGGTCTGGCCATGGCCGACGTCGACATGTTCCTCACTTCGTTCAAGCTGCTGAAGTAAGCGCAGCCGCTTTTTCGGTTGTCGCTGCTACGAGGTCGAGCAGATCCAGCGGAAATTCGCCGTTGACGGCGGTCAGCGCGCGCAGCTTCTTCGGCACCAGTGCGCGCGCATGATCGAGCAGGGCCTGCAGTTGTGACTGGGGAGCGAGGTCGGCCTTGTTGGCAATGATGACCTCGGCCAACGCGAATTGGTCCAGGTAGATTTCGCCGGCGGCAAGTTGCCGGTCGGCGAACTGGCGCGGATCGACGATGCAGATGGTCGCGCGCGGGCTCAGCACGTCGGCGAGCCAGGGGTCGCGCAGCGTGGCAAGCACTGCCGCCGGGCGCGCAAGGGCCGAGGCCTCGATCAGAAGGCGATCCGGGCGCGCCTTGCGCAGCAGGCGCATCAGTTCTACCCGCAGACTGACCTGCGCGGTGCAGCAGATGCAGCCGCCTGCGATTTTGCTCACCGTGACGTCCTTGCCGGCGAAGCCGAGGAGGTCCGCGGGCGCGCCGCCGCTCTGGTTGAATGCGTTGACCAGCACCGCCCATCGCTCGCCCTCGGGCTTGCGCGCGAGCAGGCCGAGAATGGCAGTGGTCTTGCCGGCGCCATGGTAGCCCGTGATCAGGCTGGTCGGAATATGTTGCAGCCGCGGTTCCACGCCGGCAGGGTTCACTTGCGCCAGAACCCCGGCGTAAACACGACCAGCAGGGTGAAGAGTTCCAGCCGGCCCAGCAGCATCGCGATGGTGCAGATCCAGATCTGGAAACCGTTCAGGGACGCATAGGTCGTCGCCGGTCCCACTTGATTCAAACCGGGGCCGGTGTTGTTGATGCAGGCGATCACCGCAGAGAACGAAGTGATGATGTCCAGACCCGAGGCCGCCAGCAGCATGGTCATGGCGACGAACGAAGCGACGTAAATCAGGATGAACGCGAGCACGGCGAAAATGATGTTGTTCTCGACCGGCAATCCGCCCAGCTTTACCGGTACGATCGCCCGCGGGTGGATTATGCGCGTCATTTCGCGCACCGCCTGGCGCGCCATCAATTCTGCACGGATCATCTTGATGCCGCCCCCGGTTGAACCGGAGCAGGTGCAAAAGCCGCACAGGAACAGCATCCATACCGGCGCGAATATCGGCCACAGGTTGTAATCGGTGTTGGCAAAGCCGGTGGTGGTAGCGATTGAGACGACGTTGAAGGCGGAAAAACGCAGCGCCGTCCAGAAGCTGGGGTAGGTTTGGTTGGCGAGCAGGAAATAGGCGATGCCGAACACGCTGCCGATGACCACCAGCAGATACAGCCCCGCCTCGGGATCGCGCAAATACGGCGCGAAACTCCAGCGCCGCCAGGCGAGAAAGTGAGTGCCGAAGTTGATGCCCGCGAGGAGCATGAAATAAATGCCCACCGCCTCGATCGCAGGCGAGTTCCAGTGGGCGAAACTGGCGTCATGCGAGGAAAATCCGCCCAGTCCCATGGTGGAGAAGGCATGCATCATGGCGTCGAGCCATGTCATGCCGGCGATTCGGTAACACAGGATGCAGGCGACAGTGATGCCGAGATACACCAGCCAGAGGCCCTTGGCCGTCTCGGCGATGCGCGGCGTCAGCTTGGTGTCTTTCATCGGCCCCGGCGTCTCTGCCTTGTAGATCTGGCTGCCGCCCACGCCCAGCAGCGGCAGGATGGCCACCGCCAGCACGATCACACCCATGCCGCCGATCCAGACGAGAAAGGTGCGCCAGATGTTGATCGACGGCGGCAGCGCGTCCAGGCCCGAAAGTACCGTCGCCCCGGTCGTGGTGAGTCCGGAAACTGTTTCGAAATAAGCGTTGGTGAAGGACAGTTCCGGCAGATAGAACAGCAGCGGCAGGGTGGCGAAGGCCGGCAGCACGGTCCACACCAGCGCCACCAGGAGAAAGCCGTCGCGCGGCTGCAGCTCGCGCCGGCGTTTCTTCGTCAGCGCCCAGAGCAGCGCCCCGGCGGCCGCAGTCAGGACAATGGCTTCGTCATAGGCTGTTTGCGCGTTGTCGCCCATGAAAAACGAGCAGAGCAGGGGAAAAAGAAGGCAGAGAGCGAAGATCATGATGACCACGCTCAGCACGTGCAGGACGGCAAAGATTCGGACCATTGGAGATGGGCGCCCTAGCTCTCAGCCTAAAGAAAACCCGCGCTGACCTGGAACAGCTTTTCCACCTTGGGCACCATTTTCTTGTTGGTGACGAAAACGATGGCGTGATCCCCGGCCTGGATCACGAGGTCATGGTGGGCCATCAGCACTTCCGCGCCGCGTACGAGGGCGGCGATGGTCGTGCCCTTGGGCAATTCGATCTCCTCGATGCGCCTTCCCACCATGCGGCAGGACGATGCATCGCCATGCACCACGGCTTCCAGCGCTTCGGCCGCGCCTCGGCGCAGCGAGTGCACCTCGGTGATGTCACCGCGGCGCACGTGCGCCAGCAGCGTGCCAATGGTCGCCTGGGCGGGGGAAATGGCAATATCGATCTGCCCCGATTGCAACAGGTCCACGTACGAGCGACGGTTGATCAGCGCCACCACGCGGCGCGCGCCCATGCGTTTGGCGAGCAGGCAGCTCATGATGTTGTTCTCGTCGTCGTTGGTCACGGCGACGAACAGGTCCATCTCCTCTACGTTCTCGGCTTCGAGCAGCGACTCGTCGGTCACGTCGCCTTGCAGCACCAGCGCTGTATCGAGGCGGGTGGACAGTTCCTCGCAGCGGCGCTTGTTGTGCTCGACGATTTTCACCGTGTAGTCGCGTTCCAGCGCGCGCGCGAATCTCAGGCCGATGTTGCCGCCGCCGGCGATCATGACTCGGCGCACGGGCTTGTCCTGGCGGCGCAACTCCTGCATCACCTTGCGGATGTTCTGGCTGGCGGCAAGGCAGAACACCTCGTCCCCTGCCTCGACCACGGTGGTGCCCTCGGGCACGATGGGCCGGTCGCCGCGGAAAATGGCGGCGAGGCGCACATCGACGTTGGGCATGTGCTTGCGGATATCCTGCAATTGGTGGCCCACCAGCGGTCCGCCGTCAAAGGCGCGCACGGCAACCAGGCTCGCGCGGCCGCCTGCGAATTCCAGCACCTGCAGCGCTTCTGGAAACTGCACCAGCTTGACCAGATACTCGGTGATCAACTGTTCCGGACAGATGGCGTAATCCACGGCAAAACAGTCGGGGGCGAACAGTTGTTGATTGGCCAGAAATTCCGGTGCGCGCACGCGTGCGATGCGAGTGGGAACGTTATATTGGTGGGCCGCGATCTTGCAGGCCACGAGGTTGGTTTCGTCGCTTTGCGTGACCGCGATCAGCATGTCCGCGTCTTCGACGCCGGCTCGTACCAGGACCGAAGGATGCGCCGCGCTGCCGGTCACCGTGCGCAGGTCCAACCGGTCCTGCAGCAGGCGCAGGCGCGCGCCGTCTATGTCCACGACAGTAATGTCGTTGGCTTCGGAAACCAGGCTTTCGGCCACACTGGTACCGACTTGTCCTGCGCCGAGGATGATGATTTTCAACGTTGCTCCCCTGATTCGGGCTTGCCGCGAGTCCGGTTGCCCTGCGCCCGCCCGGGCGAGACATACCGAGTGGTGCGCATTTTATGCCTATTTGCTGCGTTGCAAAACAGAAAGCTACTCATCCTTCCTGCCGGCTGTGATTCCGAGGGCTTTGAGTTTTCGGTAAAGGTGGGTGCGCTCCAGGCCGCTTTTTTCGGCGACGCGCGCGATGGAGCCGTTTTCGCGCGCCAGCAATTGTTCGAAATAGGCGCGTTCGAAGGCCTCGCGCGCTTCCCGCAACGGCAGTTCGATCGGTAGCGGTACCTGCGCCGCGGTGGCCGGATGAAATTGTGCTGCAACCCTCTCAACGTCGGCGGCGCCTATTTCCTCCTCCAGCGCGGTGAGCGCCAGATTTTTCACCGCTCCCTGCAGGTCTTCCAGATTGCGCGGCCAGTGGAACTGGCGCAGGGCGTTCAGTGCGGCAGTGGAAAAATGCCGCGGCGGACATTGCTTCGCTTCCACTGTTTGCGCGAGCAAGATGCCGGCGATGTCGGGAATGTCCTCGGCATGTTCCCGCAGCGCCGGCAACACCAGCGACAACTCGGACAGGCGCGCGAGCAGGCCCGCGTCGAAACCCAGCTCCGCCACCAGCCGCGCCGGATCCTCGATCGTGAACGAAACTACGCGAGTCCTGGATTTTTCCTGTTTGCCCAGAACAAAGGCCAGGTTCTTCTGCTGCGCCCGGCTGAGTGCCGCCAGTTCCTCGACGAAAATCAGGCCGCTCGCCGCCTGCTCGAGCAGGTCCTGCGGCGCATCGATCAGCGCCGCGTCGGCCACGACCCAGGGCGTATTGGCCTGGTGCAGGTAACGCGCAAACAGCTGCGGCATGACCCCCGCTTCTCCGCGCAGCAGCACCGGCACCGGCAGTGCGGCGATTTGCGTTAGCCTTTTTCGCAGGTCGGCAAGTACCGCCGAGCGGCCCAGACTGAGCAGCGTGAGCCCTGCTTGCGCCTGGCCGCCGCCGTTTCGCAGCGCGCGCTTGACGGTGGCGAGCAATTTCTGCAGCGCGATCGGCTTTTCCAGAAAGTCGATGGCTCCGATGCGCGTCGCCTCGACAGCGGTTTCGATGGTGCCGTGTCCGGACATCATCACCACCGGCATGGTGAGCTGTCCGCCCGCCGCCCATTCCTTGAGCAGTGTGATGCCATCGGTATCGGGCATCCAGATGTCGAGCAGCACCAGATCCGGGCGCTCGGCGTTGCGCATCGCGCGCGCATGGGCCGCGTCTTCCGCCACGCGCACCGTATGGCCTTCATCGGCAAGTATTTCCGACAGCAGCTCGCGGATGCCAATCTCGTCGTCGACGACCAGAATTTGTGACATCAGGCTACCTCTTCCGATTCGTGTTGCAAGGGCAGCGTCAAGCTGACACTGGCGCCGCCTCCCGGCAGGTTCTCCACGCTGACCGCGCCGCCGTGCTCGTCGATGATCTTTTTCACGATCGCGAGCCCCAGTCCGGTGCCGCGCGGCTTGGTCGTTACGTACGGTTCGAACACGCGCGTCATGATGGCCTCGGGAAAGCCGCAACCGTTGTCGCTGATCCTGAGACGGGCGAAATTTCCCGCGCGCCCGGTCTCCACTTCTATGCGCGGATCGGCGGCACCGGTGAGGGCGTCCTGTGCGTTCTGCAGCAGATTGTGAATCACCTGCCGCAGCTGCGTCGGGTCGCCCGATGCCCGCGGCAGGTTCGCCTGCAATACGGGCTGGACCAGGGCGCCGGTGTGCTCGTACAGGCCGAGCACTTCGCGCACCAGTGCATTCAGGTCCAGCGGCTTCAGGTTGGGCGCCGGAGTGCGCGCATATTCGCCGAAGTCGTCCACCATCCCCTTCATCGCCGCCACCTGATTCACGATGGTTTCGGTGGCGCGGTTGAGCGTGGCCGCATCCTCGGGCGCGAGCTTGTTTGCGAGCTTCGCCTGCAAGCGCTCGGCAGAGAGCTGGATCGGCGTGAGTGGATTCTTTATTTCGTGCGCCAGGCGCCGCGCCACTTCGCCCCATGCCGTGGCGCGTTGCGCCTGGATCAGCTTGGTGACGTCGTCGAACACGATCACATAGCCGCCGCCGCTCGAGTACGGGAGCACTGAACCGCGTACCAGCAGCGTGCGCTCGGCCAGCTCCAGCTGCTGCTGCCAGGTTGCCGCATCGTGCTGCTTGAAGCCTTCGGCGATGGCGTGCGCCAGAGGCTGCAGCCGCGGCCAGTCGGACAGGGCCTCGCCTTTCAGGCCGTCGAATTCCTCGCGCAGTATTGCGCCGGCCCCGTGATTTACCGTGCCCAGCCGCAGCTGTTCGTCGAATACCAGGACGCCGGCGGACAGGTTGGCGAGTATGTTCTCGAGATAAGCCTTCGCCGTCTCGAGCTTGGCGCGGTGCGATTCGGCGACACTGCGCGCTTCGTCCAGCTGCTCCGTCATGCTGTTGAAGGATTGCGTGAGAATGCCCAGTTCGTCGCTGCTGGTGACTTGCGCGCGGCGGCTGTAGTCGCCGCGCGCCACGGCCTGGGTCCCGGCGGCGAGCAAGGCCAGCGGTTCCGACAGGCGCGCCGAGAGCAGGAAAGCGAGCGCGGTGGCGGAGAACAGCGTCAGCAGCAGCGTCAGCGTCAGCGTCAGGATGTAAATCTCCTTCAATCCCTGGCGCGACAGCGACAACTCCTTGTAATCGCGGTACACCTCCTGCACCGCCTCGGCATCCCGCGCCAGCGTCGGCGGCACGGGTTGCAGGAGCTGCAGCAGGCGCTCGTCTTCGGCGATGCTGAGAGCGGCCACCGGGACCAGAACGCGCAGGCTCAACCCCCTGTCGGGTGCGCCTTCGATCGCGGAGTACGCCCGGCTTTGCCGCATCTGCCGCTGTATGCTCGCATTGGGCAGGTCGGGCAGCAGCTTGCCCACACCCTTGCTCGCGCTGGCGACGACGCTGCCGCCGCTGGACAGGAGCAATGCATCCTCCACGCCCGCCTGCTCGCGCAGGCGATTGAGCAGCACCACCTGCTGCGCCTGCGACTTGTCGGAAAGTTCCAGCGCCATGCGGCGCGCTTTGTCGTTGAGTTCGGTGAGCGACAGATCGAGCGCGGTGCGGCCGAGGTTGAGTCCGCCTTCCAGCGCGTTGTCCACGCGCACGTCGAACCAGGATTCGATGCTCTTCGCCATGAACTGCAGCGAAACGACGTAGACCAGGCCGCCGGGGACGATGACCATGGGCAGAAACATGAGCAGGAAGCGCAGCGTCAGGCGCGAGCCGAACACCCGCGTGCGCAGCTTCGTGGTGAGTACCCACAACTGGTAGCCGATCAAGGCGAGCAGGGCCGCGGCCAGCGCGGCGTTCAGCCCCAGCAGCAGCGCGTAGTGGCGCGAGAATAGCGCGGTGTTGCCGCTCGCCGCCGCGAGCATGAACAGCAGGATCGCACCCAGCACCACGCTGCAGATCAGCACGTATTTCATTGCGGCGGCTTCTCCGTCACCGGCGCCCTGATCTTGAACGGCCAGCGCCGCCAGTCGGACGCGAGGTTCCATTCCTTACTGGTGAGCGCATTCACCTGGAACGGTTTGGGCAACTGGGCCACGTCGAGCCGCATGCGCAGCGCCGCCTGGTAGTCGGCGCCGGCGCTGACCTGCCCCGGGTCCAGCACCTGCCAGGAGCGTACGCGGGACAGGACTCGGAGCGCGTCTGCCAGCGTGGAGAAGCTCTGATACAGGGCGCCGCTAGATATCCGGTATTGGCGGGTCAGCGCGTGGTAAGAAAGGCGCAGCATCAGTTGCCGGTTGACGCTGTCGTCGAACCAGTACCAGCGCTTTCGCGTCAGTTCGAATTCGACCTCGAAATACAAGGCGACGCCTTTGTCGATCGCATCTTCGAGCCGGGGATTGAGTTCGATCTGAAAATCCGCGTCCAGAGCGTATCCCTCTTCGTTGCCCTCGAGCGAGATGCGGCTGATCTCGATATTGCCGGCGCAGGCTCCCGAGGCCCAGCCTAATGTGAGTGCGAGCAGCAGCGAAATGAACAGCCGCAGGCTCATGTGCTATTTCTTTTCCAGCAGCGCATAGAAGAAACCGTCGTGCTGCGCGTCGGGCAGGAGTTGTCCGTCCGCAAGTGCCGCCAGCGGCAGAAGCCGTGCGCCGCTGCTGCGTGCCAGGAAAGATTCGACGGTATGAGCGTTTTCCTGCGGGAATACCGAGCAAGTCGCATACAACAATTTACCACCCGGCGCCAACCGCTGCCACAGCGTATCCAGCATCCGGCCCTGGACCGCCGCCAGCGAGGCGATGTCGCTCTCGCGGCGCAGCCATTTGATGTCCGGATGGCGCTTGACCACGCCCGATGCCGTGCAGGGTGCATCGAGCAGGATGCGATCGAAGAGCGCGCCGTCCGACCATCCGGCCGGGGCGAGACAGTCGGCGCAGACGACGCGCGCCGCATAACCGAGACGAGCGAGGTTGTCGTCGATGCGGCGCGTGCGCGCCGGGTCGCTGTCCAGCGCCGTGAGCGCGCAATCGGCAAGCTCCAGGATATGGCCTGCCTTGCCTCCCGGCGCGGCGCAGGCATCGAGCACACGCATGCCGGGATGAACGTCGAGCAGCGGCGCGGCAAGCTGGGCGCCGGCGTCCTGTACCGAAACCTCGCCCGCGCTGAATCCGGGAAGCGACTCTATGGGCACCGGCCGCTCGATCATTATCGCCTGCGGCCCGATGGCTTCGCCGCTGATGCCGCGCTCCGCCAGTGTGGCCAGGTACTGCGCGGTGGTGATGCGGCGGCAATTGACACGCAGGGTCATGGGCGGGTGCAAATTGCCCGCATTGAGGATGGATTCCCAGTGTTGCGGCCACGCTGCACGCACGCGGTCTATCCACCATTGCGGGTAAGAGTAGTGCGCGGGTTCCGAGTCGCAGCGGGCAACGAGGGCGTCTGCGTCGCGCAGATAATTGCGCAGCACCGCGTTGGCAAGACCCTTGGCCGCGGGTTCGGTCCGCGACACCGCGCGCACCGCCTGGTCCACCGTGGTGTGGCTGGCGCGCGGCCGCGCGCGCAACTGGTAGAGTGCGGCCAGAAGCAACGCGTACAGGGCCGGTTTGACCGGCTTATGCAGCAGCGCCGCGAGGACGGCCTCGAGCAAACCCAGATTCCGCAGCGTGCCGTAGGCGAGATCCTGCACGGCGGCGCGCATGCTGGAAGCCGGTTCCAGAGCGTCGAGCGCGTCCGAAAGGCTGCGTCCGGCGCGAACTTGCGCGATGGCATCGCCTGCAGCGGTAAGCGCTAGCTCGAGATTGGCTGATCTGGACAATGGAGTTGGTGGCATCGCGGAAAGGCCCGCAGTGCCGCGACGGTTAATGACGAACCCCGCATCCTACACCGGGTGCAGAGCAGAGAGAACCCGCTTTATCGATCATGTCGCGAGTTCATGATCTGTCCGGTTCTATAGCACGACATCTGTCCGGTTGTCATAGTGCCCCGAAGGGGGTGGGAAATGACGCCGACGCAAGTGCTGCAGGAGATACGGAAGATGAGATTCGAGGAAGCGTATGAGG
>JAPLRD010000139.1 GCA_026399375.1 Pseudomonadota bacterium
CGCCGCCAGACTTGTCACCGCCTGCGTGACATCGGCAATGCTGGCCATGTTTGCAAGCGCGGTGACGACCTGCGCCAGGCTGCTGCCGCTCAACCTCGTTCCCAGCTTGTCCAGCATCTGGTCCTGCGCATCGCCGCCGGTGAGGTTGTCGCGCGTTGCGGCTTTGAGCGCGGTGCCGATGAAATCGGCCAGGGTGCTGGTATCGACCAGACCGGCCAGTGCGGCGGTCACGTCCGCCTGCGCGGCGGTGATCGCGGCAGCGGTGATGGAGCGCGAGGCGACCGCGGCGTCGAACGCGGCAAAAAAGGTGGCGGGTTCCAGATGCAGCACGCGCGCGGTCAGCAGCTGCGTGAGCGACGTGATATTGGCGACGACCGAATTGCCGCCACCGGTGACTACAGTATGCAGTTTGGATGCGTCCGACGGATTGATCGTCTGAAGAACGCAGGGCAGCACCCCGCCCGCCACGAGCAGGAGAAAGGTCCCGTCGGCGTTGCTCGTCGTCGTGCCGCTGCCGGTCTGACACTTTGCGGACACCGTCGCACCGGCGATCGCCAGTCCGGTCGCGACCGTACCGCTGACGGTCAGGCTGGTGGACGTGCTCGGGACGGCGGGCGCAACATAAGGCGGCACTCCACTGCTGCCGCAAGCGGCGACGAGCAGCGCGAACCCCGATACGAGAAACGCGCCGCGGAGTCTTCCATTGAAAAGCACCTTGAGAGGCCGTTTCGGAGTGACCGGAACGACCTCTAACTCAGGGGAGCACGAGGGGAAATATCCCCTCGTTTTCAAATAAGGCTCAACTCTCATCGCTCATCCCCATCGAAACAACGGTAGAAATCGATTCTTGCCGCACAGCGGCAATTCACCCTATCCGCCTTTACCGGCAGCGCGCGACTGCGCTAGATTTGCCTCGGCCTCGCGCGCTTCCGCGGACCCCGGGACCGCAGCCGCCTTCATGCGCGACCAGTAGCCCGCAGCAGCCTTGAAATCGCCGCGCGCATTTGCCCCGCTTGCTGCAAGCGCGAGGGCCTTCAGGTGCTTCGGATCGGCGGCAAGCGCCTGCTGCACGAGTTCGTCGGCGCGGCGATCCCATTTGCGATCATGCGCCATCACATAAGCATCGGCCCAGTCGGCCCGCAGCGCGGCATCGCCTGGCAGAAGTTTCGCCGCTTTCGCAAAAGTCTGTTCGGCCTCGGCGAAGCGCTGCGTATTCGCATACGATCGCGCGAGCAAGGCCCAGCCCTGGCCGTTTGCGGGATCCCGTTCCATCTTTTCCGCGAGGCGCTTGGAAAGCTCGCTCAAGTTGCCGGCGTCGCGCACCGGTGCCTCGGGCGGCGCGCTTTCACCCGGCTTTGTCGCGCGCTGCGCGCCGAGGCCGCCCAATTCACGTCCGCTCCCGGCCGGCATCCCCAGACCCAGGGTGCCGGGAATGATGCCGGCCTGCACGGCGGGCGCCGGCCGCGCCTCGTACAACGCATAGAGTCCGCCCGCCGACGCAGCAGTCAGCACCGGCACAAACCAGACGAACAGGGAGCGTGCACCTGCGGCGCTGCTCCTGGCGGCAATCAGCGACAGACAGGCTGCGACGAAGGCGAGCGAGGCGACCACGAGCGCGTTCACGTCAGTTCCACCGCGCTGTCAACGGAAATCCCATCGATAGCCGCCGAAGAAATAGCGCCGGCGCGAATGCTGCTCGCGCAGCGGCCCCTTCTCGTCGACATTTTCGTTTCCCGCCTCTAATTCGAATGAAACGCTGTTGCGAAAGCGGTAGCTCAACTTCAGCGTGGGGGAAATGCGTTCCTGTTTCTGGTCCTGCGTGTCCTTCTGCGTGTAGTAGCGCATGATCACGTCGAAGCGCCAGGCCTTGTACGGTATGACATAGCTCGCGTTGTACGACTGGCCGAACGAGGTCGGCGAATCTATCAGGCTCGCATTCAGCACCACCGTGTCGTTGGGCAGCATGAGGTTGGTGCCCAGCGCCTGGCCGGAGACGATGTTGCTGTTGCCCCCGCCCGGTTGCGCCGGCATGACGCCGACGTCGCCCGTTCCCGAGATGCTGGCGAAACGGTAGTCCGCGCCAAGCTGCCAGCGCGGCGAAACGGGGCGCATGAATCCCGCGGAGTAGAGTTGAGACGTCGCCGTGAGCATCGACGCCTGGCTGCGCATTTCGGGTATCCCGAGGTTGTACGCCGCCGTGGCGAACGAAGTGCGCAGGTCGAGGAACACCGGCGTGAGTGTGAACGGGTCGAGGACCTGCTGCGCCGGCAGTGCGTTCAGCAGGCTGAGTGGCGGCGTCTTTCGAACGTCTGCATTGGCGAAATACGTGGTGCCCGAGTCGGTCCGCCAGTTGCCCTGCGCCATGGCGATGTTGAGGCTCTGGAAATTGAGGTCGTAATCGAGCATCGCGTACCCGGTGCGATACTGGTCGAAGTAGCGGCCTTCGGCCCCGACCGCCCTTCTGTCATTGAGCCCCTCGAGCGGCTGCTCGATGTAATACAGGCTGTAACCGAGTTCGCCCAGTTGCGGTACACGGTCGAGGCTGAGCCCGCGCAGGCTGCGCGTCAGCGGCGTGCCGAATTCGACCGGATTGCCGACAACGGCGTTGACGCGCCAGGACGGGGAAACGTTGTACCCCGCCCAGACCCCGTCGAAGCGGCCGAACACGCCGCCCCCGCTGCCCAGTTGCCTGCCGGCGCGCACCATGTAACCCAAGTCCCTGTCGGTGCGCTCGTAGTACGCCGAATACAGCCGGTTCACCTGCGGTTGCCCGTACAGGAAATTGTGCGTGTCGGTATCGCGTATCACGATGCGCGTGTCGGTCGCTGCGTCCCGCTTGCGCGCATTCAGGTCCAGCGACGAAATGATGGAGTTTTGGTCCTTCATCGACAGCTTGTCGGTGGTGAAGGTGAGTTGCCCCGGCGGCGGCGGCGTGAGGACTTCGATCTGCGAATTGCCGCGATACGAGTACTGAGAAAAGCTGCCGTTGAACATCCATTCGGCCGGTTTTCCGATTCCGGTTCCGCCGGGAGACGCGGCGATCGCCTGGGCGAGACTGGTGCCCAAGGCCGCGAGCCGCTCTTTCACCCGCGCCGTTTCGGGGCCGTCGGGATAGCGCTTGAGGTAGAGCTCGTACTCCGCTCTCGCCTTGCGCAGTTCGCCGCTGTACTCGCGCGCTTCCCCGATCAGCGCCTGCGCGAGGCGGGTCTGGCTGTTGGGCGGCAGCGCGAGCACATGGCCCAGCCGCTCCGCCGCGACGACGCCGCGCCGACTGGCGAGCGCGCGCTGCGCCTCGGCCATTGCGGATTTGGCGCGCGTCTCGATCTCTTCCGCTGTCAGCGGCGCAAGCACGGTCATCTCGCCCGCCGGGACCTGCGCGGGCGCGGCGGCGGCGGCCGGCACGTCGCGAGACCGAGACGTTGGCGGCTGCGCGGCAACCGGCTGTGCCGGCGCAATCGCTGCAGGCGGCGGCGCCGCAGCCGCCGGCGCTGAAGAAACAGGCGGCACAGTCGATATCGCCGCTGCTGGCGGCGCGATATATGCGCTGCGAGACAAATTGCCCGCCATGATCAATTCGGGCGGCGCGCCCTGAACCAGAAGCGAGAAATCCTGCGCCCCCGGCAATATCGGCACGACGACGCTCACACTGCGATCGTCGGGACCCGGCTGGACGCTGTAAGCGGTGTCGCGGTCGAACGACAGCGCG
>JAPLRD010000391.1 GCA_026399375.1 Pseudomonadota bacterium
AAGGTAATTTGTCGTTGCATCGGTGAGCGTGAACGTCCCCGCCGTGACCGAGAAGCCGCCCCATCGCCCGCCGTAATAACCCCATATGAGCCCGGTCGTCACGGGCTGGCGCTTGCCGTAGACGGCGAAGCAATCGAGCGTCTCGACATTCTCATTGTCTTGAACTTCGGGCGACGCCGATGCGTTGCTGGTCTGCAGGTTCATACCGATTGCTCCAGTGCGTAACCCCGACCGACAGTAGTCGAGTGTTGGTAGAGGCGCGCATAGAGCGCATCGCCGGGCGTCAAGCCGTCAGCGGTTTGGTCGGCAGCGCTGTAATTGGCCATGGTCGTCGCGGCGACGATGGTGCGCAGCACCGCGCTATAGGCACCGCTCGCGTAGATGTCGATGTCGTAGCGCTCGGCATCCTCCCCGAGCGGTACGTTGATGCCGATCGGGCCCGTGGTGCGCACATCCAAACGGGTGCGCCGCTGCCAAGTGAAGGTGACGTTGTTTGCGCCATCGCGCGCGGCGCGCAGATCGAACGGCGAAAAGGGTTTCAGACCCACCGCGTTGTCGGTGAAGCTTTCGGCCGTCGCGCTTGAGAGCGCCTGCCCAAGCGTGACGCCCTTGTATGAACGCGAGAGTCCGAGTTCGCTGTTGGTGAGCACCACGCGCGCGAGACCCGCCGCGCGCAAGAGCACGGCACGCTCGCTCGCCGCATGTCCGCTCATCGCCCATTCGGTGCCGCGAGCGCCGCGCAGGAGCCCTGAGAGTGTATAGAGGCCCGGGGAGACCAGGGTGGCGGTGCAAAACTGCAGTATCTCGCTGCCGATCAAGATGGCATTGGTCGAGAGGCTGTTGAGGAGCGCATCGCGCGTGCTGCTCGAAAGCGTACCCAGACCGACGTTCACGGTCACAGCATTCACTTCGTCAAACACCCGCGGCCCGGTCCAGTTGCCTAGCGTTGTGGTACAGGTGCCAAATACCGCAGCAGAGGCCACAATCGTCCGACGGGTGTATTCGATGGCGTCCGCGCTATTGAAGATGGCCGCACCCGGAAAGGCTTCGATGTCACCCTTGGCGGCGACGTAGAACCCGGCGTCGTCATCCGCATCCTGCAGGATCGGGATATCCAGCAATTGCATCAGCGTCACCGCCGGTGCGGCGACCGTCACGCTCGGGGTGTAGGCCTCGCTCGTGACCCCGGGATAGACCAGAAGGGAGGCATCATCGAGCACCGCCTCAAACTCCAACAGCGGATAGGCGTCTGTTTTCTTCACCAGGCGCAATCGGTAGGTGGACCCATCGGCGCCGGTGACGGTCACGGTATCGGTCGGTTCCAGACGACAGTAGTCGCCCAAGAGCGCAATCTTGGTTCCGACCACGCTCCGCGCCTGGTCGGCAAGCATGGTGTCGACGACGGCTTTCGCCTCGGCTGGGGTCATGCCAAGCGCCATTTGCACAGTCGATACCGTGCCCGAGGCGGCGCTCACCAGGCGGTCTGAGTATTGCGTATCGGTCTGATAGTCATCTGAGACGTTGCAGTAGGTGAGCGCGATCTGCGAGGGCAGCTCCAGCTCGTTCGCTTGCTTGAGCGCGAGCGGTTCGGAGGACCCCTCACCCTTGGCCGCACCAAGCTCGAGGTAGGGGATCGTCGCGACCGGAGCCGCCCCGCGCGCACGAAAGTAGATTTTGTCGCTCGTGACCATCTCGAAGAAATACGCCGACATCAGGAGCTCGAGTGCCGTGCGCGTAGCGGCCACCTGCGAAAGCGCGAGCGAGCGCACCGTGCGCGTGATGCTAGCGAGATTGGTTGCGTCGATCTGCCCCGATGTGAGGCCCGCACGCAGACACAAATCGGATACCACAGAGGCTACTGTGGGGAGGGTGGACGCGATTTTGGGGGTAACGCCCGCGATGATGATGACGCTTACGTTGCTTCCGTACTTCACACCGACAAACATATCGCGTGCAGGGTCTGCCGCAATGGCCAACCAGTTACCAGTAGCCCCTAGAAGCGTTTTGGGAATCCATGTCACCCCGTCTGTCGATATCGCAGAAGCGTTGCCGTCGTAATTGAGTATGCAGAAATAGGAGCCATTCCATGCAATGGCGGTCCACTTGTTCGACGTGGGAAGCGTTTGCGGCGTCCAGGTAATGCCGTCTGGCGAGGTTGCGGCGAGCGTCGAAGCGCTATATTGCCCCCCGGAAATAGCGCAGAAGACGGTGCCATTCCAGGCAATGCCCGACCAGCGCGCTGAGGGCATAGTGCGAGGCGTCCAGGCCACGCCATTGGTCGATGTGGCGCAAACCGTTGTTGCAACCGGAGTGGAAGATCCCGTCCCGAGGGACACCGCGCAATACACCGTCCCGTTCCACACCACCGCGCTCCACCAATGGGCACCAGGCAGCAGGCATCACGTTCGGATGGGGTGTCCACGAAACGCCGTCTGGCGAGGTTCCCGTGCCTCTGCCATTGACACTTGTGATTGCTACAAACTGCCCCCCGCCCCAGCAGATACGATCTAGCCCATTTGATATGGTAAGTACGCTATCAGTCGACGCCGGGTGCCGTTGCGGCGTCCAAACGACCCCATCTGGCGAAGTGGCAAGCGCGCTATAGCTACCGATGGCGCAAAAGACCACCCCGTTCCAGGCGATGCCCTTATAGTTGATGTTCCCGAGATCAGTGCCCGAGTAATTTAATCCGGATGGCACGGTTTGCGGCGTCCATGCTTTACCATCGGGTGAGGTCACCGCC
>JAPLRD010000416.1:0-911 GCA_026399375.1 Pseudomonadota bacterium
GACCGGACCCGGTACGTTGCTGGACACGGCGGGCGGATCGTAGGTCTTGTCGCCGACGAGCAAGCGCACGCCAAAGCGGCTGGAGACGACCTCCACGCGGCCGGTTGCCGGCGTGATGACGAGGTCGGAGGCGACCGGCTGGCCACGGGAAACCGTGTAAACGTTCGTCGCCAGCGGCGCAAGTTCGTCCACGATGAAGGTGAGGTTCGAGCCGTTGACTTGCACTGGGATCGGCCCGGTCGGACCGGTCAACTGGAGGCCTTGGGTTGCGCCGTTAATTGGGTACGAAACCAATTCATGCGTCCAACGGCGATTAAGGTGTTCGGTCAGGACGATGCGTTGATCGGCGAGGACGGCGGCAAGAAGCAGGGCGGAGATCATCGGAGTAACTCCCGGATGGTGTCTTTCATGATGGATTCGGATTTTGGCGAGCAGAAGGAATCCGGCGGCTCGTAGCCACCTTCCGAGAAGGATTGTTCCAGACAGATGTAGCCGGGCCCATAACCGGCCGCGTGGTCTTGCCAACGACGAACCGCGGACACACCGCAAGAGGTTTGCGTCGCCGGTGATTCGGCTCAAGATTCCGCAAAACCACCTGCGCCATCGCCTCACCAGCGCGGACCGGATACATCTCGATGCGAGTCAATAGCTGCCCCGTTACCGGCACATGCCCATAGTTGACCATCGTCACCAACTGGATGTCGCGCGGGATATGCCAACCGGCTTGGTAAAAAGCCATCAGAGCGCCCCGCGTGAAGTAGTCGTCCGTGCTGATGATCATGTCTTGACCGCGCTCAACTTTAGTCCGTTTCAATAGCTCCGCGATGGCCGAATACCCGGCGCGTTCGAAGGCCACTTGGCCCAACGCGCTGTCAGGCGGCACATCGATGCTTCTTTGGACGACAGGCAGA
>JAPLRD010000416.1:1015-1735 GCA_026399375.1 Pseudomonadota bacterium
GCGTGCACCAAAGTTTCGCCTTCGATCACCGCCAGAGTCACCGGCTGTGTGGCAAGCACATGCTGCACCGTCGGGAAGCCCAGGACGCGCTCCCTGCCGCTGACATGGACGGCCGTGGCATGAAGATGGTGGCCCCGCAGGACCTCGAGGAACGCGTGGGTGCGCGCGGCATAGTAGTAGGCGGAGGGCGATGCCCGAGACACGTAGAGCACATGCGCGCGGAACCGCGGTTCGTGGGTCGGGCGGACGCGGATACCCGTGGAGCGCCGCACCTCCAACACGCCCCCGGCGGCCAGCCGCGCGATGGCGCGGCGGACCGTGTACATGCTGACACCCAGTTCGGCCGACATGTCGATCAAGGTGGGCAGGCGCTCGCCGGGCGCGAACCGCCCGGTATGGACCACGGCCTGGATGCCATGGACCACCTGCTCGATGAGCGAGCCGTTCGCGCGGGCCCGAACGTGGAAGGAGAGGGGCTTCATCAGGTTGCGGTTCAACTTGGTCATGACAAAGAATAGCAAATCCATCAAGATTTCATTTTCGCTAGTGTCGGTTGTGTCGTTGAATTTCACTTGCTCCGCCTTCCGCGGAAACGCCAACCTCTGCGGCCATGAGCAAGAGCAAGGGACGCCCCCCACGAGGTGAGCGCAGGATTGTCGTGGACGAGAAGCGCGTTGCGGAACTGGCCGCGATGCTTCCCGCGACCCCCGTGGGCCCGGG
>JAPLRD010000363.1 GCA_026399375.1 Pseudomonadota bacterium
CCCGGAGTCTGGCACGCGAACCGCGGCGCGATATGCGGCGCGCTCACCGCGGACGAAGCGGAGCATTCAGTCCATTTTCTAGAGGCTGGCAGGCGTTCAGTGCAGGTGGAACAGCCCGGTATATGGCTGGAGAGCCAATATTCATGCGGATCTCCGGCCATCTTCTCCCTGGCGCGGCGGTTCTATGCGCAACTACTTTCTCACCGAAATCAAACCCCGTCGGATCGCCTCCAGCACCAGATTGGCGATGTCGCGCGCGCCCAGGCGCTCCATGATCTGCGCGCGGTGCGCTTCCACCGTCTTGGTGCTGAGGTCGAGGGCGCGCGCGATTTCCTTGGTGTTTTTACCCTCGCCTATCAATTGCAGTATCTCGTGCTGGCGCGCCGTCAGCCTGTCCTTTTCCGGATTTGGCGCTTGTCCGCCCGGCATGTACCCGGCGACCATCTGCCTGGAGACCGCAGGACTGAGATAGATCTCGCCGCGGGTGACCGCGCGCAGCGCGAGCTCGAGTTCCGCGGTAGCGGCGTCTTTCACCAGATAGGCCGATGCGCCGCAGCGCAGCGCCTGTCCGACGACGTCGGCGGTGCTGTGCATCGAGAGGATGATGACCTTGATCCTGGGCCATTCGTCCTTGATTGCTCTGGTAGCCTGCAATCCGTCCATCCGGGCCATGCCGATGTCCAGGATCATCACGTCGGGCTGATGCTCGCGCGCGAGTTCGATCGCGGCGCGTCCATCCGCGGCCTCGCCCATGACGGCGACGCCGATCATGGCTTCGAGCAGGCTTTTGATTCCGGCGCGCACCAGCGTGTGATCGTCGGCCAGCACCACGCGTATCTGCTCCATCAGAAGTCTCCTTTTACGGATGCGGCGGCCGGCGCCGCAGACCCGAGCGGAATTCTGCCGCGAATCCGCGCCCCTGCGCCCGCTTCGCTCGCGATCGAAAAAGATCCACCAAGCAGGACCAGCCTTTCCTCCATGCTCAACAGCCCCAGGCTGCCTCCCGCGGTGGCTTTCTCCATCGCCGCGTCCGCGTCGAAACCGACCCCGTCGTCCCGGACCGTGACTTCGATGAAGTCGTCGTCCTGCTCGATGTCCACCTGAACGGATTTCGCCCGTGCGTGGCGCAGGACATTGGTCAACGCCTCCTGCACGATGCGAAAGCAGGTGATTTCGATCTGGGGCGATATTTCGGAGGCGGCCAGCCGGACATTCAACGACGCGCTCAATCCCGCTGCTTCCACTCGCGTTTCCAGCAGCCAGCGCAATGCAGGCTCGAGCCCCATCAAATCCAGTTGCGGCGGACGCAGATCGAGTGACAGATTGCGCACTTGCTGCAGCGCGGTGTCGGCGATCTCGACGCAGGACGCGAGCTGCGCACTTGCCCCGGCATCCGCCGTGCTGCGGCGCGTCCCCTCGAGTTTGAGTTTTACCGCAGTCAGCGCCTGCCCTATTTCGTCGTGCAATTCGCGCGCGAGGTTGCGGCGCTCGGCTTCCTGCGCATCGAGCAGCTTGCTCGAAAGTTGCCGCAGCCGGGCATAGGCGGCCTCCAATTCCCTTCTGGCCTTCTTTTGTTCGGTAATGTCCTGCACGATAGTCGTGGCGTCACCTTCGGGTTCCGTCGGCAGAACGGGGCTGACGCTGATCAGCATGTCTATCAGCATCCCGTCCTTGCGGCGCAGCTGCGTTTCGACATGGCCAAGTCCCTTCTCCCTGACCTGGCGATACAGTTCCATGCCGACGCGTTCGTATTCTTCGTCGCTGGCATAGAGCGCGCGCGTGCTCTTTCCAACAAGCTCTTCGGCGCTGTATCCCGTAATTGCGCAAATTCGCTCATTCACCAGGGTCAGTTTTCGATCGCTGATTTCGCCCATGCCCAGGGGCGAGCCGCGGAAGATGCTTTCGATCTTGGCCTGGCGCAGCCGCAGGGTGTTTTCGACCTGCCTGCGCTCGGTAATGTCGACGAAACTCGCGCGCAGCAGCCGTCTATGCGGGGAAGGCAGCCTGACCAGGCGCACTTCGCACAACAGTTCTGCGTTATCGCGTCTTCGCAGCCGTCTGACAAAGAACAGC
>JAPLRD010000169.1 GCA_026399375.1 Pseudomonadota bacterium
CGCCGCGCGAAACGACGCTGCGCGCCATCGAGGCGATCAAGCTCGAACTGCGCGAGCGCATCGATTTCTTCGTCAAGAACACCAAACTGGTGGAAGCGCAGCGCATCGAGCAGCGCACGCGCTTCGATCTGGAAATGCTGAACGAGATGGGCTTCTGCAAGGGCATCGAGAACTACTCGCGCCACCTGTCCGGGCGCAAGGCGGGCGAGCCGCCGCCGACCCTGATCGACTACCTGCCGCACGACGCGCTGATGATCATCGACGAGAGCCACGTCACCATCGGCCAGATCGGCGGCATGTACAAGGGAGACCGTTCGCGCAAGGAAAATCTGGTCGATTACGGCTTCCGCCTGCCTTCGGCGCTGGACAACCGGCCGCTGCGGTTCGACGAGTTCGAAAAGATGATGAAGCAGACCTTCTTCATCTCCGCCACACCGGCCGAATACGAACGCACCCATGCCGGCCAGGTGGTGGAGCAGGTGGTGCGCCCGACCGGGCTGGTCGATCCTTCGATCGAAGTGCGACCCGCCACTACGCAGGTCGACGACCTGCTGTCCGAGATCAGCCTGCGCGTGGCCGAGAAGGAGCGCGTGCTGGTGACCACGCTCACCAAGAAGATGGCCGAAGACCTGACCGAGTACCTGGGCGAGCACGGCGTCAAGGTGCGCTACCTGCACTCCGAAGTGGAAACGGTGGAGCGGGTGGAGATCATCCGCGATCTGCGCCTGGGGAAATTCGACGTGCTGGTCGGCATCAACCTGCTGCGCGAGGGGCTGGACCTGCCCGAAGTATCGCTGGTGGCCATCCTCGACGCGGACAAGGAGGGCTTCCTGCGCTCGGAGCGCTCGCTGATCCAGACGATTGGACGCGCCGCGCGCCACATCAACGGCGCGGCCATCCTCTACGCCGACCGCATCACCGACTCGATGCGGCGCGCCATCGGCGAAACCGAACGCCGCCGCACGAAACAGATTGCGCACAACCTGGCTCAGGGCATCACGCCGGTGGGCATCTCCAAGCGCATCAAGGACATCATCGAGGGCTTTTACGACCGCGATCAGGCGCAGTTCGACCTGAAGGCGGCGCAGGACCAGGCGCGCTACGAGGCGATGACCGAAAAGCAGATGGCGCGCGAAATGAAGCGCCTGGAAAAGCAGATGCTGGACCATGCGCGCAACCTCGAATTCGAGAAAGCAGCCGAAGCGCGCGACCAGCTGGCGCAATTGAAGAAGTCGGTCTTCGGCGTGGTCACCCCGGAAGGGGAGATCAGGAAAGTCGGATGAGCGGGGTGTCGCAGGTATAGGCGCATTGAACGCGCCGGCAGTTTCATCAAGGGAACAAGACCATGAATTTACCGCCACCCGCACCGCGCAGCCTCAAGCACAGGCGCGGCATCAGCTGCGAGGGCTACCAGCGCGACGACGGCCTGTGGGACATCGAGGCGCGCATCGTCGACACGAAGACGTTTGCCTATCGCGAACCGTATCGCGGACTGCGCCAGCCGGGCGAGGCGGTGCATGACCTGGCGCTGAGGCTCACGCTGGACAACGATATGGTGGTGCGCGATATCCAGGTCGCGACCATGTCGGCCCCCTACGCGCCCTGTGCCACGGTCGAGGCGGCGTTCAAGGGCCTGATCGGCAAGAAGATCAGCAGCGGCTGGCGGCGCGCGGTGCAGGAAGCCGTGGGCGGGGTGAAGGGCTGCACCCACCTGCGCGAGCTGCTGCTGCCCGCCGCCACGGTCGCGTTTCAGACCATGGGCAGCTGGCCCGAGGACGGCCAGCCTGTGCCGCCGCCGGACCCGGATTTCAAGACGGAGCGCCCGCACTTCGTCGACGGTTGCAAGGCCTGGGCCGTGGACGGCGAGATCGTGGCCAGGCTCTATCCCCACTACCATCGGAAGCCCGGCTGAGAAAACCGGGGAGGGGCCAGCCGCCGGTTTCCTTACTTTGGCGGCTTGAGCGGCAGCATCGGCGCCGGCCGTCGCCCGTCGAGGACGTGGAAGAAGGCGAGGACAGGGTGGCGCCACATCATGCGCGGACCGGCCCATTTCATCACCACCCTGACCTGCTCGCGCATGTCGGCGCTGTAGCAGTGGACCAGGCAGTTGGTGCAGGTCGGTTTGGCATCGCCGAACACGCAGCGCTCCAGGCGGCGGGTGGCGTACTCGAACAGCGCGGCGCATTCCGGGCATGGCGGAGAACGGCTCTGGTGGCCGTGACCGCGGCAGTAGAGGCTCACCATGGCCTGAATCGTCTTCAGCTCGCGCGCGCGGCGGACGAAGCGTTTGTCGGTGGTGAATTCGACGACCTGGGGTGCGGGCATGGCTCGGCGCGCCTGCTCAGACTTCCTTGATGCCGCGCCGCAGGCGCATGGCGCGGCCGACGACGTCCAGCTGCGTGTCTCCAAGAAGACGCGCCGCGAGCGGCAGCAGTTGTTCTTCTTCAATCGCGATATGTGCCCGGTAGAGTTCGACCATGCGCTCGACTTCATCGAGCGTGAGCTCAGGCTTCATGCCCAGCCAGATCCCCTCGAGCTTCCAGCGCACCTGGCTCCAGGCCTGTTCCAGTTCGCGATGCTGGGCGAGCAGTGTGTCGATGAGCGTGTGCAGGCGCGCGAGTTCCGGCTCTTGCGCCTCCCGCAGCAGCATCGGAAACAGGTCTTCCTCGTCGTCGCTTCGCGCGCGGCCTGGTCCGGGCCGTTCGCGGCAAAGTGCGGTACCAGGCGCAACATGGTCTGGCACTGTCGCTCGACCCGGCCGTGGCAGGCCGAGAGCATTTCCAGAGGCACCTCGAAGCCGACGGCGGGTGCATCGAAGCCGGGGAAAGTGATTTTGGCGGCGCACATCAACGTTGCTCCTGTCGATTATGGACAATCCCGCCCTTATCTGCGGCGAGGATAACAAAACGCGCACAAGGCGCGGTCAACCCGGTTTGCCGTCGGCGCGCACGCGAAGGTAGACCGGCACGTACTTCCACGCCCAACCCGAGAACGCCGCCAGCCATGCGAGGACGGCTGCAGTCACCAGCCACGGGTACGCCGGCGGCCATAGTTCCGCTCCAAGCCGCAGCAGCGTGGCGGTCTGCAGCAGCCAGAACAGCCGCCATGTCGCATCGTCCGCCGCCAACGGGCGGCCGGAGTGCCCGCAACTGACGCGCGTCACCATGGCAAACACGGTAGACGCGACAAAGCCCATGGTGGCCGCGTGCAGCGGGGCCAGGCCGAGTCCGCGGGCGCCGATGAAGGCCAGCAGACCGTCGCCGGCGTAGAGCGCAAAGGCAAGGGCCAGCCAGCCAAAACCCAGGTGGAGCATGGCGAGCAAACGGATGCGCAGGCTGTGCAGCAGGCCCCAGCGCAGGCCGATCCAGATCAGGAAAGCGGCCGCAAGGGCATCGAACATCCACAGGCTGCGGCTCAAGCCGGCCAATTCCAGCGCGCCGTGTCCGACCGAGGCGGACAGGAAACACCACAGTACCCAGTGCGGCCGCCAGGCCGCGAATGTGGGGATGGCCGAAACGGTAAAAAACGGCAGCATCCGATGCAGGACGACGAGCAGCACCGGCACGACAAAGAACCACAGTCCTGCGACCGTCACCCAGGCGAACAGGCGAAAATCCTCGCTCAAGCACAGCAGCGCATGCGCCGCCAGACCGGCGGCACCCGGCAGCGTGAATGCCAGCACCAGCCGGGCGTGCCTGCGGTCGGGCAGGGTGCTTGCACGGATCAGGCGGTGAAAAACCAGCAGCAAGCGTGCCCAGCACGCGCACAGCACCAGGGCGGCGATGCCCGAGCCGGACATCGAGAAAGCGGACAGGGTGATCATTCCGGCGCCGCTTGCACCTGCGAGCAGGGCTGTGGAATGCAATGCCGGCGCATCAGGCCCCTTGACCGCGAGCCAGGACGGACCGGCGGTGAACAGGAAACCGAACATGTACATGGGCAGGAAGGTATAGAGCATCGCCGCCGCATGCGCCAGGGTCGGGGCCGTCGCACCGGGCATCGCCACGCCGAGCAGCCTCAGCACCAAAACCATACTCCACCAGCCGGAAGCGAGCAGCAGCAACACCGAGGCGAGGAAGAAGAACAGGCGGTGGGGCGCGGCCTTCAGCCATCCGAACCCCGCGGTCTGCGGCATCGGGAATGATGCGGCCTTCGGTTCAGTTGCCATAGGGTGCCGCCAGTTTGGTGATCGCGACAGCGACGATGTAGGCAAATGCCAGAAGCGCGCCGCAGAAGGCCGTGATGCGAATTCCCATGGTGCGCCCGCGCTTCAGCGCAAGCGTTCCCAGGACGATGTAGGCGAGGAGTCCGAGAAGCTTGGCCGTGAGCCAGTCCTGCGCCAGCGGATACTGCCCGGTGTTTAAGGTCAACGCAACCGCGCTGGCGAGCAACGCGGTGTCTACCACATGCGGCAGCACGCGCACCCAGCGGCGCGCGAGCATGGGCGAGCCCCGCACCATCCAAGCGCCGCGCAGCACGAAACCCGCGCCGGAAAGGGCAACGCAGGCGATGTGCACGGATTTCACGACGCCGTAGGTCGTGATCAAGACGAAACCCGGATGTCGGTCGTAATCGAGGCCCGGTCTGCGCCGGGAGGCGGCGGGAAAGGCTGCAATTCAGGCATTTCAGCTGCCTTGTTTGTTCGCCTGGCCCACGGCCCAGACGGCCGCCTCCAGGCGCGAGCGGAAGCCGAGCTTCTTCAACAGGTTCTTGACGTGCACCTTGACCGTGGCTTCGGTGATGTCGAGGTTGCGCGCGATCAGCTTGTTCGACAGGCCAGTTACCAGGCCCTGCATGATTTCCTGCTCGCGTTTGGTCAGGGTGGCGCTGTCGCGCTGGCTCGCGGTCGCCTCTTCGCGTATGGCGCGCGCGAGCAGGCCGTTCAGTTCTTCCCCGATCACCGTGCTGCCATTCAGGGTCTGGTCGATCGCGGCGAGCAGGTCCTCCGGCTCCATGTCCTTCAGCAGATAGCCGTCGGCGCCGCTGCGTATCGCCGCCACCAGATCGTCGGCGCTGTCAGAAACCGTCAGGATCACCACGCGGCAGTCCAGGCCCGCGTCCCGGA
>JAPLRD010000124.1 GCA_026399375.1 Pseudomonadota bacterium
CTCGACCCCCTCCTCTGCCAGAACCGCGGTCAGGTGGGTGACGATCTGCGAAATAGGCATCTGCTTCAGGTTGAACTGCAGACAGCGCGACAGCACAGTGACCGGGATCTTCTGCGGGTCGGTGGTGGCGAGGATGAACTTGATGTGCTCCGGCGGCTCTTCGAAGGTTTTCAGCATCGAATTGAAAGCCTGCTTCGACAGCATGTGCACTTCGTCGATGACGAACACCTTGAAACGCCCGCGCGTGGGCGCATAGACCGCGTTGTCCTGCAGTTCGCGCATGTTGTCGATGCCGGTGTTGGTGGCCGCGTCAATCTCGATCAGGTCGACGAAGCGCCCGCTGTCGATCTCGGTACACGCCGAACATACGCCGCAGGGCTTGGAGGTGATCCCGGTTTCGCAATTGAGCGCTTTGGCAAGAATGCGCGCCAGCGTCGTCTTGCCCACGCCGCGCGTGCCGGTAAAGAGATAAGCGTGGTGCAGGCGGTTCTGGTCCAGCGCATGCGTCAGCGCCCGCACCACGTGCTCCTGCCCGACAAGGGTGGAGAAATTACGCGGGCGCCACTTGCGCGCGAGGACCTGATAACTCATGCGCAAATTTTACCAGCGTCGGGTGGATTGCGGAGAAAGGATTCTGGATTGGCGAGCCGGACCCCCGGCACTTGCAGTAAGTAGCTGTGGCTGCTTCCTTCCGGACCTGACCAGGTTCACCACGCCGCAATGCGGGGCGGCCCGCCGTCGACATTATGACCGAGCGGGCGGCGATGCGCGAGATTTTTTGGCGAGCACCCGGTGCAACTGTTCCATGGACAAATTTCCGCCGCTCATCACCAGCACCACGTTCTTTCCCGCCAGCCGGGACTTGAGCATGATTGCGGCGGCGAGCGAAGCCGCACCCGCGCCTTCGGCAAGATTGTGCGTGTGCTCCAGCAGCAGGACGATGGCTTCTTCTATGGCATCGTCCTCGACCAGCACGAAATCATCCAGGTATTTGCGCATGATCCGCTGCGTATTCTCGAACGGAATGCGCGTGGCCAGGCCTTCCGCGACGGTGCTCATGTCCGCGCTGACCGGCCGGCCGGCAGACCAGCTCAACTGCATCGCCGGGGCCTGCGCCGACTGCACGCCGATCACCTGTATTGCGGGGTTGATCGCCTTCGCCACGATGGCGGTGGCGCAAACACCGCTGCCTGCGCCCACCGGCACGATGATCGCATCGACACCGGGCAGTTCTTCCACGATCTCGAGCGCATAGGTGCCGACGCCGTTAATCAGCAGTTCTTCGGTGGAGCCGACGAACCGCCCGCCCCGCTCCCTGGCGACGCCCTCGATCCATTCTCGCGCGCTGTCGAAATCGCGGCCGTGAAAAACGACCTCGGCGCCTAGGCCGCGCATCGCAGCCACCTTGCCCGGGTTGGCGCCTTCGGGCACGGCGATGGTGGCGCGCAGGCCTTCGGCGCGTGCGGCGTAGGCAATGCTCTGCCCATGGTTTCCGGTAGAAGCGGTAAATAAACCCGAAGCACGCTCATTGTCGCTCAGGTGCGCCACGAGGTTTATCCCGCCCCTGACCTTGAACGCGCCGACCGGCTGGTGGTTCTCGTGCTTCACCCACACGTCGGCCGCTATCAGTTCGCTCAGGCCGGAATAGCGATAAAGCGGCGTCGGCTTCAGAAACCGGTACACATGGGGCCGGGCGGCGATCACGTCGAACAACGACGGCATGTCCCTTTCTGTCATCGCCCTTCCCCTGCGGATCCCGTGCGTCTGAAGAGCACGCTCAGAGCATGCGCGCCGGTGTCGCGCGCGGATCACGCATCCTGTATTGCCCCGACTCGACCTGATGGAAAAACTTCTCGCACAACGTGTTGAACAGATCGGGTTCCTCGAGGTTGCAGGCGTGTCCGGTCTGGGGCATGAACGCGAGGCCGGCAGAGGACATATGGCGCTTCAGCATCAGCGAAGCATCGAGGCAGGGCTCGTCTTCGTCGCCGCTGATGATCAGCGTCGGCACCGTACATTTGGCCATCTGCTCCTTGAAGTCGCCGAGCGCGGGCCGCAATGCCTGATAACCCTTCAGGGTCAGCGCCGACCCCTTGGCCGAGTGTTGCTTCACCAGGGAGAGAAACTCGGCGAAACCGCGCGGATTCTTGTTCTGCAGTTGCACCCGCGTCGGCGAATTGCCGCGAAGCTCCGCGCTCTTTTCCCAGCCTTCGGCCAGGAGCTTGTCCGCCGCAGCTTCGGATTCCTCCTTGAATTTGGCGCGCGCCTCCGGCATTGAGCCCGACCCTATGCCCGCAAGCGTGAGCGAGCGCGCGCGTTCCGGCCATTTCATGCCGAAATAAAATGTAGCAAACGCGCCCATGGAAAGCCCCACTATGTGCGCCTTGTCGATCTTGAGCCCGTCCAGCATCGCCAGGATTCCCGCCCGCTGAAATAGCGCACCTGCGCTTCCCAGCTGCGGTATTCGCCCATGAATTCGTGCACGAACAGAATCGGCGCACCCTGGCCGGCTTCTTCGTAATACAGTTTGACGCCGTCGCCGGCGGTAATGTACGACATGCTTCCTCCCTTAGGCCCTGCCATTCAACAGTTTCCCCAGTTCACCCGATTCGATCAGTTTTTGCAAGTCGTTTGCGCCGCCGACCAACACGCCTTTGACGAAAACCATCGGAAACGTCGGCCATCCGGTCCACATCTTCAGGGCGTTGCGGCGGCGCCATTCTCTCAGATAGCTGCCGTACTCCAGATATTTGTAGCCGAGTTTCTGCCGGTCCAGCAGTTTTCTCGCCTTCTTCGGCATCGGGTTCTGAGCCATGCCGACGATGACGATATCGTTCGCGGCAACTGCCCGCTTTACCTCCTGCACGATATCGGCATGACTGTTTGCGATGGTCTCGCGTATCACCGGATGAATCTGCGCTTCTTCGAGAATACTGCGGCTCATTCTGACTCTCCTACAGGTGGAAATGCATTATGAAACATGGAGTTTAAGCGAAACGTATATTTGTTGAGCGAGAGCATCATATTTGGTATTTACAAGCCGCCGCCACATGTATACAGTATCCCGTGTTCAAGAAGTACTCCCTCTTTGTTCACGGTAGCGGAGCTTCATCCTTGGTCCCGTCACTGAATCCGGTTGAGCGGCCCCTCGCCTTAGGCGATCAAGTCTATCTGACTCTGCGCGCCAACCTGCGCAACGGGAAGATACGGCCCGGATATCCGCTGCAGGAAGTTCAACTCGCGGCGCAACTCGGCGTATCGCGCACGCCCGTACGCGAAGCGCTGACGCGCCTAGCGAGCGAGGGATTGATTTCTTCCGACGGGCGCAGCTTTTCCGTTCCGGCGCTGACCCTGCAAATCGTGGACGACATCTACGAAGTCCGCTTCCTGCTCGAACCCGAAGCGGTGCGCCACGTCGCGGAGCATGCCCATGACCCGGTCGCCCTGGCTTCGGTCATGCAGGCGCTGGAGGCCAGCATAGCCGCACACAAGGCGGGAGAGAACGAAACCTTCATCGACGCCAACGCCCGCTTTCGCTCTGCCTGGCTGGCGCTGGTGCCCAACCGGCGCCTGGTGCACGCGGTGGAACTCTACGCCGACCATGTACAACACCTGCGTGCGCTTACCCTGGACGATGTCAAAGTGCGCAACGTCGTGCTGCGCGGCTTGAAACGCATCGCAGCAGCGCTGTCGGCAGGCGACGGTAATGCCGCCGCGCTCGCCATGCGCGAGCACCTGACCGAAGCGAAGCGCGCCTTTATCGCCGCCGTAGGCCTCGAACGCGACAATCAAACGGCGAACCCCGATATGGAGGGCAAGACACAATGATCGACAAGAGCGTCATCGGCAGGGAATACCCGCCCTTCACCGTGGAAGTGGAAAAGCGCTGGGTGCGCAGTTTCGCCGAGGCCATAGGAGCGACCGACCCCGTCTACTTCGACGAGTCTGCAGCAAAAGCCGCTGGATACCGCTCCCTGCCCGCCCCCCCGACCTTTCCCTTCGCCATGATCATGGAGCGCAATCAATCCTTCATGATCCTGGATCAACTCGGCATCGACAAGCGGCGCGCCATGCACGCAGAACAGTCCTTCGCCTATCACGCCGATCTGTGCGCCGGAGACGTGATCACCGGCCGGCAGAAGGTCGTCGACGTGTACGACAAGAAGAACGGTGCGCTGGAATTCCTGGTCACCGAAATCCGGCTGGACAACCAGCGCGGCGAACATGTCTGCGACCTTCGTACCACGGTCGTGGTCCGCAACTGAGGAATCGACATGGTCCAATTTGAAAACCTTAAGGCCGGCGACGCGATCCCCGCCATCACCAGTCCCGCGATCAGCCATCTACAGCTTGCGCTCTACGCCAGCGCAGGAGCTGACCACAACCCGATCCACGTCGACGAAGATGCGGCAAAGGCAGGAGGACTGCCCGGCATCATCGCCCACGGCATGCTGCCGCTGGGCTTCCTCGGCCGGTTGATCACCCAATGGGCGCCGCAGCGGCAGTTGCGCAGCCTATCTGCGCGCTTCGTTGCCATGGCGTTCCCAGGCGATGTGATCACCTGCAGCGGCAAAATCGCCGGCAAGCGCGAAGAGGCCGGCGAAAAGCTCGTCGACCTGGAACTCGTGGCACAAAACCAGAAGGGCGAGAACATTCAATTGGGCAAAGCTACGGTAGTTCTGAACTAGGAGTGAATGGAAATGACCTATAAAGCCGAAATCCCCTACGGTGCGTACTGGAGCACCCCTTTCACCCGCTGGCAAGGCAGTTTCGCGGGCCTGCACAGCGTCGAATTCGCGGCACACGTGGCGAGCAAGGAACTGGCAAAGCGCAAGATCGATCCGAAACAGCTCGATTACGGCGTGCTCGGCTTTTCCGTGCCGCAAAACCATTCCTTTTTCGGCCTGCCATGGCTGACCGGCATGATGGGTGCTGGACAGGCCACCGGTCCGACGCTGATGCAGGCATGCGCCACCGGCGTGCGCACGCTGCTAGCCGGCGCGCAGGAAATCGAAGTCGGCATGGCGAGCACCGCGCTGGTGATCAACTGCGACCGCACCTCGAACGGTCCTCACCTCTATTACCCCAATCCGCGCGGCCCGGGCGGCACCGGCGCAGCCGAAGACTGGGTGATGGACAATTTCGGCTGCGACCCGCTTGGCGGTCATTCGATGCTGAAAACCGCCGAGAACGTCGCCGCCAAGCACGGCATCACCACGGCACTGCAGCACGAAGTCGTGTTGCGGCGTGAACAACAGTACCGCGATGCGCTCAAAGACGGTTCGGCTTTTCTCAAACGCTTCATGACCCTGCCGTTCGAAGTGCCGGCGCCCAATTTCAAGAAAGTGACGGGCACGATAGAGGGCGACGAAGGATTCGGGTCCTCGACCGCAGAGGGCCTGGCGAAACTGAAGCCGGTTGCCGATGGCGGCACCGTCACCTTCGGCGGACAGACCCATCCTGCAGACGGCAATGCGGCCATCATCCTCACCACGCGCGAAAAAGCACGCGAGCTCTCGACCAACAAGAAGATCGCCGTGCGCCTGCACGGGTTCGGCATGGCCCGCGCGGCCCTCGCGTTCATGCCCGAAGCCACCGTACCGGCGGCGCAGCGCGCGTTGGATCAGGCCGGCCGCACATTCAAGGATCTGGCAGCGGTCAAGACGCACAATCCGTTCGCTGTGAACGACATCTTCTTCGCCAAGCAGTCCGGTTTCGACCTGATGGCCATGAACAACTACGGCTGTTCGCTGGTCTGGGGCCACCCCCAGGCCCCCATGGGAACGCGCTCCATCATCGAACTGATAGAGGAACTGGCGTTGCGCGGCGGTGGCTGGGGGCTGTTTACCGGATGTGCCGCCGGTGATACCGCGATGGCGGTCGTGCTGGAGGTGTGCGACGCGTAGCCTGAATTGAGGTCATTTCTTTCCCTGGCGCCCGCGCGGGCGCCACTAGGGACGAGATGCAACAAGAGACGCGATCAGCGTCCGGATCATATAGACCGTCATGCCGTGCTGACACCCGGGCGCACGGCGATTCGCTTTCCGGGGCGCGACCTGTCCTATGGCGAACTGGCCGCTCTCGTGCGCCGCATGGCCTCCGCCCTGGCGGCATCCGGCGTAAAGCACGGCTCCTGCGCCGCTTACCTCGGTGTCAATAGCCCGGAAATGCTTGCGCTGCTGTTCGCCTGCGCACGGCTGGGAGCGCTGTTCATGCCGCTCAACTGGCGCCTGGCCGGCCCCGAACACCGGCAGATGCTGGAGCACTGTCCGCCGTCGGTGCTGTTGGTCGAACCGCAGTTCGTTCCGCAGATCGACGCGTTCAAAACCTCCCTCGGTCCGATGAAAACGATCGCGTTCGGACAGGCGCAGGCGGGATGGATCGCGTATGAGGATTTCCTCGAAGACGGGTCGGACACGGCACCGCAGGATCCTGAACTCGATCCGAAGACGCCGCTTCTGATCTGCTACACATCGGGTTCCACAGGCAAACCCAAAGGCGTGCTGCTCAGCCAGGACGCGCTGGTCTGGAATGCCGCCAACTGCGTCGCCATGCACGACCTCACCGCGGAAGACAGGATACTCACGACGCTGCCGCTGTTCCACGTAGGCGGCCTCAACAATCTCACCACCCCTGCCCTGCAGGCCGGCTGCACCGTGGTGCTGCATCCGAAGTTCGATGCCGATGCCTGCTTCGATGCGATCGAGCGCGAACGCATCACGCTGACGGTGCTGGTCCCGGCCCAACTGGACATGATGATGGCCAGTCCGCGTTGGAAGACGGCGGATTTCTCCAGCCTGCGCATGATCACCACCGGCTCCACCATCGTTCCGGCAAGGATAACGGACGCGGTACACGCCCGCGGCGTGCCGCTGGTGCAGATCTACGGTTCCACGGAAACCTGCCCCATCGCCGTCTGCATGAAGGCGAAGGACGCCATGCGCAAAGCCGGATCGACGGGCAAACCCGCCGCCCATTGCGAGATGCGCATCGTCGACGACACCGGCCGCGACGCTGCACCGGGCGCGACCGGCGAAATCCTGGTGCGCGGACCCAATGTGATGAACGGCTACTGGAACGCGCCGCATGAAACCGCGGCGGCGCTGGTGAACGGATGGTTCCGTTCCGGCGACATGGGCCATCTAGACGATGAAGGCTATCTCTACGTCGACGGCCGCAGGAAGGAAATGATCATCTCGGGCGGCGAGAACATTTATCCCGCGGAAATCGAAAACGTGCTGGCCGAATGCGATGACATCGCCGAAGCGTCGGTCATCGGCCGCCCCGACGATCGCTGGGGCGAGGTCGTCGTGGCCGTCGTGGCCCCGAAATCCGGACACACGGTGACCGAGGCTTCGGTGCTGCAGCTGCTCGAAGGCCGGATCGCCCGCTTCAAACATCCGAAAGAAGTCGTATTCGTGGGCGAACTGCCGAAGACCGCCCTGGGCAAGATTCGAAAAGAAGACGTGCGCCAGATGGTCGCGCGTTCGACCGGCATATAGGGGAATAGGCCATGCCAGGCAACACGGGAGACAACCGATGACCCTCAAGATCGGTATCGACGTCGGCGGTACCTTCACCGATTTCGTCATGACGCGCGACGACGCGGAACCGGCAATATTCAAGACGCTGTCGACGCCGGTCGACCCGTCGATTGCAGTGGTGAACGGCCTGGCCGACATCGCCGCCTCGATGACCCCGCCGCTGTCGCTGGAAGCCTTTGCCGCGACCATAGACACCATCGTGCACGGCACCACCGTGACCACCAACGCGACGCTGACCGGCACCGGCGCAAAATGCGCCCTGCTCACCACCGAAGGCGTGCGCGACGCACTGGAAATGCGCCGCGGCATCCGCGAGGAGCAGTACAACAACCGCTACACCAATGTGAAGCCGCTGGTGCCGCGCTATCTTCGCGCCGGCATCGAAGGCAGGCTGGACCGGAACGGGGACGAGACGACGGCGCTCAACTTCGACCAGATCAGGCAGGCGCTGGCGCTGTTCAAACACGAAGGCGTGGAAGCGGTGTCGATATGCTTCATGAATTCATTTGCCAATCCCGCACATGAAAAAGCGGCGGCGGAACTGGTGCGGCGGGAAATGCCGGGAGCGTATCTGAGCGTCTCGACCGACGTTCTGCCCTCGATCCGCTTCTACGAGCGCATCAGCACCACCGCGCTCAACTCCTACGTCGGGCCGAAGCTGAACCATTACCTCGACCAGCTGGTCGGCAGGCTGAAGGGAATCGGATTCAAGGGCCTGCTGCTGATCATGCAATCCAACGGGGGCGTCATTTCGCCGCAGCTGGCGCGTGAGAAAGCGGCACTCACCCTGCTCTCCGGACCGGCCGGCGGCCCCGGCGCGGGCTTGTTCTATGTCCGCGTGCACGGCCAGAACAAGTGCATCACCACCGACATGGGCGGCACCAGCTTCGAAGCCTCGGTGGCGGTGGACAATCCGATAATCAAGAACGACGGCGAAATCGCGCGGCGCAAGATCGCCCTGCCGATGCTGGACATCCACACCATAGGCGCCGGCGGCGGCTCCATCGGCTGGCTCGACCAGGGCGGCAGGCTGCGCATGGGGCCGCAGAGCGCCGGTGCCGATCCGGGACCTGCCTGCTACATGAAGGGCGGCCGGCTTCCCGCCACCACCGACGCCAACGTCCTACTCGGCTACCTCGACCCGGATTTCTTCGCCGGCGGCAAGATGAAACTGGATGTCGCCGCAGCGAGGGCGGCGATCGAAGAGCACATCGCGCGGCCGATGGGATTGACTATCGAACAAGCTGCCGCGGGCATGTACCGCGTCGCCTGCAACAACATGGCCCAGGGCGTGCGCGAGGTTACGATCAAGCGCGGTTTCGATCCGCGCGAATTCCCGTTCATACCGGCGGGCGGCGCCGGCCCCATCCACTCCTGCCTCATCTGCACCGAATTGGAAATCCCGCTGCAGATCGTGCCGCGCGAATCGTCCGTGCTGTGCGCGTTCGGCATGCTGATGAGCGAACTGAAGCACGATTTCGTGCGCACTTTCGTCTCGCGCTTCAGCGCCATCGACTGGGACAGACTCTCGGCCATCATCGACGACATGTCGCGCGAAGGCGCGCGCCAGCTTGGCGAAGAGCGGATCCCCGAGGAAAAGCGCAGCTACGACGTCAAGTTCGACTGCCGCTACATCAAGCAGTACCACGAAGTTTCGATGCTGGTAGCACGCACGCTGATCGACTCCCGCGACACCGTTGCCATAGCGCGTGCGTTTCACGCCGAGCACAACCGGCTCTACGGCTACTCGCTGGAGCAGGAAAATACGCCGGTGGAAATCATCAATGTGCGCGTGCAGGCCGTCGGCCTCACCGACAAACCCAAGTACAAGCTGGAATCCTGGGCGGGCGCAGACCCCTCCGCCGCAGCCAAAGGCCGGCGCAAGGTCTACATTCCGGAAACGAACGCCTTCAAGGAAGTCCTGGTGTACGACGGCCACAAGATGCGTTTCGGCAACAGGATCGTCGGCCCGGCCATGATCGAGCAGGAGACCACGGCGATTTTCGTCAGCGCGTCCTACGACTGCGTGGTGGACAGCTACGGCTCGTTCGCCTTGTACCAGAAAGGCCGCGAAGATCTGGTCAGCACATGCCTTGATAAAGAATCGGAGGTGGCGATATGAGCAGGGAACAGGGCCCCCGAAGGGGATGTGACCGGCCGCGATTATCGCCGGCCGCCGACATCGTATCTATGAGCCAGAATAAGTGAGTGGAGGCGGCGCAATGAGCGGCTCGAAAATCGACCCCATCCTGCTCTCGGTCTACGCTAGGACCTTCAAGTCCATCACGGACGAAATGAGCATTTCCATGGCGCAGACCACGCGCTCGCCCATCCTGTGCGAAGCCAAGGACTACGTCACCGGCCTCTACGATGGCGACGGCAACATGCTGGAGCAGACGGAGAACCTGCCGATTCTCGCCTTCTCGCTCGCGCCGGTGTGCAAGTACATCATTTTCCACAACGACGTGTTCAGCCTGGGCAACCAGAACAACGACGTGGCCGCCTTCAAGCCGGTATTCCTGGAGGGCAAACTCGTCGCTTGGACCGCCGTCAAAGGCCATCAGGCGGACATCGGCGGCAACGTCGCCGGCGGCTACAACCCCAATGCGGTCGAAGTTTGGCAGGAAGCGCTGCGCATTCCGCCGGTGAAAGTGGTCGAAAAAGGCAAGCTGCGCAAGGACGTGTGGAACCTGATATTTGCGAATGTCAGGCTGGACATCGTGCAGCACGACATGAAGGCCGAGATGGGCGCCTGCACCGTGGGCGAGCGGCGGCTGCTGGAGCTACTGAGGAAGTACGGCATCGAGGAGGCGCACAAGCAGGCGCTGTTCGACGCCACGCGCAAGATGATGGAGGCGGAAATCGCCAAAATCCCGAACGGCAACTATTCCGGCGAAGGCTACGTCTATTACGACGGCCGCTTTGAAGGCTCCAAGTACACGATACGGGTCGACATCGAGGTCAAGGACAAGGCGATCAAGTTCGATTATTCGCGCACCGACCCCCAGACCAACGGTTTCGTCAACGGCACCTATACCTCCAGCGCCTCGGCCACCATCCTGACCCTGCTGCAGATGGTGAACCCGGACATTCCGCACAACGAAGGCATGGTGCAGCCGATCGAGATCGTCATTCCGGAAGGGACCATCCTCAATGCGGCTTATCCGAAGGCGACCACTTTTGGCAATCACCTCTGCCCGCCCAACGCAGACGCCATTCAGCGCGCGCTGGCACCGGTGATGCCCGACCGCGTGACCGCCGGCTGGAACAACCTGCTGGCCGCGCTCACCACGGGCATCGATCCGAGAAACAAGGAGAAGTACGTCGATATCGGCTTCATGGGCCTGAAAGGCGGATCGGGTGCCATGCGCGGCACCGACGGCTACGACCATATAGGCATGATCGACGCCTCCGGCGGCGTGCTCGACCAGGACTACGAAATGTTCGAACAACAGACGCCCCACACGCTGATCAAGCACGAGTTGCTCGCCGACTCGGCGGGTGCCGGCGAATGGCGGGGCGGGCTCGGTGTGGAAACGATATTTCAGATCGGCTCCGATGACACGCAACTCGTGACCTTTGGCGACGGCGACTTCGAACCGGCCTTCGGTCTCTTCGGCGGCGGCGAAGGCGGCCTCAATTTCATCCGCCTGCGCTACCCCGACGGGCGCACCGTCGTACCCAGAAACAAGGACCTGATCAGCGGCGTACCCAAAGGCACGGTCTACCATCAGGTCGCAAGCGGCGGCGGCGGTTACGGCGACCCGCGCAAGCGCGATCGCGCGCTGCTGGCGGAGGAAGTGAAGAACGGCATCATTTCGCCCGAAGCGGCGCAAAAGCAATACGGCGCCTAGGCCGGTGACGGAAAATCGACCATGAACTTCGAACTGACAGAGCAGCAGAAGGCGATTCGCGACACCTTCGCCCGCTTCTGCGACGAGCGCATCGCGCCGCAGGCGGCCGCACTGGACGAGGCACACGCCTTTCCGCGGGAATTGTTCAAGGAACTGGCCGACCTCGGCTTCTTCGGCATGCGCTACCCGGAGGATGTCGGCGGCACCGGCATGGCGCTCTCGGAATTCTGCCTCGCTCTCGCAGAAATCGCGCGCGGCTCCATGTCGCTCGCCGCCGCGGCGGCGATGCAGTCATTGATGGGCACCAAGTTCCTGCACATGCTGGGCAATGCGGACATCGTCGAGCGCCTGTTCAAACCCGCCCTGCGGGGCGAGAAGATCGCCGCCATCTGCATGACCGAGCCCAACGCCGGCTCCGACCTCAATTCCATCGCGACCACGGCGAAGAAAGTCGACAGCGGCTATGTGCTGAACGGCCAGAAGACCTGGATCACTTCCGCCCCGCTGGCCGATTTCTTTACCGTGTTCGCCAAGGCCGGCGAAGAAAAGAAACTCACGATCTTCCTCGTGGAACGCTCGTTCAAGGGCCTGACCGTCGGCCGCGAGATCCACAAGATGGGCGTCTGGGCCCTGCCCACCTCCGAGGTGAGTTTTGCCGAATGTTTCGTACCCGACAGCCACCGCCTGAGCCGCGAGGAAGGCGACGGCGAAGGCCATCTGCGCAAGACGCTGGCTGAGATCCGCATCATCACCGGCGCGATGGGGTTGGGCATCGCCCGCGCGGCGCTGGACGAGGCCGTACGCTACTCTTCGGAGCGCAAGCAGTTCGGCAAGCCCATCAACCGCTTCCAGGCGATCCAGCTCAAGCTCGCAGAAATGGCGACCGAACTCGAAGCCGCCACCCACCTGGTGCACTACGCCGCGTGGCTGCGCGACGCCAACCTGCCGCACCACACGCAGGCGGCCATGGCCAAACTGTTCGCCACCGAAACCGCCGCGACCGTCTGCGACAAGGCGGCGCGCGTGCTTGCCTCCTACGGTTTTGCCATGGAGTACCCGGTGCAGCGCTATCTGCGCGACGTGCGCTTCCTGCTGATCGGCGGCGGCACCAGCGAAATCCTGAAACTCATCGTTGCAAAAGAGCTGACGACATGAAACCAATCAAGGTACTGCTTGCGAAACCCGGTCTGGACGGCCACGACCAAGGGGCCAAGATCGTGGCGCGCGCACTGATGGATGCGGGCTTCGAGGTGATCTATACCGGACTGCGCCAGACGCCGGAAGCGGTGGCGCGCATGTCGCTGGAAGAGGACGTCGACGTGATCGCGCTCTCCAGCATGGCCGGCTCTCACGTGCATTTCTGCAAGAAACTGAAACCCCTGCTCGAAGCCGGCGGCCTGACCGACAAGCTGTGGCTGATCGGCGGCTGCCTGCCGCTGCAGGACCACAAGGCGCTGCGCGACCTCGGCTTCAAGGGCATCTTTCCAACAGGATCCAAGCTGGATTCCATCATCGACTTCATCCGGAAAAATGTACACGATGGCGTGATTGACAGCGCAAGGACGGCGTGAAATGAACGAGCGCGCAAAGCCTGAAGTGAAAGCCGTGTTCAACGAATCCGGCATCGAGGTCAACCCGTTGTACACGGCGGAGGACATCGAGAAAAGCGGCGGCACCGGCATGATCGGCCTGCCCGGCGAATACCCCTTCACCCGGGGCATACACCGGCTGATGTACCGCAAGCAACCCTGGACCATGCGCCAGTACGCCGGCTTCGGCAATCCGGCCGAAACCAACCAGCGCTTCAAGTACCTCATCGCCAACGGGCAGACGGGCTTGAACGTCGCGTTCGACCTGCCGACGCAAATCGGGCTGGATTCAGACGATCCCCTGGCCGAGGGCGAGATCGGCCGCGTCGGCATGTCGGTCGACACCCTGCGCGATTTCGAAGTCGCATTCGATGGCATCGACCTGAACAAGATCACCGTTTCCCTCACGATCAACGGCGCCGCGGCGATCCTGATCGCCATGTATCTCGCCATGGCGGAGAAGCGCGGCTACGACCTGAAGCAGCTGCGGGGAACGGCGCAAAACGACATTCTGAAGGAATTCATCGGCCGCGGTACCTGGGTCTATCCGGTGCAGCCCTCGATCAAGCTGGTCGGCGACACGATAGAGTACTGCGCCGAACACGCCCCGCGGTACAGCCCGGTCTCGGTATGCGGCTACCATATCCGCGAGTCCGGAGCGACGCCGGCGCAGGAAATGGCCTACGCCTTCTGCATCGCCAAGGCCTATGCCGACGAGGCGATCGGGCGCGGCCTGCACATCGACGAGTTCGCCGGCCGCCTGTCCTATAACTTCAACATCTTCGGCAACATCTTCGAGCAGGTTGCCAAATTCCGCGCCGCCCGCGGACTCTGGGCCAAGATCATGAAGGAGGAGTACGGCGCGGAGAAGCCCGGTTCGATGTGGCTGCGCATGATCGCGGGCGGCGGCGGCGGCGGTCTGACCTTCGAGCAGCCGGAGAACAACATCGTGCGCGGCGCTTACTATGCCCTGATCAGCGCCCTCTCCGGCGCGCAGACCATGGCGCTGTGTTCATACGACGAGGCCTACACCATCCCGACCGAATATTCGGCGCGGATTTCGCTTCGCACCATGCAGCTCCTGATCGAAGAAATGGGCCTGACCGAAACAGCGGATCCGCTTGCAGGCTCCTACTACGTCGAGACCATGACCAACCAGATGCGCGACAAAATTGCGCAGATCATGGCGGAAACCGACGCCGAAGGCGGTATCGTCAAGCTGGTATCCGAGGGCATCATCCAGGCCAGGGTTTCGGCCCAGGCCTACCGCATGCAGCGCGACATCGAATCCGGCCAATTTCCCAAAGTGGGCGTCAACCGTTACCGCAATGAGCAGGAAGAAGACCATCCGGTCGAATTCCATGCATACAAGGAAGAGGACGCCCGGATGCAGATCGAGCGTCTGAAACAGGTGCGAGCCGAGCGCGATCAGGCAAAGGTCGATCAGGCGTTGATGCGCGTACGCAAGGACGCGGAAACCGGCGTCAACCTGATGCCGGCCATCGTCGAGGCGGTGAAAGCCTATGCCAGCGTCGGCGAGATCACGCACGAGATGGTAAAGGTGTACGGGCGCTACAGGGAACCGATCCGTTTTTGAGCGATGCATCCGAGGATAAACCGATGACTGCAATCGAACTTCTGGAAATGCCGGGGCACGCAGCGTGAAACGGCGCACCATCCTGTCCTTGGAGCAGGCGCTGTCCCTGCCCTATGCCACGTTGCGCTTTGCGCAGCTGGGATGGCGGGTGATCCGCATCGAGTCCACGCCGACCGGCCAGGGACTCCCCGGAGACCCCAACCGCTACGTCGGCTCGCGTGTCGCCGACGACGATCGCCGCAGCTATTTCATCGCACCCAACGTAGGCAAGGAGGCGATTGCACTCAACCTCAAGGAGGCGCGCGCGCAGGAAGTGCTCAAGCGCCTGATTCGAACGCTGGACGTCGATGTCTTCTGCTGCAATACCGTGCCTTCGCGCTACCAGGCACTGGGCATCGACTATGAAACTCTCGCCGCGGTCAAGCCCGACCTGATCTGGGCCGGAATCTCGGCAATGGGACCGGCGGTCCCGAATGCACCGGGCTACGACCCGGTGATCCAGGCGATGGCGGGCTACATGGAAGTGACGGGCGACCCCAAGGGACCGCCGATGCTCACCGGCATCCCGGTCATCGACCTGAAGGCGGGCGACGAGGTGTACGCCAACGTGATGCTGGCCCTGCTCGATCGCGCCGAGGGCGGTCGCGGCAGGCAGATCCACGTGTCGATGCTGCAAGCCGCAGCGTCCTGGCTGATTACCGTGCTGCCGTTGATCGACTTCGGCTGCGAACCGAACGAGATCACGCGCGCCGGCAACGAACATCGCAAATTCATACCGACAAACGTCTATCCGGCGAAGGACGGATTCGTCTACATGGCGATCGGCAGCGACGTGCAGTGGCAGCGGCTGACCGCGAGCGCAAAATTCGCCTGCGTCGCAAACGAAGTGCGCAAGACCAACGAAGGGCGCCAGCGCGAGCGCGAAGCGATCCAGCGCGATATGACCGCGGTGACCTGCAAACTCGCGATGGAGGAAATCCTCGCCGATCTGCGCACGGCGGTAATACCTGCGACCCGCATCTTCGATATCCGCCAGGTGCGCGAACTCGCCCAGGTGCATGAAAAACTGACCCGCACCGTAATGCCCGATGCCCGTGTGGTGCACATGCAGCCGATGGCAGTCGATATAGAGGGTTCCCGCGGCGAACTCGCCTTCCCGCCCAAGTATGGTGCCGATACCCGGAAGGTGCTGGCCGAAGCCGGATACTCAGGGGCAGAAATGGATGCGTTCGCCGGTGCCGGGGTCATCGCGTGAGCGCAGGTTTGCAGCGGCGGCACGGCTACGATCTCCTGCGCAGCGAGCCGATGGCATTGCAACTCGAGGTGAGAAACAGCCCTACAGTTTCTAACGCAAACAGGGTCGTTCCAATGGGCTTTTTGCGATTGACTATGACCGACAAACGCGGAGATACTTTCAAATGCGATTGAGTTTCACACCCTTCCTCCGGCCGTACTGGAAAAGTGCGCGAATTCTTGTTGCGCCTTGCCGGGCCAGCCAAGTTTGCGTCAATTCCAGGATAGCGAGCGGACCATGCAGGAGATAAGCACCTATCTGGCACCTCGCCGCCTGGAAGAAGCATTGCAGGCAATGGCGGACGGCGATGCCACGGTTTTCTGCGGGGGTACGGATCTTGCACCGCAGACCGAATCCGGCGTGCGCCAATACACGGCGAAGCTGCTGAACATTCGCCGTATCGAAGGCCTGGGCGGTATCGAAACAAAGGGTGACAAGATTCGCATCAGTGCCCTGACGACCATCAGCGAAATCCGCTGCAACACCCCGCTCGCCGAAATCGCGCCCGTGCTGGCCGAGGCGGCCGAACATTTCGCCAGCGAACAGATTCGCAATGCCGCATCGGTGGGCGGCAACCTCTGCAACGCCTCGCCGGCGGGCGACATGATCCCGCCCCTGCTGGTACTGTGCGCTTCGGTCGAACTCGCACGCTGGCGCGACGGCGCCGTGCAGACGCGGCAGATACCGCTGGAACGGTTCTTCGTCAGCCCCGGCAAAACCGTCAAACTGCCGGAAGAGTTGCTGACCGCGGTAGTGTTCGACCGGCCTGCGGCCGACTTCGTCGGCCGGTTCCGCAAGTCCGGCCCCCGTCCGGCGCTCGAAATCTCCACCGTTTCGGTCGCTTTCGGCGCTCGAATCGCCGACGGGCGACTCAGCGGCGTGCGTGTCGCCATGGGCTCGGTCGCACCGACACCCTTGCGCGCCCGGCATGTCGAGGCTGCGCTCGAAGGCAAGCAGCTCGACGCCGCGACCATCGCCGCCTCAGTCGCAGTGGCGGCGGAGGATGCCAAACCCATCGATGACGTGCGTGCCAGTGCCTGGTATCGCGGCCATCTCGTTCGCGTGTTCCTTGAAGAGGTACTCAATGATGTCCGTGGAAACTGAAATCCGCTTCAAGCTCAATGGCCGCGAGGTGAGTCTGAAGGTGCCGGTCACCATGAATACGCTGGCCATGCTGCGCGACAAGCTCGGCATGACCGGAACCAAATATGCCTGCGGCGAAGGCGAGTGCGGCGCCTGCACGATCAAAGTAGACGGCAAGACCGTCAACAGTTGCCTGATGTACGCTGTCGATTGTGACGAACGCGAGATCGTGACCATAGAGGGGCTGCGTACGCCGGAAGGCCTCAACCCGGTGCAGCAGGCCTTCGTCGATTACGGCGCCGTGCAGTGCGGCTTCTGCATGCCGGGCATGATCATGCAGGCCGACTACCTGGTCGAAAACAATCCCAACCTGACGCGGGAGGAAGCGCAACGGGGCCTCGAGGGCAATCTCTGCCGCTGCACCGGCTACACCAAAGTGCTGGACGCGGTGGATGCAGTGGTCGAGAACAAGAAGTGCTGCGGCGGTTGACAGGCGGGCGACATACCATACCCCGGGCCGCAAACGAGTAAGGAGTACAAAGACATGAAACAGGACGTCAGCGGTTCACCGATAGCAAGGAAGACATTGATCGGCCAGCGCGTGCGGAAGCCCGACGCCCCCGACAAGGCGATCGGCAAGACGCGCTATATCAACGACATGGTCCTGCCGCAAATGCTGATCGGCAAGGTGCTGTTCGCCGGCCGGCCCCACGCCAGGATCGTCCGTATCGACACCTCGGCGGCGGAAAAACTGCCCGGCGTCTATGCGGTGCTGACCGGCAAGGACGCAGTTGGCCTCAAGTTCGGCTTCGTGCGCGACAACGTCGCGCTGAAGGACAAGGTGCGCTGCGAGCACGACGAGATTGCGGCCGTCGCGGCCGAGACGGATGAGATCGCCAGCCGCGCGCTCAAACTCATCGAGGTCGAGTACGAAGACCTGCCCGGTGTATTCACACCCGAATCTGGCGCCGAGGAAGGCGCGCCGCTCGTCCACGACAATTTTCCCGGCAACAGGAGCCTCCATTTCGAATTCAAGCACGGCGATCTCGCCGCGGCCGAAGCAGCCTCGGACTTCGTCGTCGACAGCGTGTTCCGACCGCATCACGTGACGCATTGCTGCATGGGCACCTCCTGCGCCATTGCCGACTTCGACCACAATGGCAAGCTGACGATCTGGACGCAGACCCAGTATCCGTACAACTACAAAATGGACCTTGCTCCTGCGCTGGGCATCGATCCCGGCGACATCAGGGTGATCCAGCCGCCCGTCGGCGGCGCCTTCGGCTCCAAACTCGACGTCTACCCGTACGAGCCGATCGCCGCGCTGCTGGCCAGGAAGACCGGCCGGCCGGTCAAGGTCATCTATTCGCGCGAGGAGGAGTTCAAGGCCGCACCCACGCGCCAGGCGGCGATCATCCATATGCGCACCGGATGCAACCGCGACGGCGCGCTCACCTTCCGTACCGCCGACGTGCTGCTGGACAACGGTGCCTACACCTCATGGGGACCGACCATTCCGGTCATCATGATGCGCACCACCTCGGGCCACTATCGCGTGCCGGTGGTCGA
>JAPLRD010000356.1:0-1661 GCA_026399375.1 Pseudomonadota bacterium
CAACACTGAGGTGACGCTTACGATTCAATAGCGTTGGTCTAGTCGGCTAACACTCATGGTCTGCTTTGGCCAACAAGCCGAAGCCCACGGCAAATTGGCAAATGGCTGCTCGCACTCAGATAACTGACCTACATGATCCCAAAATGGCGAGCGCGTCTTCAGGGTCGGTTTGCTGTAGGTCCGCAGACACAGTTGACAGTCAGGTGTCGGAGAAGCGGTCGCTTGACTCCGTTGCCAACGTGTTCATCAACTATTTCGCTGCACCAACGCGCGGCGCGGCGATGCCACTATTTCTTGCGTCGGCGGGCGACGAAATCGGCAACGACATCTTCCGTGTCGACCTGGGCCGATTTCAGCAGGGCATCGAGTTTGGCTGCTGCCGCCTTCAGCGATGTGAGTTCCGCAACGGTTTCTTTGTCGCGGCTCGGAATGTAGTAGCCGATCGTCTCGCCATGTCGCGTAATGGCGACGGGCTGTCCCACCTCCAGAAGGTAGTGAGGCAATTGGCTGCGGAATTCCCGAATACCGACTCTAAGGGCTTCCATGAAAGACCTCCATTTGTGTACTCATGCGTACAATCCGCTAAGGAGGGAAAGGATGGCCACCGGCGCTAGATCAGTAGTCATTGGAGAAAACCTCAACAATTTCAGCGCCCGCAGTGCCTTTCCTGAGATGATCGCGAGACAATGGAACACCCGCCAGCAAAAAATTCTCCCACCGAAACACCGGCCACGCGCTGCTGCGCGATCTACGCGCGCGCTTCGGTAGAGGACCCCAGTGACCCAGTGCTCAGTTCGGGCCTGGCACAAACAGAGGCCTGCGAAGCGTTTATCGCCAGCCAGAAGCACGAGCGCTGGCTAGCAGCAGAGTTCACGTACGAGGATGCGGGATACTCTGGCCGGGATCTGAATCGCCCCGCCCTACAGCGCTTGCTGCAAGACATTGAGAGCGACCAAATCCAAATTGTTGTCGTACCCCGACTGGACCGCTTGAGCCGACGGCTAGTCGATTTCACCTTACTGAATTCCCTCTTCGAGCTGATCTGGAAGGAGTAGGCCGCTTCAACGTCAATAGCGTTTTGGCTGTTAGCACGGCTAAAGACATCAGAGTGCCGCCCACCTAAAAGTCTGCTTCAAATCGTTGCACAATGATCGCGCCAACAATCCCCTGTGCTGCAGTTGGCCCACAACGATGCCGGGCGCGATTCCCAATTCCTGCGAAAACTTCACGATTGCGCTCTTGCTGTAAGCCTTGCGCTCGAGGAATCCAGAGAACGCTTTTCTCGGGATCAGTTCGAATTGAGCAAACTCATTTGCCTCCGACTCCTTCGATTCATCAAGGCCATTAGTCCCCTCGAGGAAGAACTCTTTTTTTCCATGAAGAAGAATATGGCCAGCCTCATGAAAGAAGGTAAACCACAGGTGATCATCGGTTTTATATCGCAGGCTCAACTGAATCAATGCCTTTTGGGTGCTGAGCCAGCGCGTGGCTCCACTGACTCCCGTTTTTGGCAACGCCCGTACAAAGACCACTGCGACTCCCGCCTTCGCACTTAGTTCTTGCATTCGAGGGACAAAAACCTCTGGCGACCCTATGGTCAGAGCGCGAATCTCGTCTAGCGCTTGACGAAATTTACTTCGATCATAGGGAGCACACTGAAT
>JAPLRD010000356.1:1725-2176 GCA_026399375.1 Pseudomonadota bacterium
CGATCAGCTGCATTTTTGCGTCCTTGTGCTTTTGAAGCCAGCCAAGCACGGCCATCTGAGCAACAGGAATACGCTTGAGCCAGCCCAGGTCGCGATCCAGCTGTTGCCCTTCGTTCAAGCGGGCAAGCACTTCCTGATACTGACTTTCCAGGTTAAGCCAGTATTCGGCCGGCATGCCAAGGGCTCGCTCAAGCTTGATTGCCGTTTCCGGAGTGATCGCAGATTTCGCCTTTGCGATGGCAACAATATGTTTAGGCGTCAGGCCGGTCCGGTTGGCGAGTTCCTTTTGCGTCATTCCTCGCATTTCAAGTTCGGCCGCAAGCACCTCGCCGGGCGATACCGCATAGTCCGGCTGATATTCATTCACTGCGTGCTTATCCATGGGTATCCTCTATTTCAACAATTTCAATCACCGTCACCTGCTTCCAATCCAGGCCACCCTCCGGTCTCA
>JAPLRD010000211.1 GCA_026399375.1 Pseudomonadota bacterium
ACTTCCGCCTCGTCGGCGCCGGTGGGCGGTGCGCCGCCCGCCAGGTTGCGTGCTTCGGCGGCGAGGGCGTCAAGCTGCTGCATGCTGCGCTCCCTGCATCGCCGCGGCCGCGGCCTGGGCGCCGGCAATGCGGCCGAAGGCGGTGCCTATGGTCATGCCCACCCCGGCGGTATAGCCCTTGCCGAGCACGTTGCCCGCCATGATCTCGCCGGCGGCAAAGAGGTTGGCACTGGGTTTGCCGGAGAAGTGCACCGCGGCGTGTTCGTCCACTTTCACGCCAAGATAGGTGAAGGTGATTCCGGGCCGCAGGGGGTAGGCGAAGAACGGCGCGGTATCGATGGGCCGCGCCCAATGCGTCTTCGGCGGCGTGAGACCCTCCGTGCGGCAATCGTCGAGCACCGCGTGGTCGAAGGTGCCGGCGCGGCAGGCGGCGTTGAATTCATCGACGGTGCGCACGAGCGTAGGGGCATCGAGTCCGAGCTGGCGTGCGAGTTCGGGCAGCGATTGCGCCTGCAGGGGAGGGAACACCGGCGGCATGAAACGCCCTATGGCCTTGGCGTCGATCACCGAGTAGGCGATCTGGCCCGCCTGCTTCGCCACCAGCCTGCCCCAGATCGCATAACGCTTGGGCCAGAAGTCCTCGCCTTCGTCGTAGAAGCGTACCGCCTGTTTGTTCACCATGATGCCGAGCGAGACCGAGTCCACGCGCGTGCAGATGCCGCCGTCGTAGAGCGGCGCGCGTGCGTCGATGGCCACGCAATGGCTTTGGGTGGGGTCGCCGATGGGATCGGCGCCGTTTTCGGTGAGGTACTTCAGCAGCACGCCCATGTTGAAGCGCGTGCCGCGGATGAGAAAATTGTCGACCGGCCATTCGCCGTCGACCTCGCCCCACGCGTCGCGCATCCAGGGGATGTTGGACTCGAAGCCGCCGCTCGCGACCACGCAGGACCTGGCTGTGATGCGTTCGTCGCCGATGCGCGCGGCCACAAAACGGCCGTCCTGCAGTTCCAGCCGGTCCACCGGCGCCTGATAGCGGATGGCGATGCCCAGTTGCTCGGCGCTGCGGTAATACGCGTTGACCAGCGCCTTGCCGCCGCCCATGAAGAACGCGTTGGTGCGCGAGAGGTGCAGGGTGCCCGAGAGCGAAGGCTGGAAATGCACGCCGTGGCGGCGCATCCAGTCGCGGCAGCGCGAGGAGTCGCGGATCGCCAGGCGCGCGAGCTTCTCGTCGGTGATTCCGCCCGTCACCTTTTTCAGGTCCTGCCAGTACTCCTCCTCGGGATAGGCCTCGGTGAGCACATCCTGCGGCGCGTCGTGCATGCAGCGCAGGTTGCGCGTGTGCTGCGAATTGCCGCCGCGCCATTCGCGCGGTGCGGCCTCGAGCATGAGGACGCTGGCGCCGGCTTCGCGCGCGGTGAGGGCTGCACACAAGGCGGCATTGCCGCCGCCGATGACGAGTACGTCGGGATCTTTGGGTGTCATGAAGAAAGGGTTTGGTTGGATGTCGGCGCTGGCATTCTAGTCGGTTCGGAGCAAATTTTCATAATGGCAAATGTCAGTTCACCATACCGGCGGTATCGATATACTGGGGTATAATTTCCTGAAACTTCCGCGAGGAGTGAATATTAGCGCGCAATTGGGTGGCACGCGCTACGCCATTCGCGACATGACCGAGGAACGGCTGGTCCTGTTTAACCTGCAACCGTGAGCGACGAACATGAAAAGGCCCGCACGCAGCAAGAAGCCCGTCCCGCCCGTGGAGAAAGCCGCCGATCCCGACAAGGAACGCGGCGGCGTCCAGTCGATCGCGCGCGCATTTTCGATCGCCGAGGAAATTGCGCGCAATCGCGAAGGCATCGGTCTGGCGGAACTGAGCAAGCGCGTGGGGTTGCACAACAGCACCACGTTTCACCTGGTGAAGACGATGGTACAGCTCGGCTACGTGAGCCAGCTCGCGGATTCGAGGAAGTACCGCATCGGCCGGCGCATGTTCACCCTCGCGGCGGGCGCCCTGGACGAGATCGAACTGGTCAGCGTGGCGACGCCGGTGCTGGAGAAGCTGACGGGCGAAACCGGCGAGTACAGCCATTTCGCGATCCGCTCCGGAGAGCAGATCGTGGTCGTGGCCAAGACCGCCGGCACAGGAATATTCCAGCTGGTGGACCGCACCGGCGCGGTGCGACCGGCACATGCCACTGCACTGGGGAAGGTGCTGCTGGCGGCGCTCGCGCCGCCCCAGCTTGCGCGCTACATGGAAACTTGCGATCTGCATCCGTTCACGGCGAAAACCATCGTCGAGCGGGAGGCCTTGCTGCGCGAGATCGAGGAGGTCCGGCGCAAGGGCTTGGCCTTCGACGACGGCGAATTCGACGCGGAAGCGCGCTGCGTCGCGGTCCCGGTGCGCGATTTCACCGGCCGCGTCGCCGGCGCAATCGGCATGTCCGGTCCGATGTGGCGCCTGTCGCTGCAGGCGCTGCAGGAAAAATCGAAGTACGTGCGCGAAGCGGCGGTGGCATTGTCGGCGGAGCTCGGTTATCAGCCGGAGCGGGAAGCAACCGCGGAGATCGCATAAGCTTCGCTTGCCGCAACTGACGGGATTTCGCATGTGGTGCCAGCGAAACCGTCGCAGCAGATGAATCCGTCGCAGCAGATGAAGATCGCCGTCTTCACCAAGAATCGCAGCAACCCGGCCTACGCCGCGGCGCGTCTGGGCGCCGAACGTGCGGCCGCGCGTCTCGGAGCACAGGCGGTGCATTTTGTTCCGCAAATCGCGGACGATCCGGCGCAGCAGGGCGCGCTGCTGCAGCAGGCGCTGTCGCAGCGGCCGGATGCGATCGTGCTGGTGCCGGTGCACCCGACGGCCGTGAATGCGGCCATCCGCAAAGTGGACGCGGCGGGCATTCCCCTCGTCGCCTGCATCAACCGGCTGACCGAAGGGAACTGCATATCCTTCGTCGGATCGGACGACTACGCGCTCGGGCTCGAAATCGCGCGCTACCTCTTCGGGCGGCTAGGCGGCAGGGGTGAGGTGGCCATCGTCGAGGGCGCGCCCGATTCGATGACCAGCATCGAACGCGTGCGCGCCTTTCGCGACGCGGCCGCAGCTTATCCGGGCATACGCATCGTCGGCGCGTGCAACGGGCGCTACCTGCAGGAGCCGGCGCGCGAGGCGATGGCGGCGCTGCTGGCCGCTCATATGACGATTGATGCGGTACTCGCCGCCAACGACATCATGGCGATCGGCGTCATCGAGGCGCTGCGCGCCGCGGGCCGGCGGGCGCTGATTGCCGGCGTCAACGCGATACCGCAGGCGATCAGCGCAATCAAGAGCGGCGAGATGGTCGCCACCGCGGATTTCAATGCGATGAGCATGGCCTGCCTCGCCACCGAATGCGCGGTCCGCCATGTGCGCGGGGAATCCGTGCCGTTGGAGATCATTCTGCCGGTGCAGATCGTCGACGCGTCCATGGGAGGACGCGGTGGCAGGCAAGGGCAATTCCTGAAACCGCTCCTCAGCCCGATTGCCGCACCGCGAGCACCGCCTGGTTGCGCAGGGTGCGCAGCAGTTTGAGTTCGTCCTCTTCTATGGTGATCGAATTGGCCCTGGCGACTCCTGCGTAGATCATGCCGAAGGGCTTGTCCTTGATCACGATGGGAAACAGGAGGAAGGCGCCGGCGTTGAAGTTCTTCTTGTACCAGTCCGGAATCCGGCCCGCGATCTTTGGGTCGCCCGTGTCCGTGATGAGGATGTCGATGTTCTTTTGCAGCGCGACGTGAAACACGTCGGGCACGAACTCCAGGGAAAACTGAAACTGCCCGATCAGCGCGTCGATTCCGTCGCCCAGCCCGAAACGCCCCAGCATTCTCCCCGACCTCGGGTCGCGCAGCGCGAACACCACGTGGTCGGAGCCGATGCCGGTGTAGATGGTCTCGATGATGATGCGCAGGATATCGTTCAGGCTGCGCCCTTCGACCATGGCGTTGGTGATGTCCTGCGTGCCGCCGGAGAGCACGTCCTTGCGCACGCGCGCCTGCTCGAGCGGCGGTGGAGGCGGCGCTGTCGCCTTCGCCAGCATGTTCACATCCATGGTCTTTTCGATTTCCGCAGCCCGGCCGCTGGTGATGTCCAGCGTCGGCGTATCGTCGGCAACTTCTTCCGGCTCCGATGCCGCCTGCAGCGCGCCCAGCCGCTGCGCGATGGTCCGGTCCAGCCGCCAGCCGACGGCGACCGTGTATTCGTTGAATTTTTCCAGGGAGCGGTTGAATATGCCTTCGGTGGCGTTCGGCTTGAACTTCAGATGGCTTTGGTATTTCTCCAGCGTTTCGGCGGTGCGTTGTTTCTGCTCCTCCGGATCGCTGTTCACCACCACCGCGCACAGATCGGAGGCCATGCAGGCGACCAGGCGTATGGTCTCGTCCGGGGTGGCGGGCGCGCGGGAGTGGGGCGGCAGTTCCTGCTCCATGCTGCTGATGATCTTCTGCGGAAAGCCCCAGGACTTGGCCACGCCCTGGCCCAGTTCGGTGAAACTCGCGCCCAGCACTTTGCGCGAGGCCTGGTCCTCGCTCGCGTCGCCCAAATCCAGCAGCTTGCGGATTTCCTCGGTTTCCTCCGGGAAATAGTAGATCGAAAGCAGGCGCCCGAGGTTGTGCATCATGGTGCAGACGAAGGTCTCTTCGGGGTTGCCGTAGCCCTGCAGGACGCAGATCTCCTTGGCGATGGCGCCGCCGAGAATGGCCTGCACGCATTCGCCCATCAGATCGCGTGCCTGGATGCGGTCTTTCATCTGGTCGAACAGCAGCAGGCTCAGGACGATATTTCGGATGGTGTCGAAACCCAGCCGGTAAATCGCGCCGGAGATGGTGCTGATGCTGCCGCGGCCCGAGCGGTTGTAGTAGCTCGAGTTGGCGAGCTTGATGATCTTGTTGGTGAGCGCGAAGTCCTTGAGCACCGCATTGGTCAGCGTGGTGACGCTGCCGGTATCGGAAAAGATGATGTGGTTGACGTTCGAGATCGACTCGGACATCGCCGGGAATTCTTTTTTGAGCTTGATCCGCCGCAGCAGGAATTCCAGCGTGCCGTGGCCGTCTGCCGCGACGGACTTGCCGGCGTCGGGATCGGCAGCCTGAAGCAGGGCCTGCTTCATTTCGAGCACCGAGGCGAAACGCTGCTCCGGGTCCTTGGCCAGCGCCTTCAGCAGGCAGGCGACGATCTTTTCGTTCAGGCCCGCGCTTGACGGGAGCTCGATGGGATCGTGCACGATCCGGTGCAACAGGCGCTCGATGTCGCCGTCCCCCTTGAACACCCGCTGGCCGCTGAGCATTTCATAGATCACAAGGCCCGCGGCGAAGATGTCGGTACGCGCCGAAAAAAGGCGCTTCTCGATGTATTCCGGCGCCATGTAGGCCGGGGTGCCGATGAAATCCTTGTCCACGCCCACGTGGCCCTGATTGAGCCAGTTCAGCTGATGCCGCGAGCCCGCGCCGAAATCCATGATGTTGGCGGGCTTGATGTCACGGTGCAGGACGCCGTTCTTGTGCGCGTGCGCCAGTCCGTCCAGAATCTGTCCAGCGATTTTCAAAGCGGCGTCCAGCGGCATGGCGCCGCTGCGCTTGATCACCTCGTACAGGGTTTCGCCGGTGACATACTCGAACACCAGATAGGGCGCGCCGTCCAGATCTCCTGCTTCGAACACAGGCACGATGCAGGGGTGGCGCAGCGCGCTGACGGCCTGTGCTTCGTCCAGCAGCGTCTGCGCTTCATCGCCCGTCGCAGCAGCCAGCGTCTTGATCGCGACGTCCCGCTTCAGCTTGGGGTCGTAGGCGAGATAGACGATGCCGGCCCCGCCTTCGCCCAGCACCTTCCTGATCTGGAAACGATCGATGCTCTTTAGATTCGTTTCCAATCGGACTGCCTTTGACCGAGGTGGTGGCGACGAGTCATGGCCGCAAAGGGCGTGATGCGCAGATTACGGTCGGATCCGTGCCATCGCGTTGCCGGATGACAGGCAAGGGCGGAATGCCCGAAGCCGGAAAGACGCCGGGTCCGCGCAGGGTGGAAGCAATTGCTCCTGCAAGTCCCGGCATTCAGCAGTTGCGCAGGGGACTGGGAGTCACCTGCGCGGGGTCAGACCGACTTCAAATCGCCGGCCGAAGTCTTGCCATCCTTGCCTTTTTGCAATTCGTATTGGATTTTCTGGCCTTCGTTCAGGGTCGCCAGGCCGGCTTTTTCGACCGCCGAAATATGCACGAACACGTCTTTCGAACCGTCATCTGCCTGAATAAAACCGAAGCCCTTGCTTGCGTTGAACCATTTTACCGTTCCAGTAGCCACGAAAATCTCCTGATTAGAATGTAGTCGAATATCGACCGGAACCGGAATCCGGCGCCGGTCGATATGGGAACAGTCTAACAGGTTGTGGAAAAACGCGGCATGCCGCTATTCGTGTTCCGGCGATTCGCCGATTCAGCACCGAGCGGCGCCGATTTTGCTAGGATTCGCCACGGACATGGAAAACACTTGATTGAGGGAAGAATGAAGACTACAGACAGCATAAAGAATCTCGCCGCACCGGCCATCCGGCTGCATCCGAACGACAACGTGCTGGTCGCGCGCGCAGATCTGGCGCAAGGAGCGGTGCTCGCGGAGGAAGGCCTGACCTGCCTGAATCGCATTCCGGCCGGGCACAAGGTTGCGGCGCGCGCGCTGGCCAAAGGCGACGCGGTGCTGAAGTACAACACGGTGATCGGGTTCGCGTCCGCGGACATCGCGCCGGGAACGCTGCTGCACCGGCTGAACATGGAGTTTCGCGAATTCGACCGCGACTACGCCTACGCGCGCGATTACAAGCCCGTGGTGATGGTGCCGGAAGCGGAGCGCGCCAAGTTCATGGGTATCGTGCGGGAAGACGGCCGCGTTGCTACGCGCAATTACATCGGCATCGTGTCGACGGTGAATTGTTCGGCGACGGTGGTGCACCGCATTGCCGACTGGTTCACGCCGGAACGCCTGGCGGAGTATCCGAATATCGACGGTGTCGCCGCCTTCACCCATTCCGGCGGCTGCGGCATGGAGTTTTCGGGCGAACCGATGGACCTGCTGCGGCGCACGATGGCGGGCTACATCCGCCACGCCAATTTCGCCGCGGTGCTGGTGGTGGGGCTGGGCTGCGAGCGCAACCAGATCAGCACCATGTTCGAGGCGGAGAAACTCGCCGCCGGCAGCAAGCTGCGCACATTCGTCATGCAGGATTCGGGCGGCACGCGCCAGACCATAGAGGCGGGCGTCGCCGCGGTGAAGGAACTGCTGCCGGAGGCCAACCGCGTCAAGCGCGTGCCGGTGTCTGCGAGCCATATCAGCGTCGGCCTGCAGTGCGGGGGCTCGGACAGTTTTTCGTCCATCACCGCCAATCCGGCGCTGGGCGCGGCGATGGACATCCTCGCGCGCCACGGCGGCACAGCCATCCTGTCGGAGACGCCGGAGATCTATGGCGTGGAACACACCCTCACCTGCCGCGCGCGTTCGCGCGAGGTCGGCGAAAAGCTGATCGAGCGCATCCGCTGGTGGAAGGACGTCTATGCCGTGGGGCGCGATGTGCAGATCAACGGTGTGGTGAGTCCGGGCAACCAGATGGGCGGCCTTGCCAACATACTGGAAAAATCACTGGGTTCGGCGATGAAGGGCGGGACCGGTCCGCTGATGGAAGTGTACAAGTACGCCGAGCCGGTGACGCAGAAGGGCTTCGTCTTCATGGACACGCCGGGCTACGACCCGGTATCGGCCACCGGCCAGATCGCGGGCGGCGCCAACATCGTGTGCTTCACCACCGGCCGCGGCTCGGCCTTCGGCTGCAAGCCGTCGCCGTCGATCAAGCTTGCGACCAACTCGCCCATGTACCGCAAGCTGGAGGAGGACATGGACATCAACTGCGGCCAGATCCTCGACGGCACGGCGAGCATGGACGAGATGGGGGAGCAGATATTCCAGTTGATCCTGCGCACCGCCTCGGGCGACAGAACCAAGAGCGAACTCTTCGGCCTTGGGGATCACGAATTCGTGCCCTGGCAGATCGGCATCACGGGCTGACGCACGCCTGGCGCGTCAAGCCAGGGAGCTTGCTGGTTCTGATTGAACGGCCGCCGCGGGACCGGACCGCTCTAGCGGTTGATCCTGGTGATCTTCGCTCCCTGCAGGCTGATGCCGAGCATCAGTCCTTTCTGGTCGAAGATCATTCCATAGACGCCGGTCCTGCCGGTCAGCGTATCCATGTCCTTGGCGGCGCCGGCGTCGAGAAACACGATGTTCGGTCCCACGCCTATCTCGAAGCCGTTGCTGGCCTCAAAGTCTTTCATGGCCGCATCGCCCACAAAAAAGATTGCGTACGCATACGACTGGAGGCCGGCTTGCCAGCCTACCGACAAGGCGAAGGAATTGTAGTAGCCGGCGTTCTTGCCGCCTTTCATCAGCGCGCCGTCGCCGCCTTGCGCACCGAGGACAAAGCCGCCTTTGACGATATTGGGGAACACCAGCACGCCTGTCGCTTTGTCACCCAGTGCCTTGGCCGTGGCCGAGCTCGCGTACAGCGTCTTCAGTGCGGAATCGACTTCCTGGTCGATCTGCGCGCCGGTGGCGGCAACCGCAGGCTGCAGCCAAAGCAGCGAACACACCGTCACCGCGAGCGCCAGGGTGGCGCGAAAGAATCCATATTGTCTGACCATGATGTATGCTCCCTTATGAGAAAGTTTTATTGGAACAACTCGTTCCGGATCACCGGACGATTCCCGATTTTAGTACGAAATTCGGTCGCCGCATATTGAGAAGGGCGGCGGCGCCCCCCTTTTTTTTTGGTATCGTTCCGCTATGAACTTCAATTTTGACCTTCCCGTGGACCGGCAGGGCACGCACAGCCTGCGCTGGGAAAAATACGCCGGGCGCGACGTGATACCGCTTTGGGTGGCCGATATGGATTTCCGCTCGCCGCCGGCGGTGATCGATGCGCTGCGCCGACGCGCGGAGCACGGCGTGTTCGGCTACACCGTGCCGCCGCCGGAACTGATCGCCCTGATCGTGGAGCGCATGCAGCGGCTGTATCGCTGGACGGTCCGCCCCGACTGGATCGTATTGCTTCCGGGTGTGGTGCCCGGCCTCTATCTGGCGGCAAACCGTTTGACGCGGGCGGAGGAACACATCCTTTCGCCCTCGCCCGTCTACTTTCACCTGCCGCGCGCCACGCAATCCGCACCGCGCGCGGGGAGCGACGTGCCCATGGTGCTGGAACGCGGCCGCTGGGTCTGGGATGAGCACCGGCTGGCTGCGGCCGTGCAGCGCAACTCGCGCATGCTGATGTTATGCAACCCGCACAATCCGGGCGGCACGATATTCAGCCGCGACGAGCTGGCGCGCATCGCGGCTTTCGCCGGGCAACACGATCTCTTGATCTGTTCCGACGAGATCCACTGCGACCTGCTGCTCGATGAGGGCAAGCCGCATGTGCCCATCGCCAGCCTCTCCCCCGAGGTCTCGCGGCGCACTGTCACGCTGATGGCGCCGTCGAAGACGTTCAACATCGCCGGCGCCGGCGTTGCCTTTGCGATCATCGAGGACCCCGGGCTGCGCCAGGCCTTCTCCTACGATCTCAAGAAATCCGTGCACGACGCGAATTTGTTCGGCTACACGGCCGCAGTAGCCGCGTATCGCGACGGCGAGCCGTGGCTGTCGGCCTTGCTCGACTATCTGCGCGGCAACCGCGATCTGCTCGAGGCCGCCGTGGCGCGCCTGCCCGGCGTCGAAATGGCGCACCTGGAGTCGACCTATCTCGCGTGGATCGATTGCTCGGGCACCGGCCTGGCCGATCCGCACGCGCACTTTCTCAAGCATGGCCTGGGTGTGTCGCCCGGCGCCGATTTCGGCGCGCCGAGTTTTGTCCGGGTCAATTTCGGCACGCAGCGCAGCGTGCTCTCCAGTGCGC
>JAPLRD010000018.1:0-2501 GCA_026399375.1 Pseudomonadota bacterium
CTAGTGTACTGCGTCAAACAGATTGAGACTTATCGAGTCGGGCACGAGCACGCATGACTTTGGCGAGGATATCGGAGGCGCGAGCGGTCCAGACGAAGGGCTTGGGATCACGGTTGTGTTGCGTAATGTATTTGTCGATGGTGAGCACAAGTTCAGGAACATTGTGAAAGACGCCGCGTACGAGTTGCTGCTCGGACAGATCACGGAAGAAGCGTTCCACCATGTTCAGCCACGAGGCGCTGGTGGGCGTGAAGTGCATATGAAATCGCGGATGCTTTGCGAGCCAAGCCTTAACCTTTGGGTGCTTGTGAGTAGCGTAGTTATCAGCGATCAGATGCAGTACCTTGTCCTGAGGCGTGGCAGCATCGATTTGCCGCAGAAAGCGCAACCACTCCTGATGGCGATGCCGCTTCATGCATTGGCTGATTACGTTGCCATCCAGTGTGTTGAGTGCAGCAAACAGGGTGGTCACACCATTGCGTTTGTAGTCATGGGTAAGGGTTTGGGCTCGCCCTTTCTTCAATGGCAACCCGGGTTGTGTGCGGTCGAGTGCCTGGATCTGACTCTTCTCATCACAGCACAGAACCAAGGCATGCTCTGGCGGATCCAGATACAACCCAACGATGTCTTCCAGCTTCTCGGCGAAATGAAGATCGTTGGAAACCTTGAAGCTCTTGCTCAGGTGCGGCTTGAGTCCATGAGCATGCCAGATGCGCCGCACCGTCGTTTCGCTCACCTTGGCCGCCATTGCCATCGAGCGTGTACTCCAATGTGTCGCATTGAGCGGGCTCTCTTGTGTTGTCATCTGGACGATTTTCTTTACCTTTTGCTCAGTAATCCTGCGTGTGCGGCCCGGTCGAGGGGCATCTCGTTCGATCCCGGCTGGCCCCAGAGCAATAAAGCGCCCACGCCAACGAGACGCGTTAAGCCGTCCGATGCCCAATTCCGCAGCGATTTCTATGTCGGTCCTGCCATCGGAGGCAAGCAACACAATCTTGGCGCGTTGCGCCAGGCGCACTGGAACGCGACGCCCATTGGCCCACGCCTCCAGTTGCGCCCGTTGTTCGGTCGTCATCATCACCTGCGGAGCAATTCGCATCGTCCCTCCCTTGTAACAAGAGAGACATGTGGGTCGCAATTAAGTTCTACTATTTACGGCGCAGTACACTAGCACAGACATGCCGAGCACCAAGAATATGGCGATTGCCAGAGAACCTTCTTGGAGCCAAGTTACACGTGCCGGGGTGGGCGCCTCTGGCAACTCCACCGAGTTGTCGTTACGGTTCGCTGGATCGGTCATGGGACACCTTCGATGGGAATTAGTTGTTCAACGGACCGACCGGTCCCCATATGCGATGATAGTACGGACTGATAGCGTTGGGTTGACGTGGAGCCTTGGTGCGAGAGTCTGTTTCGCAGGAGGTTCACGACAGTCCGATTCTGGCCGGGTGTTCACCTTGGCGTACGCCGCCTGTTGAAATTCCGGCGAGCGTCTGTTACCCAAAATTGCCGGGGACAGGGCGCGACCCATTGCAGCCGGTGGCGTCAGTGTGCGGGGGCGGAACAGCGAGCTAACGGCCCACCACTTCCCTGAACTCGACGCGCTGGCTAAGGCAGTGCTAATGTGCCGACAACTAGAGGAAAAGGCTAGCGCTGGCAACTTGATGAAAGGAGTCACCATGCCTGCATACATGATAGTGAACCTTGACGTGGAAGATCCAGCTTCGTATGAGGAATACAAGGCCAAGGCACCGGCTTTGATCAAGAAGCGCGGCGGCAGCGCGTGGCGAAGACGGACGCAGTGCTGGCGGAAGGGCTGGTCGTACGGATCTGACCGGGTAGAAGGTGACCGACGTGGCTAAGCGTATGGGGTGGGGACGCCGAATAGCATTGCTTTTCGGCGTGGCACTACTGCTGTACGTTGCGTACAGCGGCTATTCGCAGTTCACGGGTAAAGAACGAATGACCGAGGTCTGTAAGCAGATAAGACCGGGCATGACCGCGGAACAGTTGGCCGGGTTCGCCAAAGAGCACGGTCTCGGCCCGGGAAGGCCGCATACAGGAACTAAGTTGATGTACCTGGCCGAGGCCAGAAGTTTCGGACGGCATGCCTGCCGGGTTGAATTGGATGCTGGGATTGTGACAATCGTGACCTACGATTACGCCGACTGACGGTGCCTATCACCCAGTACCGGTCGGCACGCAGGCGCGTGGTCAGGCTGGCGAGTGGCCGGTATCGGCGCGTTTGGCTAACCGCCGGTGTCGACCCAAAGCGGAATTACCTAGGCTCGAAAAGCGGCCGCTCACGGGACGCAAGAAGCGCGGCTAGGGCGGGCTACCGTTTCGAATACCTATCGCAACGCATCCGCCATCGGTATCGCCCGAATTTCATCTTCCGTGTAAGCTGAGCCGCAGTGACAATTTTCAAATTCCTGTTGATGTGGATCTTGCCCGCAGTTGGGTTGGCGGTTTTCATTGCTGGCTCATGGCTAAACGCGGTC
>JAPLRD010000018.1:2508-11835 GCA_026399375.1 Pseudomonadota bacterium
CTAAACGCGGTCACGCTGTTCGGGTGGGCGAAGTGGGTTCGCGATAGACGCGAAGAAGGTGGCCATGTTTCCGTCATGCCCTTCATGGCAGGCGTCATAGGCGCGATTTCCATGTGGAATGGACCCTTTGATTGGATGCGAGAGTTCTTCTGGCTTCCGCTGCTACTCGACGTTGGTTGTGGCCCATATATCGTCATGATCCTGTTAGCTCTCGCCAAGGGCGACAGTGAGGAGCAGCGGTTCGCACAGGCGGATGCTGCTACCAGAATTGCGGAGCGCGCCGAGCAAGCTAAGTTGCGCTTCCCTTCTCTTGCCGGCTGCATCGTCGGGACCGCCGTCGGCGACGCCATGGGACTCCCCTACGAAGGACTGTCGCCACACAGGCGCGCCCGATTGTTCCCGGAAATGGACAGATATCATCTATTGCCATTCGGGCGCGGGATGTGCTCCGACGATACCGAACACACCATCATGGTGGCACAGGCGTTGATTGAAACGGCCCAGTATGGGAAAACAACCCGCGATACTGGGTATTTTCGTTCCAGACTCGCACGTCGAATGCGAATTTGGTTGCTCGGACTACCTGCAGGAATTGGCATGGCGACGCTGAAGAGCATCCTGAAATTGTGGCTTTTCCTACCGCAGCGCTGGCAGGGAACTTTCTCGGCGGGGAATGCTCCCTCGATGCGAAGCGCGTTGATCGGTGTGTTCTGGGCCGAGGAACCTGAGTTGTTGCGTATGCATGTTCGGGCCGCAACCCGCCTTACTCACAGCGATCCGAAAGCCGAATGCGCCGCTTTGGCGGTCGCCTTCGCGGCCGCGCAATCTGCACGAAATGATGGACGGATCGATGCGTTGGAGTACGCCCGCCAAGTGCGTACATTTCTGGGAACTGAGGGCGCCGAATTGGCGGCACTGATAGACAGGGCAGCGAAATCCGTTCAGGCCGGGGAGAAGACCTTGACCTTTGCGCAGGGGATGGGGCTGGAAACCGGAGTAACGGGTTATGCGTTTCACACCGTTCCGGTAGCGCTACATGCATGGCTTGCCCACTCGGGAAACTATCGCGAAGCTGTGCTTGCGGCCATCGAATGCGGTGGCGACACGGACACTGTCGCGGCGATAACGGGTGCCATCGCAGGGGCTGGAACAGGACTGGACGGGTTGCCGCTGGAATGGCTGGATAGACTCGCGGAGTGGCCGCATACCGTGCAATGGATGGAGCAGCTGGCGCAAACACTCGCCGAGGTACGAACGAATTACATTTGGGGTGAGGCACCAACGGCATCGGCCCTAAAAATAGGCGCACGCAACCTGCTCTTCCTCGCCGTGGTACTGATTCACGGACTCCGGAGAATGCTGCCGCCTTACTGATCAAGGAAACATATTTTCGAATGACATGGCCGATTGTCCCCTCTGACATCCGCGGCCTGCTGAAATTACAGTCAACGTCGGCTATTCAAAAACGCGAATTGTCACTCCCGACCCCAAGCCGCCCTAGAGAATCCCAGAAAGCGGACTAGGGCAGTGCTACCACTAAATGCATTCGAAGCCCGCGTTTCGCTTTCGCGAAACACGCTCGAACAGCAACGATGAACCCAGGTTCCGCGCCTACACCGCGGGATGCTTGAAATCCTCGCGTTCGAGCAGCCAGGACGCGGCGATTCCGATCAGCAAACCCCAGAACGGGGCGCCGATGTTCCAAAGCGTCACGTCACCAACGGTCACGATGAATGTGATGAGCGCGCCGAAGCTGAACCGATCGCGGAATGATGCGATGAACGCGGTCTGTAGTACGCGCAGCATCGCGAGTCCCGCCAGCGTTGCGATGAAGGCGGGAGGAGCGCCCAGCATGAGCCTCGTCAGCAACGGCGCCACCGATCCGAAGGCAAGCGCCAGCACGCCAACCGCGATCGCCGCCGTGTACTGACGGTGCTTGGCGCCGCTGCCGGAAATCACCGCGTTCACCGGTCCGGTGAGGCAGGTCGACACCGTTCCGAAGAGCGCGGTCACGATCGATCCGGCGCCGCAGCCAACGGTAATGGCGTTGATGGGCGCCTGGTGGCCGCTCGCGGAGAGGATCGCCATGCCCTGCCCGTTTTGGACCACTAGAACGGTGATCGCGATGGGCACCACGAGTTCCACCATGGCCGCCCAGGACCACTGCGGCTGATACAGGGTCGGGTCCGCGAAGGAGAACAGCGCGCCGGGGGGCGCCCTGAAGCTTCCCAGCAACCAGACCGCAAGAGCCCCGGCGAGCAGCGCACCGATCAGCGGCGGAACATAGCGCGCGATGCGCGGCGCGATCGAGAGCGCAATGAAAACAGCGGTCATCGGCAGTGCGACCGCTACATCGTCGCGGAAGGCATGCACCAGGCCGGTTCCGAAGCGCAGGAACACGCCGGCCACCATGGCCATCACGATCGGCATCGGAATCGAGGCCATGGCGCGTCGTACCCAGCCCGATAGACCGAGCAGCAGCATTAGAACACCTGTTGCGTGGAACGCGCCGATCACCTGCGGGAAACTCAAGTGTCCCAGGGCGGGTCCCACCAAAACCGTACCAGGAATGGTCCAGAAGAAAGCGAGCGGCTGCCGGTACAGCAGCGAGAAAAGGATCGTGATAATTCCGTTGACGAAGAAAGAACCGAAGATCCAGGACGAGAGATCCGATTCCGACAGGCCGCCGCTTGCACCGACCGCCAGGATGATGGCCACCGGCCCGCTCGCGGCAAAGAGAAATGCGACGATCGCGTTCGCCGCATAGACGCCGCCGAAATCCGATAGAACGCGCCCGATAGCGGGCAGCGGCAATTGAATTCTCTCCAGCACCTGTTCGCCCTCCCGGGGACGGAGTCTACTCCATATGAGGACGCGCCCCTTCGGTTACCGCCGCTCAATCAATTTCTACCGGACTTCGTGGGAACTTGAGGTTGCGTATAGAAAATTTGGACACCTTTTCACTAATCGACACTCTATGCTCGGCTCGCGCGGCGGTCAAACTGGCGATCAACTGGATGGATTTTCAGAAGAGTTTGAGCTCAGGCCGCGATATTTTCCGGGAAACTTTCGTCCTCGCACTGGCCACAAGACTGCGATCGACGCTCCGGACGAGCGCAAGGCTACGACCCACGACCACTGCCTGCTCTCCGCGCGATGGTCTTGCCATCGCACTTGCCGGTGCTCATGTTCGCGCACACTTTACGCGACGGCCGTCGAGCTGGTGTGGCGTGTAGCACGCGATCCTTGCTCGCCTCAACGTCAGCTATGGAGAACGCACTCGAACGTCGGCTGTTGGCCGGATCTTGTCTCTGCCCCATCTTGCTGAAAAGCCGACCAGCGCCGGCACGTCCAAATTAGCCGAGGTCAGCAACAAGCAGCTGGCAGCGCCGCATGGCGGGTGCTAGCAACATTACCTCGGAAACCTATGGTGTAATTTTCAGCGTCAACTGCCTGACATCCAACCCGATGGAGGACCGCTGAAATGGAATTTCTTGACGCGATCGAGACGCAAATGATCGCCAACCGTCTCCCACTTGCCGGCATCTCCATCGCAGCGCTCCCTTGTGCGGACACACCCATGGTTCTGTCCTTGCATTGGCACGGATTCATAGAGCATGAAGATGAAACCGAGAACGGTCCGCAATTCCGCTATGAGCCGGTCCCTTCATCGTGACTGCAGGTCAACCGACGTTGGCGCGAACTGCGCGACGTCGAACACACGGTCATGGACGTTGCCTGGGAGCTCGGGTCATGGGATCTCACCCGCTTCGAAATGCGTCCTTGCCTTCGACCTGGTGCGCCCACGCAGGAGACGATCGAATGCCATCTGGCATTCGGGCAGCCGCATCCTTATTTCAACGCGGAGCTTGCGCCGGTATCCGAAGTGCAGGATTCGGAGGACTTGCTTGACACGGCCGGCCGGCGTGGTTACCTGCTATGGCGATTCCGGCCGGTCCGCGGCGGCGTTTGGGGAGAGGTCAGCGATGATGCCTCACTTCAGCCCGGCGGCTACCGCAACCCGCCTTGTCCTCAATTTAGCTGCGAGTTCGGCGACACAAGATGCCTGCGGCAACCCCGCCGCGTCGTCTATCGATTCGGCTACTTTGGGAAAAATACTCGACACATCGGTTCGGAGCGACAACTACCTTAGTCGGTCGCGACATCCCGCAGGTCCATTCATCCCGCCTTCGGCAAAGGGGCGCGATCATGCGCAGCGCGTCGCTTCCAATCGAGGCATTATTGGAATAGACTTTTGGATGGTGCATATCAGATTTCACCGGCATGGCACCCCGACGCGTGTCGGCCGTCGCCGTACCTTGAACTTAGGATGAGGCGTCATGGGCAAACAAAAGAAGGCCAAGGCCACGAAACCCGCCACCGGGAAGACTCAAGCGGCGCGTTTGAAACTGGGCACGGTGGTGCCCGAGATGCGCACACCGAGTCCTCTCAGTGATCCCAAAGCAAAAAAGAAAGACCGCAACAAGTTCTACGAGCGCGAGCTGCGCCGCCTGCACATTGAACTGGTCAAGCTGCAGGAGTGGGTCAAGATCGAGGGCCGCAAGGTCGTGCTGCTTTTCGAGGGTCGCGATGCCGCCGGAAAGGGCGGCGTCATAAAGCGGATCATCGAACCGCTCAATCCCCGGGCATGCCGCGTGGTCGCGCTTGGCACACCGACGGAACGCCAGAAGACCCAGTGGTATTTCCAGCGCTACACCGCAGAACTGCCGGCGGCCGGCGAAATGACGCTCTTCGACCGCTCCTGGTACAACCGCGCCGGAGTCGAGCGGGTGATGGGCTTCTGCACGGAGGCGGAATACTGGGAGTTCGTGCGTTCCTGTCCGGCATTCGAGCGCATGCTGGTGCGTTCAGGCGTTACCCTCGTGAAGTACTGGTTTTCGGTCAGCGACAAGGAACAGGAACGCCGATTCAAGTCCCGGGTCGAGGATCCGACCAAGCGCTGGAAGCTGTCGCCGATGGACATGGAGTCACGCAACCGGTGGCAGGCCTACTCGCGCGCCAAGGACGATATGCTCGTCCACACCGACATCGCCCAGGCAAGGTGGTACGTGGTCAATTCGGATGACAAGAAGCGGGCCCATCTGAACTGCATTGCCCACCTGCTGAGCCTGCTGCCCTACAAGGAAGTGGCGCGGAGCAAGATAAAGCTTCCCAAGCGCAAGCCCGAAATGCGCGAGGGCTATGCACGCCCGCCTCTGGAAATCCAGAACTTCGTTCCCGAGATTTATTAGGCACCCTATCTATCAGGAATCAATCACCGTGACCGACAATGCCCCGATATTCAATGTAATCATCGCAGCGAAGAGCGTCACCCTGGAGAAGGTCAAGCCGGGACGCCCGGGCTATCGCAAAGCGAGCAAAGACGCGATCCTGCGCCAGCGCGACGCCATCGAGCGCTACCAGAAGCTGAAGGCGGCACGCGACGGTTTTCTGGGCACCCACAGCTTCCAGTTCCTCGACACTGCCAAGACCTTTGCCGTGCTGTACCTCCGGGCGCTGGATCAAGAGATTCAGGACAACCTGGACCGGGTTCTTTCCTACGACGGGACCGAAAAATCGAAGGACCGCTAACCTCGGCCAGACCGGAATAATCCGGCCGGCAAACTGGGGCACAGATGGACGATCCCGATCTCGCGTTGCGCTTTGCCGTCGCCCTCGGCCTGGGCATGCTGATCGGCCTGGAGCGCGAGCGCAGCAAGAGCGAGGAAGGCGGGGCGGGCGTGCGCACCTTCGCGCTCATCGCCCTCACCGGCGCGATCGCCGGCTATCTCGGCAAGACCCTCGGCCTCGACTGGCTGGCGCTGTCCATTTTCTTCGCCGTCGCCGCCCTCATCGTGGGCCAGTACGTGGTGACCTCGCTGCGGGGCGACCCGGGCATCACCACCGAGATTTCGGCGCTGCTCGCGTTCCTGCTCGGCCTGCTGTGCGCGCACGGCCAGCTGCAGCTCGCCGCCTGGATCGCGGTTGCGATGGCGCTGCTGCTCGCGCTCAAGGGCTGGCTGCACCAGCTCGCCAGCCGGATCAACGCGAGCGATGTCGAGGCAACGCTCAAGTTCGGCATCGTCACCCTCATCATTCTGCCGCTGGTGCCGGACCACAATTACGGCCTGCCGCCGCTGGACGTGATCAACCCGTACAAGATCTGGCTCATGGTGGTGCTCATATCCGCGCTCAATTTCGTCAGCTACCTGCTGATCAAGATTGTCGGCGCCGAGCACGGCATCGGCATCGCCGGCCTGCTCGGCGGACTGGCTTCCAGCACCGCGGTGACGCTCGGGTTCTCGCAGCGAAGCCGCCAGCCGGGCGAGGACGCTTCCGCGCTGGCGCTGGGCATCGTGCTTGCATGGACCGTCATGTTCTTCCGCGTCGTCATCATGACTTCGCTCATCAGCTGGGAGCTCGGCCAGCGCGTTGCAGTCGCGATCGGGCTGCTATGCGTGACCAGCCTGGGCGTTTGCTATTGGCTGTGGTGGCGGCGCCAGCACGCGGAGCGCGGGGAAGTGAAAGCCGGCAACAACCCGTTCGAACTAGACGAAGCAATCAAGTTCGGCATGCTGTTCGGCGTCGTGGTGCTGATTGCGAAGGCGGCGCAGGTCTACTTTGGCGACGCGGGTTTGTATCTCGCGGCCGGGATCGCCGGCCTGACCGACGTGGACGCCATCACGCTCGCCATGGCCGACCTGGCGAAAACCGACGAGTCGAGCATCGGCACCGCGGCCCGCGCCATAGTCGTCGCGGTAATGGCCAACACCCTCACCAAGTGCGGCATGAGCATCGGGCTCGGATCAGCCGAACTGCGCCGGATTACCCTGCCCATTTCGGCGCTGCTGCTTGCCGCGGGGATCGCGGGCGCGCTGTTCATCTAAGCGTTCGTTGCAAGCGCAAGACGACGCGCCATCCCCTTGCGGGACGATTTACTCGGCTTCGTCGATCCACGCCATCTGGATCGCCTCGAGTATCTTCTCACTCGAGCGGTTCGGGTCGTCTGCGAATCCATCCAGCGCCATCACCCAGGCATGCAGATCGGTGAAGCGCACGTACTTCGGATCCACCGCTGTGTGCTTTTCCGACAGCGCGATGGCGATGTCCTGAACATCGGTCCATTTCATTTCAGTGATTCCCTTCACTCACCATGTTGATGGTGTACTTGGGAATCTCGATGACCAGGTCGCTCTCCGGCATCACGGCCTGACACGACAGGCGCGACATAGGCTCCAGGCCCCAGGCGCGGTCAAGCAGGTCGTCCTCTTTTTCCTCGGATGGAACAAGCGCGTCGAACCCCTCCCTTATGACCACGTGGCAGGTGGTGCAGGCGCACGATTTTTCGCAGGCATGTTCTATTTCGATGCCATTGCGCAGCAGCGTGTCGCACAACGACACTCCGGGAACCGCCTCTATCAGCGCGCCCTCCGGGCAGAGTTCTTCGTGGGGCAATACGGTGATGGTTGGCATGGTCAGATCTTCATGTCTTCGAGCTTCTTGCCGGAGAGCGCGCGGTGGATAGAGCGATCCATGCGCCGTGACGCAAACGGTTCGGTGATCTTGTTGACGCGTTCCAGCGCGGTCATGAGAGCGCGGCGGTCATCGCCCTGGGAGGCCGCATTCATTTCATCCAGGGCGCGGCGTATCGCTTCCAATTCGTCCTCTTTCAGCAGATCGGCGTCGGCGTCGATCGCCGCCGTGACGGCCTCGAACATGCGCCGCGCTTCGACCCGCTGCTCGTTCAGTGCTCGCGCCTGCGCGTCTTCGCCCGAATGGGCGACCGAATCCTGCAGCATCTGCGCGATCTGGCCGTCGGACAATCCGTAGGACGGCTTCACCACGATCGAAGACTCGACGCCGGTGGTCGCCTCGCGCGCCGACACCGACAGCAGGCCGTCGGCGTCCACCTGGAAGGTGACGCGGATGCGCGCCGCCCCGGCGACCATGGGAGGTATGCCGCGCAATTCGAAGCGCGCAAGCGAACGGCAGTCCGAAACCAGTTCGCGCTCGCCCTGCACCACGTGGATGGCCATCGCCATCTGCCCGTCCTTGAACGTGGTGAATTCCTGCGCCCTCGCGATGGGAATGGTGGAATTGCGCGGAATCACCCGCTCGACCAGGCCGCCCATGGTCTCGAGCCCAAGGGAAAGAGGGATCACGTCGAGCAGCAGCCAGTCGTCTCCGGCGGCGCGGTTTCCGGCGAGCACGTCGGCCTGGATCGCCGCACCCAGGGCCACCACCTTGTCCGGATCCAGATTGTTCAGCGGCGCCTGCTTGAAATGTTCGGCCACCGCCTGCTGTATCTGCGGCATGCGCGTGGCGCCGCCGACCATCACCACGCCCTTGACGTCGTCCACCGACAACCCGGCGTCTCGCAGCGCTTTCTTTACCGGCACCATGGTCTTCTGCACCAGCGTGCGGGTGACATCGGCAAATGTGCGCAGAGGCAGGGTGCTGTCTATCAGTTCGCCCGTACTGAGCCGGGCGGTGATTCGCGCCTCGCCGTGGTAGGTCAGGTGTTCCTTGGCTTCGCGCGCCTCGGTCAGCAACAGGCGCGTATCCTCGTCCGACAGCGGCGCCGGCCGCGCCTGCTCCACGATCCAGCAGAAAACGCGATGGTCGAAGTCGTCGCCGCCAAGCGTCGCGTCGCCGTTGGTCGAGAGCACCTCGAACACGCCCTTGGACAGGCGCAATATGGAAATATCGAACGTCCCCCCGCCGAGGTCGAATACGGCGTAGACGCCCTCCGACGCGTTGTCCAGTCCGTAGGCGATCGCGGCCGCGGTGGGTTCGTTCAGCAGCCGCAGCACGTTCAGGCCGGCGAGGCGCGCGGCGTCCTTTGTTGCCTGGCGCTGCGCGTCGTCGAAATACGCGGGAACGGTGATGACCGCGCCGACGAGTTCGCCGCCGAGCGAAGCTTCGGCGCGCGCGCGCAGCACGCGCAGGATTTCCGCCGAGACTTCCACCGGGCTTTTCACCCCCGCGCAGGTGCGCAACTGCACCATGCCGGGTGAATCGAGAAAGTCATAGGGGCAGTTTTCGGCGTAAGCCACGTCCTTGAGCCCGCGCCCCATGAAGCGCTTGACCGAGACGATGGTGTTCCTCGGATCGCGCGCCAGATCCAGCTGCGCCGCATAGCCCGTCTCGGTGCCGCCGTCGGGAAGGTAGCGCACCACGGAAGGCAGCAGTGGGCGGCCATCGGGATCGTTCAATACGACGGCAATGCCGCTCCTCACCGTGGCCACGAGCGAGTTGGTCGTGCCCAGGTCGATGCCCACCGCCAGCCGGTGCTGATGCGGTTCGGTCGACAGTCCGGGTTCTGAG
>JAPLRD010000223.1 GCA_026399375.1 Pseudomonadota bacterium
GTTCGGCGAAGGTAGTTTTCGGCGTCCAGCCTAGCTTCACACGCGCCTTGGTCGGATCTCCGAGCAAGGTTTCCACCTCGGTCGGGCGGAAGTAGCGCGAGTCCACGGCGACGATGCACCTGCCGTCGGCGCCGTAGCCCTTCTCGTCCACGCCCTCGCCCTCCCAGCGGATGGGCATGCCGAGTTCGCTTGCCGCCGCGTCGACGAACTCGCGCACCGAATACTGCACCCCGGTGGCGATGACGAAATCATCGGGCTTCGCCTGCTGCAGCATCAGCCACTGCATCTCGACGTAGTCGCGCGCGTGGCCCCAATCGCGCTTGGCCGCCATGTTGCCCAGACGCATTTTCGTGAGCGGCGCAGTACAGACGCCCGAGCTTGATGCGCGCCAGCGCCCGCGTGATCTTGCACGTGACTTGTCCCTCACCCCACCACCGCCACCTCAGCGAAGCCCCGCCCCTCGAACACGTCGGCCTCGGCGAGGCGCTTGCCCGCGAGATCCTTTGCCGCCATCACGGGTTCTCCCGTCAGCGGCCAGGTGATGCCAAGCGCGGGGTCGTTCCAGAGCAGCGTGCGCTCGTACTGCGGCGCCCAGTAGTCGGTGGTCTTGTAGAGGAACTCGGCCGCATCCGACAGCACCAGAAAACCGTGCGCGAAGCCGGGCGGGATCCAGAGCAGTTTGCGGTTCTCGGCCGTCAGGTACGTCCCGCACCAGCGGCCGAAGGTGAGCGAATGGCGGCGGATGTCCACCACCACGTCGAACACCTCGCCCGCCACCACGCGCACGAGCTTGCCCTGCGGCTGGCGGATCTGGTAGTGCAGGCCGCGCAGCGTGTGCCGCACCGAACGCGAGTGATTGTCCTGCACGAAGCCCGTCGTGACGCCGGTCGCCTTGGCGAACGCACGCTCGTTGAAGCTCTCGAAGAAGTGGCCGCGCGCATCGGCGAATACTTTGGGCTCGATCATGAGCACGTCTGGAATTTCAGTGGCAGTCACTTGCATCAGAACACCCTTTCATTCAGCAGGCCGAGCAGGGTTTGCCCGTAGCCGTTCTTCTTCATCGGTTCGGCGGGGCGCGCTAGCTGCGCCGCGTCGATGTAGCCCTGGCGATAGGCGATCTCCTCCACGCAGGCGACCTTCGGCCCCGAATCGATCCGCGAGCCCGAACCGAGGATCAGACCTTTGATTGGCGGGCTCTGAATTTGCTCTTGGTGCTTCGCCTGCGCGCTTTGCCTAAGCCGTCGTGGCTCGCGCGGTGCGATTTTCGGGCTCGACATCCATCGAGGCTAATGCATGGCGCTACTTGCCCGCCGTGCGCAGTCTCAGCGAGTGCCCGGTGACATATTGCCGTCCTGATACGGCCCTTTCGTTCAGGCGCATGGGACTACGACAAGACCTCCTAGTTCGACAACTCGGCCGCGAACGCCATGACTACTGGCCCGCGAACCGACTTTCCTCCAGCAACATGCCCTTGAGGAACGTCCGGTTCGCCGGGTCCTCGAGAAACGTCACTACCAGCCGATCGTTGTTCGCCGTGCGGACCTTCTCAAAGACCGAGGCCTTCGCATCACGGTCCTGCGCCAGATCCACCGCCAGAAAGCGGGCAATCGCAGACACGACCGAACCCGCGTCGTCAGACACGACATCGTAGTCAAGTTCCAGAAAATCGCGCCCGCGCAGGTAATCGCGCCAGGCACCTTCCTGTATCCAGATGTGTTGAATCCAGTTTCGGATCTTTTCAGGGTCATAAGGCAGCGTCGCCGCCCGGCGCCTCGTCTCCTCCGCGATTGGCACGTTGGTATGGAACAAGTTGGTCTCCGTGGCGACGTACAGAGACACTGCCTGTTTCAATATGTTTCTGCGATAAAGAAACATCGGCTTGAAGCCGCCGAACAGCACCTTGTCCAGACCGCAAGCGATGAGCGGCTGCCAATCAAAGTAGCTGACTTTGAATCCGAACACGCCGTTCGCGGAAGACAAGTTCTGCATCAGCCACGACAGGTAATCAATCAGGGATCTGCCCGCATAGCCGGCCGCTCTCATGTGTTGCAGCGTGAGATCCATCAGGTCCGCATTGAGATACTCGCCCGGCGCCCCCAAAGACTCGCTGGAGGTCAGCAGGTCGGCAAGGTAGCTGCTTCCCGACCGCGGCGTGAAACAGATGATATAGGGCTTCCTGCCGGCGACGATGCCGTTGTAACGCTCCAAGTCTTCCCGCGAGACATCATGACTCTCGAATTTCGTCAGACAGCCTGTAATCAACTCCGGAGACATGCTGTTCATAACTGCAGCAACACGCTGTCCTGAACCACCGCCAGGTCGTCGACGCTGGCACCCCTATAGCGCGCATGCATGTTTTGGAGGACCTCGGGCGGCGCGGGGGTAACGACCTGTGCCGAGGCGACGATTCGAAGCCCCGCGTTACCGACCAGCTGCTTCATTGCGGCATGGCGGACCTTGTTGATATATCCCGGGGATACGTCATCATCGTCCATCAGGTATTGCCACGGGCTTGCGCCGCTCACATAGAAGCGATGATCCCGATAATCGATGTCGGCATAGATTACCCCGCCTTGCCGCAGATTTTTCCTGAACGCGCGCATGGTCCGGTCGAGATCCGGAATATGCTCGAACACGGAATTCGAAATCATGACGTCGAACACCCCCAACTCCGACTCGATGGCCAGATAGTCTCCGACGCAGTGCCGAATGGCCTTCGGCAGCCCCTCCATGAGGCGTCCTTGCCGCAGGGCATCCGCGTCAAAATCGATCAGCCTGGCTTTGACCAACTCGAGATCATAGGTCGCGTATTGCTCCAGACCCGAGTTGCCCGCTGACAGCGCGTCGAGCATGAACCAAAGTCCTTTTGCTATGGCGGCCGTGTCTGCGCACGGCGTCACATCGATGGCGATTGCGCTCTCGGCACCAAGCAAATACATCAATGAGGCAATTGAAAAAGGCCTGGCGGCTCCACAGCCGAAATCCACGCAGCGTTTTCCTCTCAAACTCAGTGAAACCCCGTCCGCCAGCGCAAGGAATCGGCCGAATTGAATGAATGGAATTCTGGGCCCCTGCGGAAACTCCGCTGCCTCGGAGTATTCAGCAACAGCTTGCGTAAGACCCCCGTCCTGGCCCTCCCGCGCCCTGGTCGAAGAAAGCGCAGCGTCGTCATGACCGATATCGATCGCCGCCCCACCGGATGAAGACGCGAGCGCGCTTTGGGCAACTATCCCTGGCAGGCTTGGCGCCACGGCATTCAACACATCTGCAATGGTCATCGCCCTCGGCGCATAAGGTTTCGCGCCCGACGATTTCAGCGCGGCGATGAAATCGACAAATTTCGGAATGTCGTCCACCGGAGCGCCCTTGAGTTGCCAGGGGGCGAACTGCCACCATTTCGAACTCAGGAGCACCGCGACTTGTTCGTCCGCAAACCTGTAGCGCACGACCTTTGCTGGAGACCCGGCCACCATCGCATACGGTGGCACGTCCTTGGTCACGACGGACATTGCCGCGACCACCGCACCATCGCCGATCCGCACGCCGGGCAGAACGAATGCACCATGGCCGATCCAGACGTCATTGCCGATGGTCGTCACTTTGAGGACGACCGGCGCGGTGGTTCGTTGAAAATCCCTATTCGGTATCAAGTCCGCCGAATCGGGCAGATCCTGGTCCAGGACATTGGCAAACGGCATGTAGAAAAAAGGGGACGTGCTGGCCCAGTGCATCGAATGCGAATGCCGGCCGATCTGCACCTGCTCGCCGAAGGAGCAATAGCGTCCGATGCGGCAGGCAAAATAGAACCCGCTTACCGCATAACTGAATGCCCCCAAGTACAACGACTGCTGCACGCTCATCCATTTCAGGCTGCACGGCGGTTCGAACGTCACATCATCGGGCAGTACCGCGCCCGGCTGATGCAGCGTAGACACGCCGGCACGGCGCAGTTTGGCGATGATTTCCGTGGTAAGTTGAACTGGCATTTCTTCTGCGCCCCGCTTTTCAGTGCAATGCGCCCGGGCGCGCTTCACCGCCGGATTCGGCTTTCGCTGCCAGCGGAAAAGTAGCCACGAGTTCCCCCGCCGCCCGGATTTCGACCTGCCGCGCCGTCCGGTTGAACAGCAGCACCAGGTTCTCCTCCTCGTCGAGCACGATGCGCCCGCCGCGCCCCAGAACCAGGCTGTTGCCGCTCAAATCGACGCCGCGCTCGAAGCGCCCGCCCACTTCGATGGCGGTCTTTCCGGTGGTTTCCGCGTCGAACACGATGCCTTTGCCGAGGCTGGCGTGGTTGAACCGCAGCCCGACTTTCCAGCCCGAACCCGGAACCGACTGGATGTTGACGGCTTCATCGGACCAGACATTCTTTTTCACACCGTCATAACCGTTCGTCGCCTGGACGTTGAGCCCGATCACCCGCCCACCGGCTGACATCTTCGACTGTTCGATGTTGGCCCCGATCGACGTGCCGGTCCCGGAATGGATGCTCTCCGAATGCAGGCTTGCGCTCCAGCCTGCGCCGCTGCTGTAGACCCGCGCGTTGACCCCGGTCGCATCGCCGCGGTCGTGGTTGGTCGTGAGCTGGATATAGAGAGGCCAGGGATAGAGGGCCGATTTGGACGAATCGTTCTTCAGATCCATCACCAGCGAGAGCAGTTGGGCCGTGCAGCCCACGCAGTCGAATTGCGAGGTCGCGAGCGAGCGCGAGTACACCACGGAACTGTTGAGCGGCGGCAGGCGGGTCGGCGCGTCGAAGTTCTTCACCTGCGCCCAGGCGGCCGCATGCCAAAGCAGCAGCACGCCCGCCACGACCAATGCGCATGCAGCGCCGGCGCGTTTCATTTTCGCGCCTTGCGCGCAACGGACGCCTTGAGCTTGTAATACGCGGGCAGCAGGCGCTCGTATGCAGCCCCTGCGATGGTCTTCTTCTTTTTGGCGACCGCCCCTGCCCGCAGGCACGCCGCCACCACGTCTTCGGGCTTCGACGCCGGGCTGATCGCGATGCCCGACTTCTCGCGCTTCACCCGCTCCGCCTGCGCGCCCAGGTCGGTCACCACCGGGTACAGCCCGGCGCGCCAGGCCTCGGACAAGGTGTAACTGAAGGTCTCTGGCCAGATGGAGAGGAACAGCGCCACCGTGCAGCCCGAGGCCGCGAGCAGGCCCGGCAACTGGTCCTGCGCATACGCGCCGAGAATCTTGACGTTGTCCAAAGCCGCGTACGCACCGTCGTCGCAGGTGTAGCCGACGATCACGAACTCGAGCGCCAGTTTTTTCCGCTTGGCATAGGCCGCGGTTTCGAGCAGCAGCCGCTGGCCCTTGTGCAGGCCGATGGCGCCGATCACGGCGACGCGCAGTTTTTTCTTCGGCGCCTTCGCCATCGGCCGAAACTCGATGGCATCTTCCGGATGCGGCTGGGCGCGCAGCTGCGGCAGCTTCGCATAGCGGCCGATGCGCCGCGCCGCATCCTCGCTCGGCGCAAATACGGTGCGCGCTTTCTTCAGCTTTCCCAGGTGAAACGCGCGCCATGCGGCCACCGTGCCGCCGAGTTCCAGATACAGCGCACGCGTCTGCGCATCCAGGCTTGCCGCCGACACGCACTGCTCGCACGTCGCGAGATCCGCCTGAGCGCAGAACGCGCCGCCGGCGTCGACAAAATTCACCCGCGGGCAGACGGCGAAGTAATCGTGCACGGTGAAGTCGTAGGCGGCCTTGAGTGCAGCGGCGATCTGCCACACGTCCTTGGGCAGCCCCACGGTCTGGTGGATGTGCACATGCCAGACGCCGAGTGCGCGCAAGTCTTTGCCGACCGCCGCCATGGTCGTTCCCGCGGGGTAGCCGACCGGCAGCCCGCCGCCGGGCAGCGCGAGCAGCATGCTGCCATCGGCGTTTGCGCGCAGGATCAGCGTGGCCTCCTTTTCTTTCGCCAGCCGTGCGCACAAATCGTGCACCGCGATCTCGACGCCGCCGCCCCATCCGTGCATGACGTGCAGCATGAAGCGCGGCGCCGCGCGGCGCATCAGGCGCAGGTTCACGCGCGAGCGCGCCTCGCAGAGCGGGTCCGCGGCGATGAACGCCTGCACCCGTTCCGGGTAGTCGGGATAAAGCGCGTAGAGCTTTTCCAGGTTGTCGTGCACGCGCGCGGCCCGGTCGCCTTCGAAGGAGACCGCGCCATGGTGCTGCACGAACACGTCGCAGGCCGCGACATGCCGCCAGCCGAGCGCGCTCGAACGCACGCAGAAATCGTTTTCTTCGGCGTAGCCCTTGCCCCAGCGCGTCTCGTCGAAATAGCCCGTGGTGCGCAGCGCCTCGCGCCGGATGTACATGCAATATCCGACCCCGGTGGGGAGGCGTCGCCGAGCCGATGTTGGCGCCGGCATAGGCCGCCGCCTGCAGGCGCGCGAGCCAGCCCGGCGCGACCAGCGTGTCGGCATTGAGCAGCACCACGTCGCGCTCCGGATGCAGCCGCATGCCGCGGTTCACCGTGGCGACAAAGCCCAGGTTGCGCTCGTTCTCCAGCAGCGTGAAGCTTCCGTCCGCCGCCAGGCGGCGCAGCGCCTCGGTCAAACCGGGGTCGGGGCTCTCGTCGTTGATCACCACGAGTTTCATGTCGGTGCGATCGCGCGCGCCGAGCACGCTCGCGATGCACGCGAGCGTCTCCTCCCGTCCCTTGTACACCGGAACGATCACATCCACGCAGGGCAACCGCCCAGAGAGCAAGGCTGCATGCGGCTCTTCGGGCAATTGGCAATGCAGCGCCCGGCCTTGCGCGTAGCCCTGGCGCAGGGTTTCGAGCCACTGCGGCATGAGAAGATGCAGCAATTCCGGCGAGGGGCGATGCCCCGCTTTGCCTTGCTCGCCGCGCAACTCCGCCGCGATCGCTTCGGCCTGCGCGATCAATTCGGCGCGCCCGATCACCAGCAACTCGCGACCGGTGAGCGTGTCGCGCCGCCCCGGTGGGCAGAGCTTCAGGCACCGCACCTGCCCGGGCCGCGTGGCCTGCGGCAGCGAAAAATCGAACCCCGTCCCGGCGGCGTGTGCGGGCAGCTTGAGCGCCGCCGTCACGTCCGGGCGCGGCAGGTCCGCCGAATGCGTCCCGACCAGCTCGCCATCCAGCCATGCATCCATGCGCACCGGCGCCAGCGGCGCGCTGGTATTGGTGATCCAGCCTGCGACGCGCCCGGGCTCGCAGATGTCGATGCTGGACGCCAGTTCGATGCGAAACGGCCGGCCGTCGTTGCGCAGCGCCAGGTCCTTGCCGATCACACGAGCTCCCAGCTTATGCTCGCGTCCGTCGTAATAGCGGGGAGGCACAGACATCCGAAAGCCGCAGCGGTAGCGCGCAATGCCCACCGCGGCGAGGTCCGGCCGCGGGTGGTCGGCCGCGATCGTGCCGATAGACTCGCCATCAACCAGCACTTCGACTTTCACTTGCGTGACCGCCGGGTCACCGAACACCACCCAGCCGCCCGCCTCGACGCCCTGCAACTCGTCGACGCAGCCCCATCCCGACGCGGAGTCGAGCGCGAGCGGGCTGCCGTCCAGGGGTTTGCCCGTCGCCAGATTCACCACGTCGATGCGGTGCTTCGGCTTGCGGCGCAAAAACGGCCCCAAATCGAAGTGAAACCCCCGCGCATTTTCCGCAGCAACGTCCGGTCGCGCCGCATCGGCCTTGACCGCAGCCACCTTCGCGCCGTCGACGCTGATCCCAAGCTCGGGCACGCCCTTCGCTGCGGCGGCAGCGGCCACCCAGCCGAAGACGACGCCGGCCGCGACGCCATCAATGGCACCGATCGATTCCGCCTCGACGGCGAAGTCATGCACGCCCTGCAGCCACCGATCCGTACCCGCCACCCGTGCGCGCAGCGTGTGCGTGCGGCCGTCCGTGATCGATTGCGGCAGGCCAATCGCAAATGCGTAACGGCTGTGGCCGTTGGTTGCTTTTTTGGGTTCCTGGTGCAAGCGGTCGGCGACACCTTCCGCCACCACGACCTTGCCGTCGAGCAATTCGACGCGGAGTTTGCGCTGCAGGGCCGGCGCCGCGAGCACCCAGCCGAAGGCGGCACCGTGCTCAATGCCCTCGAAGCGGCCGACCATCGCCTCTGCCACCACGCCTACGGTGCGGGCGCTCACCTTGGCTCACTGTACGGGACAAAGACCATACTCATCGCAAGCCTGCTAGCTTCTCTTTCCCTGCGCCGGCGTTTCCGATGATCTTCTCCAGTGCCTCAAAGTACGGTCCTCCGTCAAGCTCGCTGCGCGACAATCTTGAGTAAGCGTGCATCGAGGGTGGATACCCAGACCGATATAGCCGGCGCCACTTAGAACCAATCTCTTTTGCGTTCAATAACGCCCATTGGCGCCATATTGACCGAATACCCCATCTATCGACAAAAGTGCCCCTACCGTGTACTTCTACAATAAATCTCGGAAAGCCGCCTCATACTCTGTGCTTCATTCATAAAAGTCGGATTTTCACTAATTGCCACCGCACTCGATGAGGGCGCAACATTTAGAAAAAGCGAAAAGCAGTCACTCAGCACAGTACCTCCCCAGCCAACGATCTCCTGCGCAAGACAGCAGATTCCATTCTCCGCGCAGGACTGCCTGAAAAGCTCGGCAGACATTGACTTCCCTCGCCACCTCCTATTTTCCACATTGATATTTCCGGTGATAGGATCTCGAAATGCTCCAAGGTTTGAATGGTGAATGAATCCCACGCCGCCGGGACGCATCTTCTTCTTAAGCTGTGCAATATATGCACATACAGCGTCGCCCTCCGCATGCACTAGAGAGTCCCAACTGAAAACAAAATCGATAGAGCCATCATCGATCATATCGAGCGATCTCCCGTCGTTAACGAAATATCTAAGGTGGTCATGCGAAGCAAATCTCCGTTTGCATGACTCCACGCATTGTTCCAACAGGTCAACCACAGTTAGCCGATTACAATGAGCGAGCAGATATTGAGTACACCGCCCGTACCCGGGTGCAATTTCAAGGATATGATCAGCGGGAAGGATCGAATGAATCCGGGGCAATATTGTTCCATACCAAAGAGACGGTGTACCACCCCAGCCTTCAGACCATTCGTCACCTTCTTTCGGCCAGGAATAAGATGACCAGTATTTGCTGTTTTCCTCGATCGTCGGCATAGCCATTCTCCCTGATTACCAATTGAGTAACTTAAGCAATGCCCCTACCTGTGCAGGGCCATTCTATGCTCGAGCACTTGTAGAGCAAACGAACTCTGCGCCATGTCGAAGATGCTCTATTCCACCGAATCGTATGTGCGCAAAATTACCTATTTCCCTGCCATCCGACACTTATCATCAAGACCCGTCGTAGCCCCACTCACCCAGACATCTGCACCTGCGCCGGCTGCCCAGAATTCATCTCCAAATTGCCCAATATCTTTCGATTGAAGCAAAACGTATTTTCCCCTTTATGCAAGATCAGTAGTGTCCGGTTTAATCGGGTTTGAAACTCATGAAAGCCAATACTGGCGCGGCTTTCCAGTCGATTTTGTTTGGTGCCGATTTGAAACGTGAATGCTCATATTTGTGTACTTTCCTTGAGGTGACATCCTCTGGGGTAAGGCATGAATGTTGGCAAAACTCTGTTTGCGCAGGTAATGGAGTTTGTTCCGTGGACAAGTTTTGCGCGCATCGTGGACCGCTATTCTGGCAATGCCGGGGTACGCCGTATGAACTGCGCCGAACAGTTTCGCGTGATGGCATTTGCGCAACTGACGTGGCGCGAGAGCCTGCGCGACATCGAGGTCACGCTGGGAGCCAATTCCAACAAGCTCTATGCGATGGGATTGCGCCACGAAGTGCATCGCTCCACCTTGGCCGACGCCAACGATTTGCGCAATTGGCGTATGTGGGCAGATCTCTCGGCGTTGCTCATTCGTCGTGCCCGCAAGCTCTACCACGACGAAGATCTGGGACTGGATCTGACCAATACGGTCTACGCCCTGGACGCGACTACGATCGACCTGTGTTTGAGCCTGTTCGATTGGGCGCCGTTTCGCTCCACCAAAGCGGCGGTCAAGATGCACACGTTGCTGGATTTGCGCGGCTCTATTCCTGCGTTTATCCATATCAGCAACGGCAAGATGCACGAGGTCAATGTGCTCGACCTCCTCGTTATAGAGGCCGGGGCTTTCTACGTGATGGATCGGGGCTATCTGGATTTCGATCGACTGTACAGCCTGCATCAGGCTGGCGCCTTCTTCGTCACCCGCGCCAAGCGTGGTATGGATGCCAGACGCGTGTATTCTGCCGCGACCGACAGGGCCACTGGCGTAATCTGCGATCAGGCAATCGCGCTGAACGGCTTTTACGTCTCGAAGGACTACCCAGAGCATTTGCGGCGTATCCGCTTCAAAGATCCAACGTCGGGCAAGACGCTGGTATTTCTCACCAACAATACGACCTTGCCCGCATTGACCATCGCCGCGCTCTACAAGAATCGTTGGCAGGTCGAACTGTTCTTCAAATGGATCAAGCAGCATTTGCGAATCAAGAAATTCCTGGGTACGAGCGAGAACGCGGTGAAGACGCAAATCTGGTGCGCCGTTTCCACCTACGTGCTCATCGCCATCGTCAAGAAGGAACTTCAACTCGATGCCTCGCTATACACGTTGCTACAGATTCTTTCGGTCTCCGTTTTCGAGAAAACCGAGCTTTCACGGGCATTGCAGCCCGATCAACTTGTTCCAGAATCACCTATTCGCGCTGATCAATTGAATTTGTTCAGCTTTTAACCGGACACTACTGATGCAAGATATCGAATTCTCGACATGCTATGGCTTTAAGGAAATTGCTTGAGCTACCTTTGAACGGAAACAGCCAATCATGCAACTCAATTATGATCAGAGGGAAGTCATCTAGCCATTCCAAATTCTTCGCAAACAAATTGTCCTCACTACCCTCTATATCAATTTTGAAGATAAATGGAAACGCATTCGCCTCCAGCTTCTTGGCTCTCGCGACAATCGTCGCCGGCGACAGGACTTCCACTTGTACAGGGCCGCTTTCGACCACCCTAAACCCCCAATCGCTATGTCCGGGATCTTGAAGAGACATATAACAATCCTCGGATCCGATGCCTGCCTCAAAGATCTTTACATTCATCCCTTCACAATTCAGCCGCAACAGCGTGCAGTTTCTTGCCTCCGGCTCGACCGCGCATATCAGCGAGGGCTCGTATTGCGCGGAAAAATAAACGGCACTGGCTCCAATGTTTGCGCCCGCATCAACAATAAGCGCCATTCCACCGTCAGACGTGGCCCGGTTTGTTAGGACAGGTTTTGGAGTTTCTTAAGTGGAGCCCCTGCCGCTGGTTGCGGTTATCCACGGTGCCGCCGCCCGCCCCTTTGAGGCGGAAGGCAGGCGGCGCGGTGGATAACCAGATACGCATCAAGTTGAAGTAGGTCGCCAACTGTTGCCTGGCTTCACTGACGTTCTCGTAGGCATGGAGATAGACGTGCTCGTATTTCACACTGCGCCACAGCCGCTCGACAAAGACGTTGTCGACCCAGCGCCCCTTGCCGTCCATGCTGATGCGGATGCCGTTCGCCTTGAGGACGCCAGTGATCTCGGTGCTTGTGAACTGGCTGCGCTGGTCGGTATTGAAGATCTCCGGCCGGCCATACTTGGCGATCGCCTCTTCGAGCGCTTCGACGCAAAAGTCCGTGCTCATGCTGATCGACACCCAATGCGAGAGCACCTTGCGGGTTGCCCAATCGACGATGGCGACCAGGTAGACAAACCCTCGACGCATCGGAATATAGGTGATGTCCGTTGCCCAGCATTGGTTGGGTCTGTCGATGGTGAGGCCTTTGAGCAAGTACGGGTAGATCGGATGCTTCGGATGCGGGGCGCTGGTGTTACGCCCGCGATAGAGGGCATGGATGCCCATCTTGGCCATCAGCGTGCGCACATGCTGGCGGCAGATCTTGAAGCCTTCGAGCCTCAACATATCGCGCAGCATGCGGCTACCCGCGAACGGGTGCTCCAGATGCATCTCATCGATGCGCCGCATCAGTACCAGGTCGGCCTCGGAGGTCGGTCGGGGCAGGTAGTACACGTTCGAGTGCGAGATCGCCAGCAGCTCTGCTTGTCGGATAATCGAGAGATCGTGGGTAGCGTCGATCATTTCTTTGCGCTCGCATCGTCGAAGCGACCGAGCGCGACGGCCAAAAAATCATTCTCTAAGGCTAACTGGCCGATTTTTGCTTGCATGTCTTTCACACTCGGCCCGGTGTTCTCGCGCTTCTCCGCCGGCGTCAGAAACACGCCCGTGGCTGCCTCAATCAACTGCGCTCGCCACTGTGCAATCTGGTTGGCGTGGATATCGAATCTCTCGGCCAGTTCGGCCAAGGTCTTGTCGTCCTTCAAAGCAGCCACAGCCACTTTCGCCTTGAATGCTGCCGTATGATTCCTTCTGGGTCTTCTCATTTCTGCTCTCCTGTTATGCGGGCGCTTCAGACGCCCATAAGAGCAGGTTCTCCACTTATCGGCCAATCCTATTTTGCCGGGCCACCTCTGTCGGTCGTCTTCTTATTGAAATAGTCCAACAATCTCTTTCCGTGTGAAACACCTTGACCTTTGTCCAATCTGTAGTCGTAGTTCTTAAATATTTGCTGAATTACACCCCTATCTCCAATCGAATCCGGTCGATGATAAAAAACAATATCTCTATCTACCACCTTAATGCTCAGCTTTTCTATGTCCATTTTTCCGGCCTTTCGTTTCACTATGCTTTTCGAGACCTTTGACAGGTCTTACAATACCTTACCGTTACCGCTAAGTAATCGCGGCATTGCTCTTATATATGGATGCCAGCGCTTCAATGTCAATGTCGGTCCCGAGCTTTCTCGCAAATAGATGTGGAAGGGGCAGCAATGCCCTAATACCTTCGACGTCATAGATCATTGGCCGTACCGAACCACTAAAATCTGCATATACAAGTTGCTGCGGATAACTCTTGAGGTTCAGTTCTTTAGCCAATATCGTATGAATAAACGATTCGTCTGGAATTGCGGAATACTTGAACCACCTTAAAATGCGCTGCCCTCTTTCTGTGGAGAGAAAGGTCAATAGCCGCGAGTAAGTACAGCGATCAATCTTCATCCACTGACTTCCGTAGTGGAAAGTGGGATACGGCGCCGCGGATTCCATCTCAATTTCATTAATCCTACTTAAAGCGCTCTTGCTAATTGACCAAGATGTAATTCCCCCCCCATGACGTCTAGGATTTAGCAATGGTTCGTCCAACAGGTACCTGCCCGAATATCTTGCCCATAGGGCATGGGTTGGCCCTATTTCGACAAAATTTACGAGATTTTCTAACTCTATAAGCGCACCCAATATAAAAGTTTTATTTTTTATGGGGATCGTATCATCAGATACAAGAATAAAATCATTTGCACCACCTTCATACGCCGCCTTAAATAGATCTAATGTCGCTTCGACCATATTAAAGCCACCCCAAAATATGTCGCGAGATGGCTTAACGTTAACTATGTTCCGAATTTCGGAGACTTTAGAAGCTGCCTCCAAATATTCGTCGCTATTACATTTCTTGTCGATATGTACATAGCAGTCCACTGAGTCCCCAAAGAACTGACATAAGAATGCAAGCCCTTTGGGATTCTTCAAACATAGTACGCACAGAGCAGATCGGTTCATTTTGGTAATATATAACTCGTTTCAAGATGCGTTTCTTAGGTCATCCGCCGCGGAGCCGAGAGGATTGGTCGATCGCGAAAGCCGCTATTTGGCGAACGATGATTATTTATCTTCCTCTCGCTTTTGCGCTAGCATCGATAGATGCGGAGATTCATATATTTTGTTTGCCTGCAAGAATTGGAATAGCGCTGTTGTTAGTCGATTTCTATTGATATCGAACGCGTTCCAATCGTGCGTAACGACGATATCTATGAAGCATTTTAGATCCACCGTTCTTGAAGCGTTGCGCATATCCAGAAAAGGAACCTGCATAGTTTGACAAAGCTCTAAAGTCCGGCTGTCGTGACATAGACAGACAGCGGGAATTCCCGCCTGCAATGCCACAATAACTCCGTGAATCCTGGCACCGATCGCGAAGTCGAATGATTTTGAGTACTCTAGCCAAGCTGACACATCATAAAAACTTGTCGCAAATCGACGAAACCATGCAACAAATTCTTCCAGAGTGTCACTTGGCCTGCAAAAGTCGCGGATATCATTAAGTTCCTCTCTCGATATGCTCGATGCACCCTCCCGCAATAGCTTGAACATCACATCATCTGATTGCAATAGATAACTTCCACACCCAAGGGTGATTTCATTCGCCAGAAGCGATTCCACCGCTGCAAGTCGTTTCCACAAGTGATGAGCCGCAAGAACCATGATTCGCTTTGGCGCGGTGGCGACTCGGCTCTGAATTTCCTGGCCAAGACTAGGGTTGGGTGAAATGAGGAGGGATGGACATCCCAAGGCGACCGTCTCCACCCCTGTCTGGTCAAAAATTACCTTCTGCGAGAACTCGCCGCGGACTGCAATGTTTGGCCCAGTGCCTGACTTATGCTCGGCCAACTCTCTAACCCAACGAATCGAACCTTCCGGTGTGTTCGGAGGCTTGTCGAATGAATCTGCCTGCACTCCCAGTCCTATTGCAACGATTTTTTGCGGCAGCTCCTTCAGCTTATTGGCAAAGCCTCCCATGTCCATATGGGCGCCAAACTGGTTTGCGCAAGGGATGACCATCGACCCTGATAGTTCTTTGAGCTTCTCTACTGGTGTAGCCCAATCAAATACTCTCGGCGACTGCACAATGCCAAGAATCTTCTCTATCGCATGGTGAAAAGCCAGATTCCCTGTATTTCCCCCGACCTCTCGCAACAGGCTTTCTGTCGAACGATAGCAACTCTCGTATACGGAAGAACGCAGTCCGTAAATAAATGGTTCAGATGCTGGCAATGTGCTCATTTCTTTCGATCTGCTCCTATAGAACTACAGCTACCAACTCACACATCGATAAGCACCCGAAGCGAAGTCGGCAAAGCGGCATAAAAGGTCCTCAGACGGCAGGGGCACAACAGTCCTTGCCATTGCTAATTCCGCTCTTCCGCGTAGACTTGCGCATGCGCCTTCGCCGACTGCTCCACCGTCATCGGCACCGGCAAATTCCCGCACAGCGTCTCCCACAACGCGCTCTCCCGCACGCATTTCTCCATCGCCATCGCCAGCGACGCTGGATCCCGCGCGCGGTAGTGCAATCCGGTCACCCCGTCCTTTACCTTCTCCTCCATGCCGCCGATATCGGGGCAGATCACCGGCCGGCCGTATTTGTAGGCTTCCTGGATGACGAGCGGTGAGTTTTCCCACCAGATGGAGCCCATGACCACCCAGTCCGCTTCGCCCATGAGGCGCGGCATGTCTTCGGGTTCGTAGGCGCCGTGGGCGCGTACGGTGCGCTTGTTGTCTTTGAGCAGCTTGTTGATCTTGGCCTGGAATTCCGCGGGCTGGTTTTCCAGCCCACCGCCGTAGATGTCCATCGAGACGCGCTTCTTGATGTCCTTGGGCAGGAGGTCCACGGCTTCAAGCACGATGTCTATGCCCTTGTACGGGTTGATCTGGCCGCAGTAGGCAAACCGCGCGCGCGCCTCTTCGGGCGCGAGGCTGCGCGGCGGGATGCGCTCGGCGGGCACCTGCCCGTTTTCGATGAAAATGATGCGGTCTTCCGCGAGGCCCCACTCAATGTAGCGCTTGCGCAAAAATTCGCTCGGCGAGATGAAAAGGTCCACCGCGGCGAACATCTGCTTGATGTAGCGCTCGCGCAGGAAAAAGTCTTCCGGACTGTGATCGGGATAGCAGCGGTGGCAGTCTTTCGGGTCGCTCCGGTAACACAGCGCGCCGCCCGGGCCGGTCTTGATCATCTGGCCGTTGTGCGCGCACAGGGCGATGTACTCGTGCAGGGTGAGCACAATCTTCGCGTTCGGGCAGGCGTCCTTGGTCACGCGCAGCAGCTCCACCCCCAGATGCGTGTAGTGATGAAAATGCACCACGTCGGGTTTGTAGCCCTTCACGAACGCGACCCACTCGTCGATCTGCTCCTCGCCGAAATTGCCCTGGTTCTGCAGGAACCATTCGCCCGTGCTCTCGACCAGCATCTCGTTCGGCGCGATGCCGCTGAATATCGTCCCTGTGTTCGTCAGCTTGCCCCCGGGCGAGCGCGCGAGGAACATGACTTCGTTCTTGCCGTCCGCGCGCAGCGCCCTGGCCAGGTCCATCGCCGCAATTTCGGCCCCGCCCTTCGAGTAGCGCGGATGCCCATGGCTGATCATCAGAATTCTCACGGCTATTTCTCCTTTTTCGCGGCGTAGTGGCTCGAATAGCGCATGCCGTTCATGATGGTGATGAGCATTCTCTGGCTGACTCCTGACCCCAGCGTCTGCGACTGGCGCTCCAGGTGCCACAGCCTGTACTTCGGCACCATGTAGAGCAGGCCGTCCTTGCCGGCGATGCGCCGGCAAAGATCGGAATCTTCGTAATCGCCGACGACGAAAGCTTCGTCGAAGCCGCCGGCCTTGCGGCAATCCTCGGTCTTCATCATGAAGCAGGCTGCGGTCAAGAGATCGGCTTTGAACGGGGCGTCGCCGCCGGCCCAGGGCAGGCCCTTGCCCGGATGGCGGTTCACGAGCAGGCCGTCGATGTCCGGCGACGGGCCGCTCGTCATCCCCGCGTGCTGCACCATGCCGTCGTGAAACAGCAGCAGCGGCGCGACGATCTTTGCCCCACGCAGCGTCTTCAGCGCATCGGCCAGACCCGAAACCCAGCCCGGTGCGATCGGCAGCACGTCGGAGTTGAGGAACATCAGGTTCTGCGACCTTGCGCACGCCGCGCCGATGTTGTTGGCGCCGCCAAAACCCAGGTTGCAGCCGTAGCTCACCACGCGGAACGGCACGCCGAAGAGCGCGTGCACGCGCGCAGCCGTATGCAGCGTCTCGTGTTCGATCGCCGGATCGTCGAGCACGTAGATCAGGTCCATGCTGCGGAAATCCGGGTCGTCCACGAAATGCGCAACCTGATGCCGCAGGAAGTCGTACCGTCCGTAGAGCGGAACGACGATGGATGCGACGGGCTGTTTGGGCGCGACGCCGAACTGCCGTTCCACCGGCGACACCGCATTCGCCGCCCGCGCCTTGGCGACCACGCCTTCCACCGCGGGCCCGATGCAGTCGCCGAGCAGCGCGCCCAGGCGCGCGCCGATGCGCTCGGGCGCGGGGATCCACTGCATGATCTCGCGCACCAGCGCCACGCCGCTGTTGGCCGGCTTCTCGGTCGACACCTTCTGCCACAGCTTGCCGGCATCGCCGAAGTCGTATTCGATCATGCGCATTGAGCCGGGCGCGGTGGGCAGGGGGACATGAACGACGAAACCGCAGTCGTCAGGCATCTGCGGAAATCGGTCCTTGAATGATTGCTTCACATCGACTCGCGGCAGCGCAAACATGCGATCTGCAATCTGCACGGCCTTGCCCTCGGGTGTGCGCAGCGTGATGGCGCGGGGTTTCGCCTGCAAGGCGAAATTCCAGCCGAACACCAGCAACCCTCCCTCGTCCAGCGGAATGCTCCGGTCGACGGCGATGACCCCCAGCAGCGCGCTTTCGACATAGGTCGGCATGTCCTTCCACCGCGTCGCGAAGGCCTGCGCGTGCAGGTGCTGCATGCGCTGCGCCACGTCCGAACCGCGGGTGATGGCGGCGATCTGTTGTTCGATCTTGTCCACTCCGTCCCAGGCATTGACCAGAGTGGGCATCAGAAAATGCAGGTCCACCGGCGTCGGCCGCAGGAACACCACCTGCACCCGGCCGTCAACCGCCTTCAGCCGCAGCCGGAACGACCCCTGCAGGTCGCGGTTGATGCGCGATATCGAAACATAGCCGGGCCGCGCATCCGGCGGCAGGGACAGATTGGCCGCGACGTCCGGCCGTGGCGCCTGCACCAGCGTGGGCAAGAGATCGTGGTGTTCGGATCCCTGCCACAGCTCCAGGCTCGCGATGTCTGCCGTTGCGAGGGATATCCACCCCTCCAGCAACAGGATGGAGTCCTCGGCGATCACGCCCTTTTCCACCACCACCAGCGGCGGTCCCACCTTGCTCAATTGCGAGGTCGCGAAATCTTCCAGCCAGTCGCGCATGGCGTGCTTTTCCGGGAGCGCGATCATCGCGAGCTGGCGGATCGCCGCGCCGCTATGCGCCCAGACGGCCTCGAACTTGCCCCACGCGCCCCAGACGTCGCTCGAGACAGCGAGCGGCAGTGCGATCGTTTCAGCCGACCAGGTGCGCACGATCAGGGAGTCGTAGTCTCTTCCCGACTTCGCCACGTACAGCACGAACCCGCACCAGTCGTCCTGGCTGCGCTCGCTGCCGTTCGCGGTCGCCACGTCGGGCCTCAAGATGCGCCGGTAGAACACGCCTTGCTTGTGCGAAGCCGCCGACACGAAGCCCGATTGGCCCAAGGCATCGCCCAGGCCCCAGTCCTTCACCGCCTGCTTCGGGTCCCAGATGCAGCCGACGATCAGCACCCCTTTTCCGACTTCCAGCGCGAGCTCGACGCCGACGCTGATGCTGCGTGCCTCTTCGCTGAGCGGCGCGGCATTGGCTGCGATGGGGATGATATTGCTCCTTCCCCGCACGGGGCGGCTCAACTCGGCTTCGGTGTCGTCCTCATTGTCGTAGGGCGAACGCTCCTGCGACGAAGGCAGCGACAGGTACTGGGTGACGAAATCGCCCACTTCGGCGATTTCCGCGGCGAGGCTGCGCAAGGGCCCGGCCAGCGTGCTCAATCCCGGCCTCAAGTGCGCCGCGGCTTCCTGCGCGGTGCGGTCCAGGGCGTGTTCGATGACGGCCAGCGCGCCCGAGGTCAGCGCCAGCGCAAATTGCGGCGCTTCGGCGCGATCGACCGGGACATAGGCGATGAAGCCGTGATCGTCGCTGCTCGCAAACACCCCCGAGTGCGAGGCGGAGACGTCCGGTCGCGGCAGGCGAAAAAAGCGGCTCCCTGATTCGTCGTCGAACAGGTCGTGGGTCGATACTTTGGTCGCTCGGTCGAAAAGACAAAAGCTGCGCACCAGGTCGTCCGGATCGAACACCCAACCGGCGATGAGCAATCCACTGGGCAGCCGGAACGCCGTCTCGATGCGCGCCTTGACCGGTACGCGCAGGCTCGTCAGGGTTTGATACGCGGGCTTGGCGTCGGCTGTTGTGCCCGCATTGCCGCCTGCCGCAGGCGCTGCCTTCTTGCTCGTGCCGGCCTCGGGGCGGATCGCTGCACTTGCGCGCTTCGTGGCTGGAATCTTGGATACCCGTTCTCTCATTGCTGTCTCCAGGTTGCGGTTTGTTGGTTTCTTGTTTGTGTCGTCCGCTTGCGCCACGCTGCGTCGCAGGCTCGTGCCGCGGGTTCTCCGTGCATGCGCGTGCCGGCGTTCATGAAAACATCCTGATCAATTCGGGCGCGATGACTCTGCCGCCGAACCCTGTCTGCGCCCGATCGAGGTAAAGGTTGCGATCGGCGGTGTTGACGCCCTTCTTGTCTTTCTCCCAATCCACTTCCACGAGCACGCTATTGGCGTTGTAGCCGAAAGCCTGCTCGGCGAGCGCGAGCACGGTGAGTTCGCAGTCGGCGTAGTGGCGCTGGTAGCCGGGGTAGAAGAGTGCGCCGTCGTAGTTGTCGGCGGCCCAGGCACGGGTGGCGAGGCCGAAGCCTGCCAACGCGCCCATCCACTTGCCGTCGTTGAAGGCGAAGAGATGCTTGCCGCGCTGGCGCAGCGCTTCCACCGCGAGCGCGAGCCACTGCCGGCCGGGGAAGGCGTCCTGCGCGACGTAGCCGAAGTAAGTGCTCTCGGTCGCTTCGAACGCGCGGTTCACCACGGCGATGAAACCTTCGTGGTCGGTGTCTTCGATCGCGAGCAGCACGCCGTCCTTCACGCCCGAGCGGCTGGCGAGCAGTGTGGCCGCGCGGCGCGCGAGATCGGGCTGCGTGTAGGGCATGACCATGACCGTTTCGGCCGTGAGCTGGGGCTTCTTGTTGCGCTCGTTGGCTGCGCCGACGAAGGAGACTTTCATGGGTGCGCCTTTAACAACTCTGCTGCTCCCGTCATTTCGAGCGCAGCGAGAAATCTGCTTTTCTTTCGCTGCACGCAAAAGCAGATTTCTCGGGCTTCGCCCTCGAAATGACAATTGCATTGGGAATGACAATTTATGGAGATCGCCACTAGCGCGCCTCCTGCGCTGCAGCGGCGACGGGGAAGCTGGAGAAGGTCAGCTGCGTCGGGGTCACAGCCTTAAGATATTTTTCCGCCCAGGCGCGGTCGTGTGCGCTGGCGAGGTAGAGGTTGCGGTAGTTGAGCCAGCAGGCGGCGAGCCAGGCCGAGCGCGTGCGGTGCGCCACGTCTTTCATCTCGCGCAGCAGGCGCAGGTGCGCCTGCGCGCCGGCGCGCGGGTTGGCGGCGTATTTGTAGGCCTTGAAACCGCTTCCCTCCAGCGCGAGGAACAGCGAAAACAGGCGCTCGACGATGTGGGGCATGTAGCTCGCGCGCGCGTGCATGGCGCGCTGGTCCGCCGCGTCGGAATAGAGCATCTTGCGCGCGGTGGGCGAGAGCCGGCCCTCGGCGCGCGCGATCGCGCCTTCGACAAACGCCAGGTAACGCTCCCAGAACTTCGGCGTGGCGATGAAGTAGTTGGTCGAGGCGAAGGCGTTCGAAGGCTGGATTTCTCCGAGCACCCCGGTGGGCAGCCCGGCCGCCTGGAAGAACTCGGTGCACAGCAGCAGGAAGTTCGGATGGCTGGTCTCGCCCTGCATCCACAGGTTCGGGTAGAGCGATTCGGTGTCCGGATGCGGATTGCAGTAATAGACGTCATAGCCCGGGTTGGCGTCGATCAGGCGCAGCAGCTCCATGCCGCTGATGCCGGTCTTTTGCTGGAACTTCCAGGAGAGCGCGCCCCAGAGGCGGGCGTTCTTCGCCTGCGGCGTGCGCGCGAGCTTGCGGAACACGTTGAATTCGAGCAGCGGGTGCAGATAGCCGCGGTTGTCGTAGGGTTCGAAGGCAGGGTCGAGCAGCGGGCGCTGCTGCGCGTCGTAGAAGATCTGGAACACCCGCACCGCAGGTCTGACGACCTGTGGACGGGCATGGGCGCGCGGCGACTGCGCGGCGACGAGGTCGAGCACGGTGATGGGGCGGTCGTCGTCGGCCGGGCGGCGGGCGGCTCTTGCGGGCTTGGCGGCGGGCTTGCGTCCGCCCCTCACCCCAGCCCTCTCCCCCTTCGGGGGGGGTTTGGGTGCGGCGGCTTTCTTCGTCGGCTTGGGCGCCGCGGCGGCCTTGCGCTTCGTGGGAGGCCCGCCCCCGGGCCGACCGGTCTTGGTGCGAAGTGCGAGTCGGGGCGAGGGCGCCCCTCCTACAACACCGCTCCTGCTCTTGATCGCCGCCTTGTGGATTTTCTTCTTCGCCACGGGCACCGGTGCCTTTTTCGCTGTCGCCGTCTTTGTCGTCTTGTTTGCCATGTTTGCCTTATGCATGCTGCAGTAGTGAGGCCAGTTCGCGCGCCAGGCCGGCGTGGTCGACGCGCTTCGATTGGCTGGAGATCAAGGATTGGCGCGGCTTTCCGGCCGATTTGAAGAGCGCGGCGAGGTCCGTCTTGTCGAAATCGGCGTGCGCGAGTTCCATGCCGGCGTAGCGGCCGTGCGCGTGCGAATGCCGCTCGGAGAAGAGTGTTCCCGCGCGCGTGAGGCAGGGCACGCCGAGCGCGAGCGCCTCCACCGTGGTGAGGCCGCCCGAGTACGGCTGGGTGTCGAGCACGGCGTCGAGCTTCGCCAGTTCGGCGAGGTAGGCCGGGTGGTCGGCCGGGGTGACGAATTCGATTTCGACGTGCGCGGACTGCGCGCTGCGGCGCGCATGCAGCGGCGAGAGCGCGGCCTCGATGCGCGCGCGCGTCGGCGCGTGGCGGTAGCGCGCATCGATGAAGCGCAGCTTGAGCGGCCGGGCGAGTGTCTTCGCCTTCGGACCGGCGAGCTTTTGCACCAGCGCGTCGAGAAAGCCCTCAGACACCTTGGCCGGGTTGGAGATCACGCCGAGGGCGCGCTGGCTCTTGTGCGACCTGGCGACTGCGGGCATGTAGCTTGGCGCGGTGTAAGTGACGTAGCCCTGGCGCAGCAGCACCAGCGGCTCGGTGTAGAGCGGCTGCTGCGCGCGCGGCGTCTGCCAGTGGTCGGTGAGCATGCCGTCGAAGGCCTTCAGGCCGGTGGTCGCCGACTGCCCGCCCACCCACTTGTACATGCGCGGCGCGGGTTTGGTCGAGAGCGCGCGCAGCGCCGCGGTGTCCATCCAGCCGCCGAGATCGAGCAGCACGTCGAAGTGTTGGGCCCGAATGAACATGGCCAGGATCTCGGCGCTCGTGTCGGGCAGGTCGAACCAGTCGCGGGCGATGGAGCGGAATTCCGCCGTGGCCCAGTCGGTCTTGCGGCCGCGGTGGATGAAGATGAGGTCGAAGTCGTGCGCGAGGTGCTTCAGCGCGCCGATGCAGAAGAAATAGACGGGGGAGCAGCAGAGGAGCGGCGAGATGAGGGCAATGCGGAGGCGGGGGTGATGCCCTGCCGATCGTTCGCGAGCAAGCTCGCTCCTACAATACCCGGCAGCCGCCGTGGGTGCGAGCTCGCTTCTACGATACCCGGCAGCCGCCGTGGGAGCGAGCTTGCTCGCGAAAACGGTGTCAGGCAGTGTGAGGTGCTCGTCGGCGAAGGCGACGATTTCCCGCGTCAGCTCTTCCCCGCTCTCATCCCGATCATAGAGCCGTGCCATCAGGCTGGTCAGCGTGGCGTCCTCGGCGTGGCGCGGGTCGGTGCGCAGGGGCGCGGCGAGCGCGTGGGCGCCGCGTGCGTCGCCGAGTTCGTGCAGCGTGAGGTTGGCGAGCTCGAGGCGCGCGTCGCCGTTGTCGGGATGGCGCGCGATGAGCAGGTGCGCGGCCTGCAGCGCTTCGGCGATGCGCTTCAGGCTTTTCAGCGCCTTCACGCGCACGAGTTCGGATTGCCACAGCGCCTGGTCCAGCGCCAGCGCCGCTTCGGCGTGCGCGAGCGCATCGCGCGCCTCGCCCATGCCGAGCAGGCACAGCGCGAGGTTGTGCTTCACCGGCGCCGAGGGCGCAATGGTGCGGTCGGCGATGCGATACAGAATGGCGGCGTCCTTCCAGCGCTGCTCGCGCCGGTAGTCGTCGGCGATCTGCAGCAGCTGCGCGACGGGCATGCCTTCCGCCGGCTCGGCGCTGCCCCCCTCACCCCGGCCCTCTCCCCCGTTACCGGGGGCGAGGGGGAACTTCCCCTCGCGAGGCTGGACAGCGGAGGTGTTGCTCCCTCGCCCCGCTTGCGGGGAGAGGGCTGGGGTGAGGGGCGCGATGTGCCGAAGCTTTGTCATTCTCTGCTCAGCACTCGTCAAAAAAGCAGACTCGACACTTCGTTCAAACAATCCTGCACCGGCATCACCACCTTCAGGCGCACGGTGAGCAGGTTCTCCGCCAGCGTGAGCACGGCGTTGACGTATTCTTCGCGCGTCTGGAAAAGCTGCTGGATGGAATTGAGCACGTCGATGGTGGTGCGCACGCCGCCGGCGAAGCTCTTTTCGTTGGCGGTGACGCTGAGTTCGGCCGAGCGGATGGCGTCGAGGCGGATGTCGGTCTCGCCGCGGCCGGCTTCGACGAAGGTCAGCAGCCGTTCGACGTCGAGGCGCACCTGCTGCTCGGCGTCGCGCACCATCTCTTTCAGCCTGACGAGGTTGGCCTCCGTCCCCGAGACGTTGAGAAAGCTCGAGGATTGCAGCGGCAGCGTGAGAAACACGCCGGTGTAATTGGTGCTGGTGCCGCCCGCGAGCTTGGACTGCACCGCGTTGGCCGAGAGCGTCGGCAGGAACGCGCCCTTGGCGCGCGTGACGCCGAGTTCGCCCAGGCGCGCGTTCATGCGCGCGGCGACGATCTGCGGATTGATTTCTAGCGCGACCGGCATGTAGGCGTTGGCGCCCTGGACGCGCACGTCGCGCTTCTCGCGCGCGAGGCTGTAGGCGCCGGCCGGCAGCGCGCTGCCGACGATGGCCGCGTATTGCCGTTCGGCCGCGCTCCTGCGCGCCTTGATCGCGAGATCGGTGGCGCGCGCCTGGTCGAGGCGCACCTGGGTGTCGCGCAGGTCGGTGATGGTGCCCTGCCCCAGCTCGTAGGATTTTTTCGCGGCGGCCGCCTGCTGCTGCAGCGCTTCGATGCGCGAGCCGTTGGTGGAGAGGCTCTCCACCGCGCGTATGACTTCGGCCACCGCCTTGAACAGGCGCAGCGCGAGGTCCTGCTCGCGCGCAAGGAAGGTCGCCTGCGCGAGCTGCGTCTTCGGTTCTTCTTCCTTCCAGGTGGCGTATTTCTCGGCGCTGATGATGGGCTGCGACAGCGTCACCGTGCGCCGCTGCCCGCCTTCGAATTCGAGCTGCGAGTTGCTGACCTGCAGCGTCGGAAAGTAGGCCGTGCCCGACACCCGTGCGCCGATGCGCCCCGCGTCCAGTTCGGCGCGCGCCGACTGGTATTGCGGGTCGTAGCCTTTCGCCTGCTGGAAGGCGCGCGTGAGCTGGGGCAGCGGGGGTGCGCTGGGTGTGGAGGGTTGGGCGAAGGTGGGGGTTGCGGCCAAGCTGAACGCAAGGGTCAGCAATAGCGGCCAACCCCATGCTGTCATTCCGAGGAACAAGCAACGCACGCAGTGCGCTTGCGCGCCTGCTTGGCCCGAGGAAGCTGCTTTTGCTTTCGACGATAAAGCAGATCCCTCGCTTTGCTCGGGATGACAATTATTGAGATTGGGATGGCAATTCCCCCCGCCTGTCATTCCGAGCGCAGCGAGGAATCTGCTTCTTTCATGCACACAAAAGCAGATTCCTCGGGCTTCGCCCTCGGAATGACAGTTGCGTAGAGAGTCGCTGTGAATAAGCTTGTGCATCAATTCTCCTTGAACGATTTGGCGAAGCGATCCGATAGCGGCTTGATCAGATAGCTCATGAAGCTGCGCTCGCCGGTTTTGATCACCACATCCACCGGCATGCCGGGCTGGATGACTTTGTCGCCGAGCAGGCGAAAGCCCTGCTCGGTGGTCTGGATCTGCGCGAGGTAGTACTCGGCCTGCTGCGCGCTGTTGCCGGCCGAGGGGCCGAGGATCTTGTCCACGCCGACCAGCGCCACGCGCCCGGGGATCACCGGCGTGGTGTTGACGTTGAAGGCGGAGAAGCGCATGTCGGCTTCGAGGTCGACGTGCACCTTGTCGATCAGGTTGGGCGGGATCTGCGCCTCGACGATGAGCTTGCTCTCCTGCGGCACGATCTCCATCAGCACCTGCCCCGCCTGGATCACGCCGCCCACCGTGTAGGCCTTCAGGCTGACCACGGTGCCCGCCACCGGCGCCTTGATGTCGGTGAGGGCGAGGTTGAAGCGCAGCGATTCGAGCTTGGCGTGCAGCGCCTTGCGGTTCTTCTGCACGTCGGCCACCTGGATGTCGACTTCCTTGTGGAAGGTCGAGAGGTGCTGCAGGAGCTGCAGCCGCGTGCTCGAGATGCTGTTCTGCGTCTTCGACATGTCGGCGGTGGTGGAAGACATCGAGGCCATGATGTCGATGCGCTGGCGCTGCATGTCGTTCACGCGGCTCTTCGGGATGTAGCCCTGCTTCGCCAGCTCTTCGTTGCTCTTGTAGTCGGTGGTGAGGATCTCGAGCTGCTCCTTGTGCGAGGCGAGCACCTGCTTCAGGCCCTGGTAATAGGCGTCCAGGCCGGCGATCTGCTCTTTCAGGATGGCGTCCTGGCTCACGTATTCGCTGCGGCGCGAGCTGAATAGCTTCTCCTGCGAGAGCTTCGCTTCGCGCGTGCGCGGGTGCGCCGCGAGGTCGTTGAACTCGGGCATCCAGGCGATGGCGCCGCGGTTCTCGCGCTCGGAGTTCAGGCGCGACTCGGTGGCCAGCGCCTGCACGTAGTCGAGCTCGGTGCTGGTGAGTTCGGCCTGCGTGCCAAGGGGATTCAATTTGATCACCACCTCGCCCTGCTGCACGCGCGAGCCCTCGCGCACGAGGATATCGGCCACCACGCCGCCGTTGGGGTGCTGCACCGACTTGCGGTTGCCCATCACCGTCACCGTGCCGGGGACGTTGACGCCGGCATCGAGCGGCGCGAACAGGGCCCAGGCGAAGAACGCGACGAAGGCGAGCACGATCCAGCGCGCCGCGTTGCGGCGGATGGAGGACTCCTCCACCTCGATCGGCTTCAACCCCCCGTGCGCGAGCCGCTCCGGATGGTAGGGATTGATGTCCCCGAACCAGTTGGCCACGCTTTTGAAGGGGTTGAGTGCCATGTGCGCCTATAGAGTTTTGCTGTTCGCGAGCAAGCTCGCTCCTACAGAACCGCCGTAGGAGCGAGCTTGCTCGCGATGTTTGATCCCAGAACCGCCGTAGGAGCGAGCTTGCTCGCGATGTTTGATCCCGGAACCGCCGTAGGAGCGAGCTTGCTCGCGATGTTTGATCCCAGAACCGCCGTAGGAGCGAGCCTTGCTCGCGATGTTTAATCCCAGAACCGCCGTAGGAGCGAGCTTGCTCGCGATGTTTGATCCCAGAACCGCCGTAGGAGCGAGCTTGCTCGCGATGTTTAATCCCGGAACC
>JAPLRD010000217.1:0-18208 GCA_026399375.1 Pseudomonadota bacterium
GATGAACGCCCTGACCGACGCGATGAAGGCAAACCGGCAGATCAAGCGCGTCTACATCATCGGCCAGGACTACAGTTTCGGCCGCGACGTTTCGCGGCTTGCGCGCCAGATGCTCGCCGCCAAACGGCCGGATATCGCGATCGCCGGCGATGAGTTGCACCCGATCGGCCGGGTCAAGGATTTCTCGCCTTACGTGACCAAGATCATCGCCAGCGGCGCAGACGCCGTTCTGACCGGAAACTGGGGCAGCGACCTCACCCTGCTGGTCAAGGCCGCCCGGGACGCCGGGCTGGCGGCGCGGTTCTACACCTTCTATGGCAACGGCCTGGGTGCGCCGGCCGCCATGGGCATCGCCGGCGTCGACCGCGTCCTCGCCGTCGCGGAGTGGCATCCGAATGCCGGCGGCGCGGCATCGGACGCGTTCGTCGAGGCGTTTCGCCGCCGCTTTCCGGAGCCCAGGCACGACTACCAGCACGCACGCATGAACGTCATGGTCGAAATGCTTGCGGCCGCGATCGAAAAGGCGGGCAGTACCGAAGCCGCGCGGGTGGCCAGCGCCCTGGAAGGCATGCGATTCGGCAACGGGTTCTTCGAGGCGTCGATGCGCGCCGAAGACCATCAGCTGATTCTGCCGCTGTACGTGTCGGTCATGCAGCTGGCCGGCAGCGGCATTCCGGGCGTTCGCTTCGACAACGAAGGCAGCGGCTACGGATTCCGAACGGTCCGCCGGCTCGGTCCGGACGATACGGCGTTGCCGACCAACTGCCGCATGACCCGCAACTGGCCCGACGCGCAATAGGAGGCTACGCGGGCGGCCGACCTCGGATTCGACGCATTTCCCATACGATCCGTGCTGTCTCAAGTTTGATCTTTGTCAAACACCCCCAGGCGCCAGGGGCTAAGCTGAAACTGAGCCATTCTCGAATGATGCCCGCCGTGACGAAGAAGCCGTTTTCCGAATTCGAAGCGCTGCTGCAGTCGCAGCGAACGCAGCTGTTGGGCGAGTTGCGCGAAAAAATCAGCGCCTCGGGCGAGGGCCTGGGCTTCGCCAACCAGTCCAAGTTCACCGACGACGATGCGGTCGCCGACGCTGCCGCCGAAATGGACGTGGCGCTGGTTATCCGAGAGAGCCGGGATCTGCAGGAGATCGAAGCCGCGCTCGCGCGCATCGTCGAAGGCAGCTATGGCGTCTGCACCGACTGCGAAGGGGAGATTTCGCGCCCCAGACTGAAGGCCTATCCGATGGCCGCCCGCTGTCTGACGTGCCAGGAAATATTCGAACGTACGCACGGCCAGGCGCACAAGGTGCGCCTGTAACAAAGCGCCGCGACCGACCGCGATTTGAACAACACTGACCTGGAGGAAATATGTACAAGCACATTCTGGTTCCCACCGACGGCTCGGAGCTCTCTGACAAGGCCGTGGAAGCAGCCATAAAACTGGCGAAGCTGCTCGGCGCGCGCGTTTCCGCCTTCCACTCCATGGAACCCTATCCGCTGCAAGGCGCTTACGCGGCCGAAGCCAGCGGCGTTGCGGAATTGCAGCCCGAGTTGTTTGCCGAGCGCAGCGAGGAGTACGCAAAGCGCGTGCTCGAATCGTTCAAGAAAGCGGCCGACGCCGCGAATGTAGAATGCGCGACCAGCTACGCCACCGGCCGCTCCCCGTCGCATGCGATCGTGGAAAAGGCACGCGATGAAAAGTGCGATCTTATCGTCATGGCCTCGCACGGCAGGCGCGGCCTGGAAGGCTTCCTGCTCGGCAGCGAAACACAGAAAGTCCTGACGCACTCCACGATTCCGGTGCTGGTCTACCGATAACGGAATATCTTTAGAAGCGCGGGGGCCGCGGTCCGCGCCTGTTGACATTCTCCGCACTCATGGGCTGAATGGCGGCAGCCTATTTCTTGCGGATGCCCTGATGGATGTGTTGCTGCCGATCGCGCACCTGGACGTCAACTTCGTCCTGATCCTGCTTTACGGTGCGCTGGTCGGCCTCCTTTCGGGCCTGGTCGGCGTGGGCGGCGGCTTTCTGATCACGCCGCTGCTCATTTTCACCGGCGTTCCCCCGATCGTCGCCGTGTCCAGCGGCGCGGCGCAGATGGCGGTAACGTCCACCCTCGGCGCATATCTCCACTGGCGGCGCGGCGGCATCGATTTCAAAATGGGCTGGATACTGCTGGCGGGCAGCTGGGCCGGCGGGGGATTGGGCGTCTATCTCACCATGCTGCTGCTGCGAACGGGCCACTTCGAGCGAGTGCTGGTTCTGCTCTACGTCGTCCTGCTCGGCTTCATCGGCGTGAGCATGCTGATCGAGTCCGCCCGTGCCGTCTTCCGTGGCGGCCCGCCAGCAGCGCCGGAAGCCTCCGCCGCGCAATCCAGGTGGCAGATCTGGGCCGCACGCCTGCCCTGGCAAACGCAATTTCCCGCTTCCGGCGTGCGACTTTCGCCCATCGGGCCGCTGCTGCTGGGAGCGACGGGGGGCGTCCTGACCTCGCTGATGGGCGTCGGCGGCGGATTCATCATGGTGCCGATGATGATCTACGTCCTTAAAATGCCGACGAAGATCGTCGTGGGGACGTCGCTGTTCCAGCTGCTGTTCACGGCGGCTGCGGTCAGCGTCATGCAAGCAGCCATAAACCATTCGGTGGACCCGGTGCTCGCATTGTTGCTCGTTCTTGGGTCAGTTCCCGCAACCGTCCTGGGCGCGCGGATAGGCGCACACCTGCCGGCGGAGAAACTGCGCCTCATCCTCGCGCTGGCGGTGGTCGCGATCGCGGTGAAAATGACTCTGAGCCTTGTCGCCCCCCCGGGGCCGTGACCCGCGCCGCAAGAACAAGGCGGGTCAGCCCGCGGTGAATTCCTCATACGCGTGTACCGCTTCCGCCGCGTACATCAGGCTCGGGCCGCCGCCCATGTAGACAGCCACGCCGAGGGTCTCCATCAACTGCTCCTGTGTCACACCCAGCTTGATCAGCGCCTTGACGTGAAAGCCGATGCAGGCGTCGCAATGCGCCGCCACGCCGATACCGAGCGCGATCAGTTCCTTTTCCAGCGCGGTCAGCGCGCCCGGTGCCAGCGCGCTCTGCGCCATGGCGCTGAAGCCTTTCATCGTCTCGGGAATGGATTTTCGCAGAGTCGACATGCCCTTCGACACATCGCCGGTAATGACTGCAAACGATTTGCTCATTCAGTTCATCCTCGTTGTCGGATAAATCAAAATGCGACGGCACCCGCAGGCGCACCTGCGTAATGCGGTAACTGCGGTGCGCTATTGGGTATTCGGCTCTTTCTTCATGCCACAGGTGTTGATGCCCAGAAGCGGATAAGCAGGGCAGAACCGAAAAACTCCGGTAAGCAGCGGCACCACCCCGATGTAACCCCATATTCCAATCACGCCAGCTGCCGCAAGTCCTATCAACACCACTCCGGCGACGACGCGCAAGGCACGATCCACGGTTCCGACATTTGCTTTCATGAGATTTTCCCGATGCAGGAAGCAAGGCTTGCTTCGACAATCGGATTTGAACCCAACACCATGCAAAAGTCGGTGACTTCGGTCACAGAACGCAGGGGCCACATCGATTTTATCGATAGGCCGGGGGCGCAGTGATCTTGTTCCCGTTGCGGCCCGCAGCGGAACCATGCCCAGGACCGCGGAGGGCTCCGGCAATTGCATATTTCGATGCGTTCGATTGCATTTTGTGATGAAACGCCGCACCTGCTTCAATTTGTTTCCGTTCAGCGCGCCTGCGGCCGCATGTATATGCGTATTTGCGCATATATATTGACCATTCTCAACATCGCGGCACGTTATTGCGCCTAGCATCGGTCACGCTGATTCGAGCGACTGATCACGACGGCCTTCAACGCCGATCGGTTACGGAAGGAAAGGCTGAAAATGCGCACCGGAATACTCGCCACCGCACTGATGGCGTCCATGCTCTTCGCCTCCACGGCCTGCGTTGCAGCCGATGCGGCGACGGAAAAACTGCTGAAGTCGACATCCGATCACACCAAGTTCAAGGCGCTGCAGCAGGAGTTCAATTCGGGACCGGAAGTCACCAAGGCCTGTCTCAGTTGCCATACGGAGGCCGCGAAGCAGATTCACAAGACCCAGCACTGGAAATGGGAGTACAGGAGCCCCGATGGCCAACTCCTGGGCAAGAAGAACGTCATCAACAACTTCTGCACCTCGATTACGACCAACGAGGCCGCCTGCAACGTCTGCCACGTCGGTTACGGCTGGAAAGACGACAAATTCGACTTTACTTCTGAAGTCAACGTCGACTGCCTGGTGTGCCACGACAGCACCGGCAATTACAGGAAGCCCGCGGGGCTCGCAGGAAACGTGGTCACAAAGGCAATGGAGTTCCCGCCGGGCTCGGGCAACATCATCAAACCGATCGACCTGAAGAAGATCGCACAGGCGGTCGCCAAGACCAGCCGCGACAACTGCGGCGCCTGCCATTTTTACGGCGGCGGCGGAGACGGCGTCAAGCACGGCGACATGGACAGTTCGCTCGCATCGCCTGACAAGGCGCTCGACGTGCACATGGACGCGCTCGGCCTCAACTTCGCCTGCGCCACCTGCCACATGACCGAAGGCCACCAGGTGCCCGGAAGCCGTTACGCGCCGACCGCGCAGGACAAGGAAGGCGCGCACATACGCGGCAAGGAGGACAAGACCAACCCGACCACCTGCCAGGCCTGCCACGGCCAGGCGCCGCACAAGAAGATCGCCAAACTCAACGACCACACCGACAAGGTGGCCTGCCAGTCCTGCCATATCCCGAAGTTCTCGCGCGGCGGCGTCGCCACGAAAATGTCCTGGGACTGGTCCACGGGGGGCCGGATGGGGCCCGATGGCAAACCACTGATCACAAAGGACGACAAGGGTCGCGTCATCTATACCGCGGCCAAAGGCGATTTCGTGCTGGGCGAAAACGTCGTGCCCGACTACCAGTGGTTCAACGGCAGGGTCATCTACACCTTGTTCAGCGACAAGGTCGAGAAAAGTGACACCCCCACCCGGATCAACCGCTTCGAAGGCAGCGCCGACGACGGGAAGTCGCTGATCTGGCCGGTCAAGATCATGCGCGGCAAGCAAGCCTACGACCCGGTCAACAAAAGGCTGGCGATCGTGCACACGGCGGGCAACGACGACACCGGCTACTGGACCAATTTCAACTGGGAAAAGGCGGTCGCCGCCGGCATGCAAGGTCGATTTCGTCGCAACGGAAAGCACCTGGCCCATCACCCACATGGTGGCGCCGGCCAAGGACGCACTGGGCTGCCGCGACTGCCACGCAGCCGAAGGCCGCCTGGAGAAGGTGACCGGGATCTACATACCGGGCCGTGCGAGCGATCACGCCGGCTGGCTGGACACCGCCGGCTGGACATTGGCGGCGCTGACGCTGCTCGGCACGCTGGTCCACGGCTTCGGGCGCATCGTCCTGCGCAAGCGCAAGTAACCGATAGGAACCGATCATGGCACGCATGTACATCTTCAAGCGCTTCGAACGCTTCTGGCACTGGGCGCAGGCCGCGCTCATCATCTTCATGCTCGCGACCGGTTTCGAAATCCACGGGACGTATGCGCTGTTCGGTTGGGAAAAGGCGGCCAACCTGCACACCACTGCGGCGTGGACGCTGATCGGGCTTTGGCTGTTCGCGATCTTCTGGCACTTCACCACCGGCGAATGGAAGCAGTACATCCCGACGACAAAGAACGTCGTCGCGGTAATGAATTACTACTCGGTGGGCATTTTCACCGGCGCGCCGCATCCTTTCCGCGCCACACAATTGAGCAAGCACAATCCGCTGCAGCGGCTGGCCTATCTGCTGGTCAAACTGGTCATCAACCCACTTATCTGGGTGAGCGGCCTGGCTTACCTTTATTACAACGAACTCGCCGCCTTGAAAGTCCCCGTTCTTGCCGGCCTGCAACTCGGCCCGATCGCGCTGGTGCATACCGCCGCGGCGTTCATGATGCTCGCTTTCCTGATCGGCCATCTCTACCTCTCCACCACCGGGCATACGCCGCTCGCCCACATCAAGGCGATGATCACCGGCTGGGAGGACGCGGAAGGCGACGAACCGGCCGCGAACACCGTCAAGGAAGGCGCTGCTTGAGCGCCGGACAGAAGATTCACCCATTCGACGCACAGGAGAATTGAAAATGAAAAACGGATTCGGAATGAAAGCGCTGGCGCTCATGCTGGGCGCCGCCGCGATGAACGCGGCGCAAGCTTACGACGCCGACTGGAAGCGCGGCCGCATCTACTACCGGCAGGTGTGCACCTCCTGCCACACCGCCGAACTGAAGAAGCCCATCGCGCCCAACGACAGCACCAAGGCGCAGTGGACCGCCTATTTTCAGGCGGACAAGCACGGCAAGAACACGGTCAAACACTATTTCAGCAGCCAGTACCGCGACAGCATCAAGGCCAAGAATGCGGCGGCGGCGAAATACGCGGACCTGCCGGAAAAAGACCTGATCGAAGACGTCAAGGCGTTCCTGCAGAAGGGCGCCAAGGACGGCGATGCGCCGGCCGGTTGCAACTAGGCGTCGCCGCAGCACATCAATTTACCGACCTCATAGGAGATCATCGTGAATGCACAACTCAAGAATCTTGGGATCGCGCTGGCGCTGGCGCTGCCCGTCGCACTGCCCGCCGTACTCTGGAGCGCCACGGCACATGCCCAGGCGGCCAGCCTGCAGGCTGCGCAGGCCAATTATTACAAGAACCTGGTTGACTTCGATTTCGTCAAACAGTGGGTCGCCATCCCGCCCAAGCGAGGCGTGATGCTGATCGACGCGCGGCCGGCCGCGCGCAAATTCAATCCCGGCCACATCTTCGGCGCGGTCAACATCCCGGACGACAAGTTCGAGCAGATGAAGGATCAACTGCCCCAGGACAAGGGCATGCTGCTGATCTACTACTGCGAAGGCCCCGAATGCGTGCTCAGCCACAACTCGGCCAGGAAGGCCGAGGCGCTCGGCTACACCAACGTCAAGGTCTATACCAACGGTTACCCCGAGTGGGTCACCAAAGGCGAATTCCCAACGGTCGCTGGCACCTACATCAAGAAACTGATGGACGAGAAAGCAGCTTACATGCTGATCGACTCCCGGCCGAAGCGCGTCGTCGACAAGGACGGCATGATCCCCACGGCAGTGCACATTTCCGACAGTGAATTCGACAAGAGCGCCGACAAGCTACCGGCGGACAAGGCCACCGAGTTGATCTTCTATTGCGGCGGGCTGGAATGCCCGCTCAGCCCGAATTCCGCTGCGAAAGCGCGCAAACTGGGTTACACCAACGTCAAGACCTACGCGCTGGGCCATCCGGACTGGATCAAGCTCTACGGCGCGCCGAAAGCCGCCGCCGCACCCGAAGCTTCAGGGAGCGCAGCCAAAGCGAGCGTCAAGGTCGAGACCGGCAAGGAGAAGGGGTCGGTTTCGCCCGCATGGTTCGAGCGCATCATGAAAGAGAATCCGGGCGCGCTGATCGTGGTCGACATCCGCGACCAGAAGGAGTACGCAGCTGGCACGATCAAGGGGGCGATCAATATTCCCATGGACGAACTGGCGCAGAAGATCGCCACCCTGCCCGCGGGCCAGCCTATCGTATTCATCTGCTCCACAGGTGCGCGCTCGGGCGAAGCCTACGACACCGCCAAGTTGCTGCGCGCCGAACTGGACGTCTATTTTCTCGATGCCAAGGTGCGCTACGCCGGGGACGGGAACTTCAGCATCGCCCTCTAGCGCGGCATGAGCGGCGCGCGGCCTCAGGCCGCGCGCTTCTTCCCCTTCGTTCGCGGCATCAACCGGAGCAAATCGCCGCGCAGCGGCTTCTTCTCGTCCAGTTGCGCTGCGATGCGGTTGCATACATTCCGGCAGATTTCGACCATCGCCGGGTCGGCCGCGCGGTAATGCACCTGATTGCCTTCCTTGCGCCTTGCGAGCACGCCGTTCCTGTGCATCATGTTCAGGTGGCGCGAGACATTCGTCTGCGTTGCACCCAGCTCTTCGACGATTTGCGACACTGTCTTCTCCTGCTCGCAGATCGCATGCATGATCCGCAACCGCGTCGGCTCGGACAGGACTCTGAAATAGGCCGCTACCGCATCGAAGGCGTGACTGAGTTTTTCCACCTTGGCTCCATGGGTTTCCGTCGCGACTATATAGGCAGTTGCGCGTATTATCAATGCAGGCGTTGCGCGCCAGAAACGAGAGTGCCTCTTGCCCCCGGGGAGATACAATGAACCACGAAGCCCTCTGGAACACCCGCTACCGCGACGCCGGCGACGATTATCTGTTCGGCATCGAGCCCAGCCATTTCATGGCGCGGCGCGCCCACCTGTTCGAGGAAGGCCACAGCGCCCTCTCCGTGGCCGACGGCGAGGGCCGAAATTCCGTATGGCTGGCTGAGCAGGGACTTAAGGTGACGGCCGTCGAAATTTCCCCGATCGCGGTGGCCAAGGCGCGCAAGCTCGCCGCCGGGCGCAGCGTCGAGGTGCATTTTCTAGTGGCTGATCTGCTCGCGCCGGAATGGCCGCCGGCGGAAATGGAGAACTCGTTCGACTGGGTGGTCGGCATTTTCATCCAGTTCGCCGGTCCGGACGAACGCCGGCGCCAGTTCGCCTCAATGAAACGCGCCACCCGCCCCGGCGGGCGCATCCTGCTGCACGGCTATACGCCGCGGCAGCTGGAGTACAAGACCGGCGGCCCGCCGCATGCGGAAAACATGTACACGCCCGACCTGCTGCGTGCCGCGTTTCCAGGCTGGTACATGGAGCAGATGGCGGAATACGACGACGATATCGCCGAAGGCGCCGGTCACCGCGGACGCTCGGCGCTCATCGGCATGGTGGCGAGAAAACAGCAGGATTGAATCAGACCACCCGCCCTTCCCCGGCCTCCTCGTGCGTGCGGCCGTCGACGATGCGGTAGAGCCGCTTGAACGTGGGGATGATTTTCTCGTCGTGCGTGACGATGATGATCGCCGTCTGATACTGCTGCGCCATCTGGTTCAGGATGTGGATCACGTTCAGGGCACGCTCGCTGTCCAGTGGCGCGGTCGGTTCGTCGGCGAGGATCACGGGCGGCTGGTTCGCCAGCGCGCGCGCGATCGCGATGCGCTGCTGCTCGCCCCCCGACAATTGCGACACCGCGGCGCTGGCGCGGTGCGCCACCTGGAGCGCCTGCAGCAACTCCCCCGCCCGCTGCCGCGCCGACGCATTCGAATTGCCGGCGAGCATGGGCAGCAACGCAACGTTGTCCGTGGCGTTGAGAAAAGGAATCAGGTACGGCGCCTGAAAGATGAAGCCGATACGATCGCGGCGCAGTGCATGCAGGTCCCTGCTCTGCCAGCCGCCGGCGTCGCTGTCGTAGATGGGCTGGCCGGAAAGCGAGATTTTCCCCTTGGTCGGCTCGATCACCGCCCCCAGGCATTTCAACAGGGTGCTCTTGCCCGAGCCCGAAGGCCCGATCAGGCCCACGACCTCGCCCGGGTCTATGCTCATGTCCACATTGCGCAGCGCGTCAACGGCCGTATCACCGCTGCCGTAACGCTTGGTCAGCCCTTCGATGCGGATTGCCGGCCCGATCACGCTCATCCACCTATCGCAGTGGCCGGATCGACACGCAGCGCGGCGCGAATGGCGATGATGCTGGCGAGCGCGCAGATGACCATGACGGCGACGAACCCGCGCAACGTGTCTCCCGTTTCGAGCAGCACATACTTGGGAAAATGCGGCGCCCACAAGGTGGCGGCAATCTTGCCGATGACGAATCCGACCAGCCCCAGGCCCAGCGACTCCTGCAGGATCATGCCGGCGATGGTGCGGTCGCGCGTGCCGATCAGTTTCAGCACCGCGATCTCGCGGATCTTCCCCAGCGTCATGGTATAGATGATGAAGGAGACGATGGCGGCGCTGACGATCGCGAGAATGACCAGAAACATGCCGATCTGCCTGGCCGAGGTGGCGATGAGCTTCGCGATCAGGATGTCCTCCATCTGGCTGCGCGTATAGGCCTGCAGCCGCTTCCAGCGGCGGATTCCGCTCGCCACCTCTTCGTCGTCCCAGCCGGGGGCGATGCGCACCAGCACGGCGTTGACGTTGTGATTGGCGGATTGGCTCTCGGTGATGGCTTCGAGCAAGCCCGGAATGCCCGGCCGGTTCAGCCCGGGATTGGCCGCGGTGCGCGCGCGATCGTTCAGCACGGCATCGTTGTCCTTGAGGAACTGCGCTTCCTGCGCGTCCTTGAGCGGAATGAACACCATGGGATCGCCGCTGGAGGACACCATGCGCCGCGTCAGTCCGACCACCGCATATTCGTGGCGGCGGATGCGGATGCGGTCGCCGAGTTCGAAACCGCTGTTTATGTCGGCGATGGCCTCGTAGTGCGAGCGCGTCAGCGGCCGGCCGGCGATGAGCGAGACCGGTTCGCCGGGATGTCCGGGTTCGAAACCGACCACCATGACGCGCACGTCATGCCCGCCATGCAGCGCCTGCATGGTCAGATAGGTCACGTTGCCGGCCTCGGCCACGCCGGGCATGCCCAGAATTCCGCGCCAGGCGTCGTCGTGCAGAGTGGACGGCTCGGCGTAGGGGCCCAGGGTGTCGCGCTGCACCACCCACAGGTCGGCGCCGCTGTTGCCGAGCAGCGCCTTGGCGTCGTCCACCATGCCGCGGTAGATCCCCGCCATCGACAGCGTGACCCCGATCAGCAGCCCCAGGCCGACGCCGGTGAAAACATATTTTCCCCAGGAATGGAGAATGTCGCGCCCGGCGAGGCTGATCATTTCAAGCTCTCTACGACCCGCACCTTTTCGTCCGCGCGCAATTCCTGCAACGCGTGCAGCACCACCGCATCGCCCTGCGCCAGCCCCTCGAGCACCTGGGTTTGTCCGTCCAATGTCTGCACGCCGGTGCGCACCGGAACTACGGACACTTTGCCGTCGCTTATGCGCCAGACCCCGGCCTGCCCTTTGACGCGCCGGATCGCCGCTGCGGGAAGGTAGAGGGCTTTCTCCACGCCCGCCAACGCGATCGTCACTTCGGCCAGTTCGCCGCTGGAAAAATCGGCCGGCAGTTTGTCGAAAGCTACATTCACAATGCGCTCTTCAGTGACGCTGTCGCTTGCGACCTCGATGCGCGCCACTTTGCCCGGCAGCGCCTGCCCCGGGCGCGAGCGCAGCACGATGCTCACCGCCTGTCCGACCGCAATGCCGCCCGAACGCCCCTGATCGATGCGCGCCTTGATCCAAAGACTGGCCGGATCGATCAGGCGCAGCACCGCCTGGCCCGCCACGACGGTCGAACCGGGCTCCGCGTCGCGCGCGGAAATCAGCCCGTCGACGGGACTGTGCAGCCGGTACTGCGCGCGCTGCTTGACGATGCCGGCGCGATCCGCGCCGAACCGCTCCTGGTCCTTGCGTGCCGCCGCGAGCTGCGACTCCGCGGCTTCCAGGGCGGCGCGCGCCGCGTTGGCCTCGTGCTGTTTGGCGTCTACCGCTTCCTGGCTGACGAAATTCTTCTGGCGCAGATCGGCATAGCGTTTGGCGCTGGCCGCCGCCAGTTCATTGCGGCTCTTGGCTTCGCGCACCAGCGCCGCGGAGGCCTGCGTCGTGCTCGCGGCGCGCTCCTGCGCATTGGCGGCGCCCGCCATGCGCTCGTCAAGATCGACCGCATCCAACTCCGCCAGCAGCTGGCCGGCGCGCACGCTGTCGCCCTGATCGACCAGCACCCTCACCACCCTGCTCGCCACGGTCGGGCCGACGAGATAGCTGCGGCGCGCTTCCACCGTGCCGATGCCAAATATCTTCGGCGTCAGCGCCCCTTGCTCGACCCGCGCCTGCGTGACCTTGACCGGCGCGAACGGACCGTTGCGGACCAGCAGAAAGACGATCGCGCCCAGAACCACCGCGCCGAACACAAGCGGCAACAACAATTTCGAAAATCGCCGTACAAAGCTCATAAGCGGCCGCAAAGTAGATTAAAAAAGGGCGGGTTGCCCCGCCCTACGGATGAGTCGCGTAGCTTACCTGCCGGGACGGTTGAACGCCATGCCCCTGCCGCCCATCATGCCATGGCCGGCGCGCTGGTCGGCCAGCGCTTTTTGCTCCGGACTCAGGACGGCATAGAGTTCTTTGAACGCCGCGGTCCCTTTCTCCATCTGCTCCTGGCGCTTCTTCATGACCTGGTTGCGCAATTCGAGGCGCTCGGGCGCAGTCGCCTGTGCACTGCCCTGAACCGTGCTCATCAGCGCCTGCATCGCTTCGGCCTGCTGCTTCGCCTGGTCGGCGAAGGCCTTCCATGCGGACTCCTGCGCAGCGGTGATCTTCAGATCCGATTTCAGGCTGGACAGGCGCCATTCGGCGGCGGCCGCCGGATTTCCCTGCGCTTGCGGCCCCATGCCCCGGCCCATTGGACCATTACTGTCCGTAGCCCATCATGGCGCCGCGACCCATGTGGCCCATTCCCGGTCCCATGCCGGCGCCTGGACCATTTCCCGGACCATAACCCTGCCCCTGGCCCATGCCCATTCCCGGACCGTAGCCGTAGGGGTGCGCGTGCACGGCCGCCGCCGCCAACCCGAGGGTCAGCGCGGCGACCGCGCCGATTGCAATTTTCGTTACTCGTTTCATGATGATTCTCCGTTCGATGACAATGAGGTTGTTTGCTCTGCAGCCGCCAATCATTGATCCGCCGCATCGGTTCCCATTGCACCATGCGAATGTAAGCCGCCAGTTCGAGTTTTGTACGCTCAGCCATCAAGATACCCGGTCTGATACACAACGATACAATTCCCGCCCAAGATGCGGCCGCGAACGGTTATAAAAGCGGACGTGATCAAGCTTGGTCATGTTTAGTGATCCAATTGGAGTTGCAAAAAATGATGAACCGCACGATACGGACGTCGATATCCTTCGCATTGATCTACCTCGCCACGATTCTCTCCGGCTGCATGGCGGTCCCCGTCATGATCGCAGGATCGACGCTGGGGAACAAAACACAGACGGTCGTTCTCAACGGACCGAAATTCCCCAATGAACTGTTTCGGGAAGCGGCAATCCGGTCCGGCGGCGTGGTAACGGCCAATACCAATGAATACGCGAAAGCCGAATTTCCTGCCACGGCGGTAAAGGTCGAATTGCAACTGGTCAAGCCCGGCGAGTACCAATTGATCGGCAGTTCCAACGCCGGGTCCTCGATGTCGCTGAATCTCGTCAACAACACTATCGTCGAGACAACACTGAAGATCGCGGACCACATTGCAGCACACGACTTTAAAATACAGGACAATCCCGTCAGTCTCGTCGGTCCGGTGAGTTCCCTCAATCCCGCCAATTGAGCGCCTGAGCGCCTGAGCGCCGAATTGATACACTAGGCTGGAGATTTCATCCACAACGCGGGCCGGTGCATGCCCATAACCGCAAACATGGACGCCCCCGACCACATCCTGATCGTCGATGACGACGCCGAGATCCGCAGCCTGCTCGGCGAATAATGCTCACCGCGCGCGGCGACGAACCCGACCGCATCGCCCGCCTGGAAATGGGCGCCGACGACTACATCGCCAAGCCTTTCAGCCCGAGGGAACTGCTGGCGCGCATCAAGAGCGTGCTGTGGCGTTATCGCAGCCTGCCGCGCAACCTGCGCGCCGACAATGCCAGCGGCATCGCCTTCGCCGGCTGGCGCCTGGACACCGTGGCCCGCCACCTTGTGTCGTCCGAAGGCGTGGTCACATCCCTCAGCGGCAACGAATACCAGTTGCTGCGGATTTTCCTGAGCCATCCGAACCACGTGCTCACGCGCGACCAGCTGATGCTGCTCTCCAAGGGCCGTGAAGCCGATCCGATGGACCGCAGCATAGACATCCAGGTCAGCCGCCTGCGCCACCGCCTGGGCGACGGTCCGGCTGATCCGCAGATCATCAAGACCGTGCGCGGCGAGGGCTATGTGCTCGCGGTCCCGGTCGAGATCGAGCGCTGATGCGCTTCGCGCCGCGCAGCCTCTTCGGCAGACTGGTCCTGGTCCTGCTCGGCGGCCTGCTGCTCGCCCAGCTCGCCACGGCGTACATAAACCTCACCGAGCGCGACCAGTTGCTCTACCGCGCGGGCGGCATGCGCCTCGCGCAGCAGATATCCGACATCGTCAAGCTGCTAGATTCGCTGCCCGCCGCAGAGCGAAAACGGGTCGTCGCCGTTTTCAATGCGGCGCCGCTCGCGGTGTCGCTGGACCGGCCTCCGATGTCCAAGGACAAGGCGCATGCGGAGGCGGACTTCCCGCAAACCATGTTCCTCACCGTATTGCGCTATGCGCTCGGCGAAGACACCAAGATGATCGTGGTCCGGTCCGAATCCGCTCCCGAGAGCCTGCGCCAGCCGCCGCGCGCCGGCCCGCCGGCGGACATGCCCATGATGCAGGGCCGCGGCGGCGGCTGGGGGCGCGGCATGGGACAAGGCTTCCCCCAGGGCGGCGTGTTCTTCACGGTGCAAGTCGCCTTGCAGGACGGAACCTGGGTCACCTTCGATTCCCACGTCTCGCCCCAGGCCATAGGCATGCCGCTGCGGCTGGCGGCGACCCTGCTCATCCTGCTGGTGACGGTGATCGTGCTCTCCCTGATCGCGGTGCGCTGGGTAACGGGCCCGCTGTCGGCGCTCGCAAGCGCCGCGGAAAAGCTGGGCGAGGATATCAACCGCCCGCCCCTGCCCGAAACGGGACCGAGCGAAGCACAGCGCGCGGCGCGGGCGTTCAACACCATGCAGCAGCGCCTGTCGCGTTTCATCGCCGACCGCACCCGGATATTCACCGCCATGTCGCACGACCTGAAGACGCCGATCACGCGGTTGCGGCTGCGCACGGAAATGCTGGAGGACGAAGAACTGCGCGCCAAATTTGCCCGGGATCTCGATGAAATGGAGTCCATGGTCACGCAGACGCTGGATTTCATGCGCGACGCCAGCACCAGCGAACCGGTGCAGCGCATCGACGCGATGGCGCTGCTCGAAAGCCTGCAGACCGACTATCAGGACACCGGGGGCAATGTCGCGATCGAAGGCAGGATCGAAAAGCCGTATCCCGGCCGCCCGCTTGCCCTGCGGCGCTGCCTCACCAATCTGGTGGACAATGCAATCCGCTACGGCGAGCGCGCCACGATCGTGGTGGAAGATGCCACGGACCGGTTGACCATCCGCGTGCTCGATTACGGCGCAGGCATCCCCGAGCCGGAACTGGAACGCGCGTTCGAGCCGTTCTTCAGGGGTGAGGCATCGCGCAATCGCGACACCGGCGGCACCGGGCTCGGTCTCGGCATCGCGCGCAACATCGCGCGCGCGCACGGCGGCGACCTGGTGCTGCGCAACCGCGCCGAAGGCGGACTGGAAGCGATGCTGACGCTCCCGCGCAGCGCCGCCGCCTGATCGACCGCGGGGCACGTCGCGTTCCGGCGACAGCCGCGCTTGCAGTACTTGATTCTTAACCTAGCCGCCGCTGCCGCTCAACAAGCGCGACACCAAATCTCTTGCGGCCGCCTCCGACTCGACCGGAAGCGTATGCCGGCGCGGATAGGGATCGCGCTTGCGCGTCGCGTCGATGATGAGTTTCGCCGTCTGACCCGCGTTGTTCGACGGATCCAGAATCGCGCCCATCCCGATCTTGATCAGTTCGGTGTCCCGGTCAGCCTGGAATCGGGTGGCGACGGCCCACATCACTTCCTGTTCGTTGTAGACGTCGATATCGTCGTCGACGACGACCACGAGCTTGAGCGTCAGATTGTCGCCCAGCGCGGCCAGCGCGATGTTCCTCGCTTCGCCCGGCGCCGTGCCTTTCGCCGAAATATAGCAGTGCAGCAGGCAGGTGCCGGACTTGGGGTAGTGCACCGCCTTCACGTTCGGATACTGCACGCGCAGCGCCTTCAACTGCCGCGCCTCCTGCGCAATGCCGAGCAGCAGCGTGTGCTCATCCGAAATGCCGCCGACGATCGAGTGATAGAAGGCGTCCTTTCGGTGCAGGATGGCCGTCACCTCGAACGCGTGGTGCGTCGAGCGTTCAGAGGCGTAGCCGGTGAATTCGCCGAACGGCCCTTCGGGCTCCTCGACGTCGAGCAGCAGATGGCCCTCGATCGCCATTTCGGCGTGCGCCGGTATGTCGACGGGCACGGTCACGCCGCGCACCACCTCCAGCGGTTCGCCGAGGAAGCCGCCTGCGCTCTCGTATTCGTCGGCGCTGATCGGGCCTTTCCACAATCCGGTGCCGAAGGTAATCAGCGGATGGCAACCCACGACGATCACGACGGGCAGTTTCGTCAGCCCCATCTCCTTCGCCCGACGCGCGTAATTCCACAGGTGGCGCCTGCTGTGCAGGCTGGTGCCGAAGCGGGTCTTGCCGTTGACCTGGCAGCGGTGGAAGGAGACGTTGCGCACACCCGTTTCCGGGTCCATCGCCACGAACATGCCGTTGGTCAGGTATTTGCCGCCGTCACCCGCAAAATTGCGCTGGATCGGAAGGTAGGCAAGGTCGAGCGCATCTCCCGTGATCACGACATCCAGAACGGGGCCGGTTTTGAGTAGCTGAGTAGCTTGGGCTTGATCGGCTGCGCATCCAGCGCAGCCCACTTCTCGATCAGTTCGCCCGGGGCGCAGCCGATGGCGGCGGCAAAGCGGTCGCGCGCGCTGTAGAGATTCATCAATACCGGAAAGCGCGATCCTTGCACGTTCTCGAAAATCAGCAGCGGACTCAGCTTGCGCCTTTCCATCTCGAAGGCGATGGCGGTGCAGTCGTAGTCCATGCCTACCGGTTCGGTGATGCGCACCACGCGCGACGGATTCTCGGCTTCGTATTGCTGCAGAAAATGGCGCAGGTCCTGTTTGTTGTAATTGGCTTTTTTCATGCACTCGCTCCCGCGATTTGGTCGCCGTTCAGGTGGGCCGGACAGGCTGCAGCGCTACTCGCCCTGGATCTTGGCCTTGACGATCGTATTCTTCCAGCGCTCGCTCTCGCGCTGCATCACGGCTGCGAAATCCTTCAGCCCCTTGCCGGACGGGACAAACCCGAGATTGACGATCCTGTCTTTTTCCAGCTTGATGACGTCGGCGATGTCACCGTGCAGCTTGGCCAGCAGCTCGGGCGGCGTGCCGCTGCGCGTAATCAGCGCGTACCACGACGTCGCCTCGAAATTCGGCAACCCGGCCTCGTGCAGCGTCGGCACGTCGGGCATGACGTTGGAGCGCGTCATGCCGGCGATGCCGAGCGCCGTCGCCTTGTTCGATTGCACATAGGGCAGCGCAGTCGCCGCCGCGATGAACACGAGGTCGACGTCGCCGGCGATGACGGCCGCGACCGAGGGCACGGACCCCTTGAACGGGATCTGCAGGGTCTTGAAATTTCCCTCCAGGCCGAGCATCTCGCCCGCGATGTGCTGCGTGCTGCCGCCGCCCGAGGACGCGTAGGTGACGCCTTCCGGCTTCTGCCGCGCGTAGGCGATGAGGTCCTTCAGCGTCTTCACCGGCAGCTTGGGCGAGGCGAGCAGCACGTTGGGCGCCTCGGCCAGGATTGTGACCGGCGCGAAATCCTTGAACACGTCAAAGGGCATCTTGCTGTAGTAGTGCGGATTGATGGTCAGGTTCCCGCCGGGCGCGAGCACCAGCGTATAGCCGTCGGGCTTGGCGTTGGCGCCTTCTGCCATGCCGATGTTGCCGCCTGCGCCGGGTTTGTTTTCGACGATGACCGGCTGTCCCCAGCGCTCCGAGAGCTTCTGTCCCACCACGCGCGCGAGCGCATCGGCAGGCCCCCCCGGCGCGAACGGAACGATGATGCGCACCATGCGCTGCGGCCATGCCGCATCGGCGCCAAGCGCCTGGCTCAGCGGCGCCGCTGCGGCGCACGCGATCAGGAGCACTTTCAAGAATGTTCTTCCCATGTTCTTTCCCTGGTAAGTCGCTATCGACAGGCTGCGAAAAATCGTTGACTGCGAATCACGCACTGGACAGCGTCAGTGCAGAAGGCAAGAGCAATTCAACGGCGGATGAAAGAAGTATAAATGCTAATCCCCGGCCCGAAAAGAATCGGCAGTCAGCTTCGAGAATCAGACGACCCGGCAGATCAACTCGGTCGGCGCGATCAGGCCGGCGGTGATATCGCCCATCATGTTCTTCACCTTCTGCCCCGCGGTCGCCCCCATGACGATGTGCAGCCCC